>NZ_CAGKLC010000002.1 GCF_903469665.1 Flavobacterium sp. UGB4466 | reverse complement strand
CTATATTTTACTGCAAAGTTCACAAAGTTTATTAGCCACAGATTATACAGATTAAAAAGATTATTTTCTTTCGCCACGACCCAAGCGATAGCGAACAGGCGAAGCAATTCACGAATTTAAAAAATTAAAATTCGTGAATTCGTGGCAAAAAAATCTTTATTAATCTTTATAATCTGTGTTCCATATTTTTACTTCACAACCTCAACCCAGAATCCTTTTGTTCGGGCCAGGAAGGTGTTATCGTACATCGCTTCGCACTGCAATCCCGGTAAATAATAATTCCCTAAATAGGATGCATTTAACAGAATTCGGAATACTTTGGTCTCTCTGGATTTCATTCCAAAATAGAAGTTGGTTCTGTCGTCGCGAATATCAATATAATCTGCAATATTATTGGTCGCGTCACCGTAGTCTGTGAAACGGGTATTAACGATTTCAAATCCTGAAGGCAAGATTTGTGACAGTGCCACATTCTGAACGCTTTCATTTCTTTGGTTTCTAACTGTAACTTCTGCAACAAATTCAGTTCCTTGACTGATTTTCGAAACATTAATAGCACTTCCTTTTCTGTTTTTGAAAACAATATTCGCAGCGACATCACTCTGAATCGCATTTTCCTGTCCGATTGGTAATATTCCGGTATTTAAAACTCTAACGTAAACCGTGTTGTTTTTAAGATTCTTCAGGACAACACTATTGGCACCTGTCTGAACTGTTAAACTTCTGTCGGCAATTGTTTTTTGTGTATTTATGGTTTCGCTTTTTCCATTTTTGCTGAATTGAAGATTAATTCCTTTAGGTCCGTTGCCAACAGCAAATTTAGACATGGCATACAGACAATAAGCAGTTGTTTGTGTGCTCATCCATTGGTTGGTCGACATTTCTTTAGCCAGTTTAGAAGCCATAGTGAATGCTTTTTGTTTTTGCCCTAAAAGCAGCATCGTTTCTAAAGCCATCGCTCTGTTTCTCTCGCTTGATCCATAATAGTAATAATTGTACTCGCTGGACTCGCTGTCAATACTGGTGCGCAATAATAAATTTTGCCCTGCCGATTTTTGTCCGGCCAAAACATAGGCAGCAGCCAGACGAAGCCTACTTTCGTTTGAAATACCTTTTGTTTCGCGCAATCTGTTCATCGAAGACAAATCAGCATTGCCTGCCAGCGCCAGCGTATACAATCGGTAAGCCTGAGCAAGATCATTACCGTACTTAGGCTCAAAACGCCATTGTTTAGCTTCTCTTTGCTGATAAGAAATCCATTTTGATTTAAAATTAATCGGTAAAACGTATCCTTTTTTCTCTGCTTCAATCAGGAAATGCCCGGCATAAGAAGACCCCCAATCATCGGCAGTGGTACTTCCCTGCCAATACGTTAAACCACCTGATGGCAATTGAAAACTTCCTAACTTACTAATTCCGGCCGTTATATTCTTTTGAATGATTCCTTTTCGGGTGTTGTCCAAATCAACAATATCGCTTAAAAACAACTGTGGAAAAACAGACGAAGTAGTTTGCTCTACACAGCCATGCGGATACTGAATGAGGTATTGCAGTCTTCCATTAAGATTGATGGTTGGCATTGAGGAAACTTCCAGTCTGGCTTTATTGCTTCCTGAAACTCCAAAGGTCTTCCAGGTAATGGTTTTGCTGCTGTTTGGAGGTAAAACAACATCCGTATACGTATTTGTAACCGGATTAGGATTGGTCATATCGATCTCTACATCATATACTGATTTCTCTTTTCCTGATGTCGCAATTACCTGCACTTTTCCAATTCCGGTAGCAGAACCTACTACCAGATTGAAGTAGGCCATTTTTTCGTCAGGCTGGGCAAAACTCAGACTTTGAGCAGCACTTCCCATTACTTTTAATCCGCCGCTTGTTCTAAGCTGAATCGTTACCTTCTTAATATTCTTTTCGGTAGCAAAAACGGTTACCGGAATGGTTACTTTTTCTGAAGGCGATATTTTTCGAGGTAATGAAGCCAATACCATCAACGGGCTTTTAACCGGAGTTGCTTTTTCGACACTTCCGTAGGCACTTGTATTGGCATCACCAGCAACGACCATGGTACGAACCGAACCTATGTATTTAGGCAGTTTCAGTTGATGTGCTTTCGTTTGACCTTTTTCTAATTTGAATGGTCCGTAGTACAACACTACTGGTTTAAATCGGTTGGCTTTTTTGGCTTTACCGCCACCTAAATCCTGATCCCCACCAATACTGAAAATTTGATTTATTTTTCCTCCGTATGCTCCGATCACATCGTCATAAATATCCCAGGTTTTAACTCCTAAGGCTTCACGAACATAAAAACTGTCCCAGGCATTTGGTGTTTTAAAACGGGTTAAATCTAAAAGTCCTTCATCTACAACGGCAATGGTGTATGTCATTTCTTTTCCAGTTTTCTCTCCCACTTTTACGGTAAAAGTCTGCTCCGGTTTTAAAACATCCGGCATGGAGAGGGTCGGCGCCAGAATGGTGTTTTTATCCACCACTTCTATCGGAACGATTCCGTACATACGAATAGGTGAATCGTTTTTAGTTGAAGCGTGCGGCTGCAAGAGTGTGATGTTAAAATACACGTTTGGTGCCATGGCTGCCGTAATCGGAATTTCGACTTTAGTTTCTCCCTGTTTTGTTTTGGCCCAGATGGTCTGCACCACTTTTGAACCGTTTTCGATCGAAATCAAAGCACGGCCTCCTTCACTGGAAGGGAAAGATATCTGTGCTTTTTCGCCTACAGCATAATTTTTCTTATCGGTAGAGAATACCAGCATATTAGCTGTAGAGGCATCTCTGTTGCGGGTTTTTCCGGACCAGATTGGCCAGTCAATATTTACGGTTAAAGCAGTGGCGTGTCCGTCTGTATGATCGGCAACACGTATCAAATAGCGCCCCCATTCTTCATCGGTTAAAGAAAACTGAATACTTCCTTTTCCGCTGGAATCTGTATTGATCACAAAAGATTTATACGAAGTGGTCGCATCCGACGAGTTGTAATTTGAAAGATTATCACTGGAAGCGTCCCACCACCAGCGCCAATCTACTTTATACACTTTTACCTCGAGATTTCTCACTGATTTTGGTCTTCCATTTTCATCCACCGTAACAATATCAAAACGGTTGTTCGTTCTGGTTTCCAGCATTCCATATTTATTAGGTTCCGGTGCTTTTATCCCAACATAAGTTTTGTATGGTGAATAAGTCGTCGAAATAACATCAGTACTAAAATCACCTCCTTCTTCATATACTTTTGTAATGAAGACGGCACGCAACATACCGGGAGCCTGCCCTTGTAGTTTTGGGTGGATATCGACTGATGCTTTTCCATTCTCATTTAATTTTCCGGAGAAAACATTAATTTCTTCTGAACTAAACTGACGCACCAAATCGTCAAAATTAAACTTCTCATATCCTTTAAATGTGGTGGTCTGCTGCGAAAATTTTGCCTGCATTTCTACATTCAGATTTTTTGCAATGGCACCATGAAGCCAGGTCACTTCAAGTGTACTGGTATTTGGATAAGAGGATGATAGTGTTTTTCTGGAGAAATTATTTTTAATTTTTAAACGATTCGGTTTAATCGTTTCGATTTTAATGCTTTTGTAAAACTTGGCACCACCCACACTTATCATTGCTTCCCAATTTCCTGTTGGCGCGTCAGCACTTGTTGGAACGATAAAACTGTAATGATTCAGGTCGTTTGTTTTCTGAATCGTCTGATAAGTTGTTTTACCATTCGGATCGTTTAATCTAAACTTAATCGGATGTGATTTTGGAAGTTTATTCGACGCATCGTTTAAGATAAAGGACAAATACAAATTATCTCCCGGACGCCAAACACCTCGCTCGCCGTAAATAAATCCTTTTAAGCCTTTTTGCAAAGTTTCACCTGCAACATCAAAATTACTTACCGATAACGAATAACCGTCATCCAACTTCACATAAGTAGACTGATCTCCTAAAGTAACAATAGCAAAGTAAGCAAACTTATTGAGCTGAAACGTAGCAATTCCTTCGCTGCTTGTTGCAGCAGTTGCAATTTTTTGCTGTTGAAAGGTATACAGATCCACTCTCGCATTTGAAACCGGCTCTGTGGTTACAATATTATTGACTGCAAAGAGATACGATTTATTCTCGCCTCTTTTGGCTATAACCCCTAAATCAGTTGCCAAGATATTTGTCGCAATTCTGGCATTATAGTAGTACGATCCTGTACAAGGATCCTGACTCTCTCTCCAGTCGTAATCGTCATAATAGTAATCATCATACGAATTGCCACTGTAGTTCACATCATTTTCATCTACCTCTTCTTCCTCTTCCTCCGAACTCTCATCGGAGGTTTCGCATTTATAAAGCGAATATTTCTTTTTGTAAACAAATTCTACACGGTAAATTGCGCCTGGCTCCGGCGTGATTATTTTAGATAAATCAAGAGCAAAGGTGTTCCACTTCGCCGGATTTATTAGTTTGCTTTCGACTAAATTCAGTGTGGTTTTGGCTATGGGTTGTGCCACTTTTTTGAGATTCTGACTTCCGTTCAGTTCATTATACTGCAAAAACTGAAGAATATTGTTCTTGTAAATTTTATACACCTTTACATCAACCGCACTTAGATTGACTGCTTCAAAATTCAATTTCAGATTGTTTGAACTTGGCAGAATCGTTCCGTTTTTAACGAATCGAACGTTAGGTTTTATTTGGTCAAAATTGATTTTCTCGGTATAATTGGCGTCCATCTTTTTGCCGTACTGACTTTCGATTCCCTGAAAAACTTCAAGTAACAATTCTCCCGACAAAACTGGTTCCGGTTCCTGAGTCTCTTCCTCGTTCTGAACCACTACCACAGCACTACTATCCGTAACAACTGCCGCCGAATCAACTACAACTGCTGCCGAATCAACCGCTAAATCTACCGTCTCTTCTACAGGTGCCGGAACTTCTTTTTTCTCCGGAGCTGTATTGCTAAAATATACTTTCAGGACATTCCCCTGAGTCGAAAATTTCAAATTGTTTGTATTCTGAATAGAGACCAATCCTTTAAAATCCTGCCCTTTTTCTAAAGGTTCCGAGAAATTAATTAAAAGAGACTGATTACTTCCTTCGGGAATATCGACTTTTACAATTTTAAATTCTTTTAAACCCGTAACCGCATAATCCAACTGCCCTTTCTGGTCGATATCAAAATCACTTCCGTCGTATTCGATTTCCAGATTCGAAGCTTCTAAAAACCTCTGAATACTGTCAATTTTGAAACGAAATTCTTTGGCTGTTCCCGTTTGTTTTTCGAATTTAATTTTAAGATCCTTCCCATTCTGATGAGCCTCAACTAATTTTTTAGCTGTTTCAACATCCATATTATCAGCCGTTTTTAAAACGCAGTTCAGGTACTGGTAATCTTTACTATACGATTGAACATCCTCCGTATTAATAGTAAAATCCTGTTTGATGGTTTTAACGGTAAAGTTGAACTTTGAAAGCTCCTTCTCTTTTTCCTTTGGAATGGTGATAAGTTTATCTAAGTTTAAAGTCACCTGATATTCTGTTCCTGCTTCCAGTTTTTTCTCCGGGATAAAAGCAATCGTATTGGTGGAGAGTGCTACTACTTTTCCACGTACATTTGGCGAGATATCAAATAAATCGTCGTCTAATTCCTGATTGACTTTCCATTCTTTTTTATCAAAAGCCAAAACAACTCTAATATCAGATTCCGAAGAGACGATGCCTCCCGTAAAACTAACAATGTACTCTTTGAATAATGAAAAATCGGAATTGAAATCGGCAGCTGATTTGCGACCACAAGATTGAAAAATAAAAAACGTACAAAACACGAGAAATAGTCCTTTTACTTTCACTTTTATTTAGAATTACAGGTTTACGAATTTGAAAATTGACAATGTACTTTAGCTTTTACCACTCTATAAATAAACTAGTGGTGTGTCAATTATATTGCATAAATATAATGTATTTTTCTAAATCTTTTAAGAGGAAAATTCTCCAAGGCAAAATATTTAAATGCTCTTAAGGGTAAAAATGATTACAGCATTTTCAGAGACTATTTGAGATTAGCCCTTTCATTTTTTAGTACTTTAGGAAGCTCTCTTTTCAAACTGCCTCTTTTTATAATTCTGTCCCAAGTCCGGACAATACTTTGTTCAATGCAACAGAATGTTCTTTTGTGTCAGCTGCATAAAGCAGTTGATTCGCTGCCTGCACTATGACTACATCATCATCATAATTACCATAAAAATTTACTCCTCCAAGCCATTGTTTAAAAGAGAATCCTTTATTTCTGAAGTTTGCACGAACAAAGTTCAATTCATCTTCTTCCAATTCATAAAATGTATTACCCGGAAACTTTAAAGCAAAACCTGCCTGAAGAAAAGCCATTGCAGTAAAAAAATCACTTAACGTTTCCGTTTCCAGATTCCAGTCTTGCTCGTCTTCGCTCATGTATACCGGAGGATCAGATTTTGACAAATCCTCTTTATGAATCCCCCACACACAAGCCTTTTGATTTTCAGAATAAAATATCAAATAATCATTGTGTTTATATTATTGAAAACGCTCCGGTACGATTAATAAATCCTGTGTGTGGTTTAGGTTTTGAATTTTACCCAATTCTGTATAGTAGTCCACAAATACCTCCGGAAGTGCACCAAAGATATTTTTAACTGCCTCCATTTCACTATCTGCAAAACCATTAGATTCAGTGATGTGAAATAGTTTTTTTATGGTTGAGAAATTGGTCATGATCTACAGCAATTATTTCCTTCTCTCTACAAAAAAGCGTTTCATAAGATCAGCCGCTTCATTGGCCATCACTCCGGAAACCACAGTTGTTTTTGGGTGCAATTGGGTCCCCATTGTCATGAAACCCCGATGTTCATCGCGAGCACCAAAAACAATTTTCGAAATCTGACTCCAATACAAAGCCCCCGCACACATTTGACAAGGCTCGAGGGTAACATATAACGTACAGTCTTTGAGGTATTTTCCGCCTAAGAAATTGGCAGCAGCTGTTATCGCCTGCATTTCTGCATGAGCCGTAACGTCATTTAATAATTCGGTTAAATTATGGCTTCTTGCAATAATTTTATCTGCGACAACAATGATTGCTCCAACAGGAATTTCGCCTTTTTCAAAAGCCATTTCAGCTTCCTGCAAAGCTTTTTTCATGAAGTATTCGTCGGTGAAAGGATTTATCATAAATACAAAAGTACATTTTTACTTAAATTTTTTATTACATTTAATTATTGAAATTTAAATCATGAATAAAAGACATCAAATCAATATTCCCGAGCCGTGCCACGAAAACTGGGACGAGATGACTCCAAAAGGCAATGGGAGGTTTTGTTTAAGCTGTACTAAAACTGTGGTAGATTTTACAAAAATGTTTCCGGAAGAAGTACAGCATTATTTTATTTCAAATCAAAATAAAAGTATCTGCGGAAGATTCAAAAATACACAACTTGATAATGTAATTATTCATATTCCGAGTCGTGTTTTATACTCACAAACGCAATACCACAAAATGTTTTTACTGGCATTGTTTATTACGATGGGTACTACATTATTCAGCTGTCAGGATCAAAACGGTAATAAACAGAAAATTGACAAAGTCGAAGTAGTACCTGCGGAACATCGAAACTATACAACAGGTATACCGATTACACCTACAAATGATTCCGCATTAACAAACACACCAAATGGCACGTATGCTATTATTTACAACTCAAGTGACTTGGATGTTTTACCTGTTCCCGAAAATGGAATGAAAAAATTTCATAAGTTTTTCGTTAAAAATTATACTCCTCCAAGTAAAACGGGAATAGATCCGGACAAAACAACTGTGGTATTTGTAATAGAAAAAGATGGCAGTTTAACTAATTTCAATATTGTTAAAAACACATCAATAGAAAACGGAAAAGAAGCAATAAGAGTTTTAGAAAAAGGACCAAAATGGCTTCCTGGAAAATTTAAAAAACAAATTGTTCGCTCGACTTATACCTTATCGATTCCGTTTGAACAGTAAAAATAGCTACAAAACATAAAATCACTATTCAAAACTTTGTTTATAGTCGAAAAAGATGGAAGTTTATCCTATTTTAAACCAATAGAAAGCAGTAAAAATGAACTTGGGGAAGAACTTATAAGGGCTTTAAAAACAGCTGAAAAATGGAGTCCCGGTATGCAAAATGAAAAACTAACGACGACCAGATACCTTGCTGTTTTATCAATCAAAGCAGATACAATATCCAAAAATCTAATAACTCCTGGAATAGATGCCATATCTATTACCAAATATTAGACAATTTCATTGAACTGAATTTAATTTTAAAAACCGTAAATTTGCTTTTTACCTTACAATGAAAAGTAACTTACTCTCCAACATATACAATCCCGCTGATTTACGCTTATTATCCGAAGCGCAACTTTCTCAGGTTGCACAGGAATTACGCGATTTTATTATTGATGTTGTTTCGGTTAAAGAAGGGCATTTAGGCTCCAGTCTGGGTGTAATCGAATTGACCATTGCACTTCATTATGTGTTTAATACTCCTGACGATTTATTGGTTTGGGATGTTGGACATCAGGCTTACGGACATAAAATCCTGACGGAAAGAAGGGAAATTTTTCATACGAACAGACAGCTTGAAGGCATTTCCGGTTTTCCTAAAAGAAGCGAAAGTATTTATGACACCTTTGGCGTGGGACATTCCTCCACTTCTATTTCGGCGGCACTTGGAATGGCCATTGCTTCAAAACTAAAAGGCGATTTCGACAAACAGCATATAGCCGTAATTGGTGATGCGTCGATTGCTTCAGGAATGGCTTTCGAAGGTTTGAATCATGCCGGGGTTACGGATGCTAATCTTTTGGTCATTCTAAACGATAATGCTATCGGGATTGACCCAAGTGTGGGAGCTTTGAAAAAATATTTAACAGCGGTTAAAAACGGGAAAAATCCGAAACAGAATAACATCATCAAGTCACTAAACTTTGATTATTCCGGACCAATTGACGGTCATGATCTTCCTGCTTTAATCAAAGAGCTTAACCGCTTAAAGAAGATAAAAGGTCCTAAATTTCTGCACATCGTAACCACAAAAGGAAAAGGTTTACAGCAGGCTGAAGAAAATCAGGTAAAATATCATGCTCCGGGAAAATTTGATGCTTCAACCGGAGAACTTTATTCCAAATCAGAAGAGAATTTACCTCCTAAATACCAGGACGTTTTTGGTCTGACGATTTTAGATTTAGCCAAAAAGAACGAAAAAATCATCGGAATCACTCCGGCAATGCCATCCGGAAGTTCTCTTAAATTTATGATGGATGAGATTCCCGAACGCGCTTTTGACGTTGGAATAGCCGAACAGCATGCGGTAACACTTGCTGCGGGAATGGTTACGCAGGGAATGACGGTCTACTGCAATATTTATTCGACTTTTTTGCAGCGTGCTTACGATCAGGTCATTCACGATGTTGCACTGCAAAACTTGCCTGTTATTTTTTGTCTCGACCGCGCCGGGTTAGTAGGTGAAGACGGTGCCACACATCATGGCCTTTTTGATATTGCTTATTTGCGTGCAATTCCGAACCTGATTATTTATGCTCCCCTCAATGAAATTGCCCTGCAGAATATTTTATATACGGCACAATTGGGATTAAATCATCCCATTGCCATTCGATATCCAAGAGGCCGTGGCGTCATCTCAAATTGGGAAGTAGAAAATTTCGGACATTATAAAAAAATTGAAATTGGTGCCGCAACCTGCCTAAAAAAAGGAACAAAAACAGCCGTTTTGTCCACCGGAACAATTGGAAATAATGTGATCGAAGCAATAAACGAATCTCACAATTCCGCAACCATTGCCCACTACGATTTCTCTTTCATCAAACCACTAGATACCAACACTTTAATCGACGTTTTCGCAAGTTTCGAGAGGATAATTACAGTCGAAGACGGTACTGTAAACGGTGGTTTTGGAAGTGCCATTTTAGAGTTTGCAGCCTCACATAATTTCAAAAATACCATCGAAGTTTTGGGTATTCCGGACAAGTTTATAGAGCATGGAACGGTTAATCAGTTACAACAATTGTGTAAAATTGACGTTAAAAGTTTAATAAATCTTTTTTCAAACGATACAAAATAATTATTTTGCGCTGTCAAAAAATAAAATCACAATGAAATTATTGCGTTCTACCCTTTTGCTTTTGCTGCTTTTGTGTACTTCAAATAACTTTGCTCAAATTATACAAACGACTTTGGATCCTGGCGAATTACCTGCTCCACCATCAAACTGGACCAAAAAAAATCAACTGGGCTTTGACATTTCCGAAATTGCTTTTGTAAACTGGAGCGCGGGGGGAACAAGCTCGATCTCCGGACTTTTTAAAGGTGAGTTTAACCGAACTTATATTAGAGGGAATCACAAATGGGCCAATGAACTTATTATAAAATACGGTCTAAACCAGCAAGACGGTACTGAACTCCGAAAAACTGATGATGCTTTTCTATTCAACTCAACTTACGGTTTTAGAAAAGATACGATCTCAAATTGGTACTACTCGGCGAAATTCAATTTCAATACTCAATTTACTGACGGGTACAATTACCCTAACAAAGATGTTGCGATCTCCAGACCTTTTGCACCAGCTTATGTCTTTCTTGGAGCAGGAGCTGAAAATTCAGATAAAAAGAAAAACCGAACCTTATATTTCTCTCCCATAACCCTAAAAACTACCTTAGTTCTGGATCAAACTTTAGCGAATCAAGGATCTTTTGGTGTGCGAAAAGCGACTTACATAGTAGATCCAATGGACCCGAATTCTAAAATTTTAGTTGAAAACGGGCAGAAGGTAAAAGCCGAATTTGGTATTCTGCTTACCGGATACATGAAAAGCGAGATTTACAAAAACATCTTCTACGAAAACCGATTGAGTTTGTATACTGATTATCTAAACAAATTTGGAAACGTCGATATCGATTATGATACCCGTCTGGATCTTGTGGTAAATGCTTATGTAAAAGCAAATATTGGCGTACATCTGGTGTATGATGATGATATCAAAACCAAAAAAGACTTTTTTGATCCTGCTACCGGAACAACTTCACAAGTTAACAATGGACCAAGAGCCCAGCTAAGACAAGTCTTAGGCGTGGGTCTCGTATATGCTTTTCAATAAAATATTAAACGTTGGTGTAATTCATTTTAACACATAGTGACATAGGTTCTGTGTCAATAAAAAAGACGTTTTACTTTATTTCAATACACATATCCTTCTCTGTGAAAGAAATGTATTTCTTTTTTAGTTCTCTTTTTACACCTGAAATCTATGTTCCTATGTGTAAAATCATTTTCTTGTCAATTACCTCTGCAGCTTAGCGTGTTATTTGTTTTTTCTGCCGTTAATGGTTTCAAACAGCTCCAGTGCATTCCCGTCTGTTAACAAAGAAACGTAATGACAGATATGCAGCAAACGTTCGTATAAATTGGATTTCTCTAAGTGATGTTTTTCAGGCAGCATTTTCAAAAGCAGTTTATCGTAGTTTGAAGCAGTTCCTTCGTATTTGTTGTTGAAAGCAGTTATAAATTTATCCAACAGGGTTTGAATAATCTGATACCCTACAATTTCTTTTTCAACCACCTCGCGGCTTTGGTAGATTTTATCGACACTTAGTTTGATAATATCATCCATTTGCGCTTTGTATTTACTCTTATCTGTTAAAGCAAAAGGAAATTTCCCATCCAAAATAGCTTCTTCATTTTCAACAAAAACATTTACAGCGTCATTTATCAATGTTCCGATAGCCAAAGCACGTAAATAACTAATTCGGTCTTCTTTTGTTGTTAATGTCTTGTATTTGGCTACTCCGATATTGTCTTTCACCAGTTTGATTAAATACTCTAAGGCATAATCTTCTGAAACCAATCCCAGATTTATTCCGTCTTCAAAGTCAATAATGGTATAACAGATATCATCGGCTGCTTCGACCAAATAGGCTAAAGGATGTCTTTCGAAACCAATATCGTCTCCTGTTTTATTGACAATCATGCCCATATCTTTGGCAACTTCTTCAAAAAAAGATTTGTCGGTCTGAAAGAAACCGTATTTTTTGTCAGCGATATTCTGGGTAGGCTTTTTAGGCAAACTTTCTTTCGGATATTTCATAAAAGCACCAAGGGTAGCGTAGGAAATTCGAAGTCCTCCCTCAATTCCCGGACGGCTTGCTGTAAGCACCGAAAATCCATTGGCATTTCCTTCAAAATCAATTAAATCCTGCCATTGTTTTGCCGTTAATTGGTCTTTGTATTTCAAACCGTTTCCTATCGAAAAATACTCTCCAATTGCTTTTTCTCCTGAGTGTCCAAAAGGAGGGTTTCCTATATCATGCGCCAGAGAAGCCGCAGCTACTATAGCGCCAAAATCGTTCATGTGATACCCGTGAACTTCTTTTAGATGAGGATATTTTTCGATGATTTTTTTCCCAACCAAACGCCCTAGTGAACGTCCAACCACCGAAACTTCTAAACTGTGTGTCAATCTGGTATGCACAAAATCGGTTTTCGAAAGCGGAATAACTTGTGTTTTATCCTGTAAAGAGCGAAATGCTGCCGAAAAGATTATTCTGTCATAATCAACTTCAAAACCCAAGCGGGTATCGTCCTGTTCTACACGTAATCTTTTGCTGGTATCGCCTTGGCGTTTGAGTGATAAAAGTTGTTCCCAGTTCATTTTCAAATTTAGATTTTAGATTTTAGATTTTACGATCTAAATGCCAAAAATACGTTTTATTTTAGGATAATATTGAAGAAAAATTGGCCACCGATTAATTTGATTTAAAAGATTAAAAACTTTTGTTCGCCACAAATTCACAAATTAAGCTAACCGCAATGATTTGTGATAATTAGTAGAATTTGTCACAAAAAAAGAACCGCAATGATTTGTGATAATTCGCGAATTCGTGGCAAAAAACCTATTAAACACATAGAAACATAGATATTAACCGAAGAATAAAGGAAATCAAAAGAAATACATTTCTTTCACATAACAGTCTATCTGTTTTTAAACAAGTGAAACGCTTTTTTAAGTTTACAAAGACTATGTTTCTATGTGTTAAAACAATTTCGCGCAACGAGTTTTTATTTTAAATATATTTTGTTGTTGTTTTTAGTACCAACCGGCGAAGTCGAAGTTCTTGTAGTTATGATTTCTTTTCGACTTCGCTATTGTTGGCTTTTTTTTTAGCAGCAGAAGATTTTTTTTTTCAAAAGACCTTCAGTCCCGCTATCCGTTATATCTTTTATGGCGAACCCCGCCACAAAAGGATACCACTTCTATCGGGGCTAAACAACAAATTTTACTTTTCATAAGATAATCTGAAAACAAAAAAAGCACCCGCCGTGGCGGATGCTTTTCTGAAATTGAATACTATTTAAGATTAGAAGTTTTTAGAAACTCCAATGTTAAATGTTCTACCAAAATTAAAATCGAAGTTTTTAACTTCTGGTCCATTGTTATCATAGTTTAAAGTGTTGTACCCTAAACCTCCAATGTTAAAGTTTAAACCAAAACCTTTTTTCATGTCGATGAAAAGAGCTGGTGTAATACCAATGTACATACCGTCTGCTTTAGCAGTTGAAGTCATTGGTCCTGTGTACGTTTTTTGTTTTGCACTTTGAAAACCTGTTCCTAATTCAGCGAAGAAAGCGAAAGTTTGGTTCAATGGCATAGTGTAACGTAAAAATGCACCTAATTTAGTAGTGTTGTTTTTCACTTCGTTTACTCCACGCTCGTCTCTGCTTGAACCAAAAGAAGCCTCACCCCCTACAGTCCAGTTGTCGTGAAATTGGTAACCAACTTTTGGAGAAAAATCAAATTCATTCGTTTTAACCTCGTTGTTCCCTAAAGTTGTAGTTTGAGACTTGTAACCAATACCACCACCAACTAAGATTGTTCCTTTTTGTGCGTTTGCAAAGCTAACCATAGCTAATGCAAGAACCACCAACATTTTTTTCATTATAAATTATTTTAAATTTGATTTCCTTTTAACAAGAACGATGCCGTAACGACTGGCTTTTATATTTTTTTTATGATTTCTTTAAAAGACAAAAATGTAGCAATCGAGCGTATTTCTGTTTACTTTTGTAGCAAATAAAAAGTCATGTCGATAGCAGTAAACAACATATCAAAAAGTTACGGAACGCAAAAAGCGTTAAATGAAATTTCATTCTCTATTGAAAAAGGAGAAATCGTCGGATTTTTGGGGCCAAACGGAGCGGGAAAATCTACATTAATGAAAATTTTGACGACCTATTTACTGGCAGATAACGGCTCAGCCCTTGTAAACGGTCATGATGTCATGACGGACGCAAAGGCAGTTCAACGTTCTATTGGCTATTTACCGGAACATAATCCGTTGTATCTGGATTTGTATGTTCGTGAATATTTGGCTTTTAATGCCGATGTTTATCAGGTTCCAAAATCAAGAATTGAAGAAGTCATTCAACTGACAGGACTGTCAGGTGAAAGTCATAAAAAAATAGGACAGCTGTCTAAAGGATACCGCCAGCGCGTGGGACTTGCCAATGCTTTATTGCACAATCCGGAGGTTTTAATTCTGGACGAACCTACTACCGGACTGGACCCTAACCAGTTAATGGAAATTCGAAATGTGATCAAAAATGTAGGGAAAGATAAAACCGTTTTTCTGTCTACTCATATCATGCAAGAAGTCGAAGCCATCTGCGATCGTGTCATTATTATTGACAAAGGACAAATTGTTGCCGACAAAAAATTAGACCATCTGGTATCTGAAAATGCGGAGCAAGTGATTGAGGTAGAATTTGATTATCAGGTAGAAGAACAGCTTCTGGCTAAACTTGAAAATATTACAGCCTACAAAAACACACACGATATGACCTGGGAACTAACTTTTGTTTCTGAAAAAGACATGCGTCCGGCTATTTTTGATTTTGCCAATGAAAATGGCTTAAAAACATTACAACTGAACCAGAAAAATAAAAATCTCGAAGCCGTTTTCAGAGAAATCACAAAGTAGGGAGTCCAACCTTACTTCCTTTTAAAATAAAAACCAATTTGTTCTATTATAGAATAAGTTGGTTTTTCTGCTTTTATTCCTCTCCTCCTTTTCCATTTTCTCAAACTCTGTGAAGTCTTGTTTTTACAGGCATTTTCCTCAAATTTTTAATATTTCACCAGATTTTACACTTTTCTTTCAAAACAGGAACCCTTCAATATCAATGTTTTACATTATTTGTCGTAAATTTTAACTATATTTATTTAGACTTATTATAAATAGTGTTATATTTGACAACTGAAACTTCAAATAATCACTCATGTTTTCAATACTTCCTCCTATAAAAGCCTCGATATACAAGCTCTCCAACCGATTAACAATTCTTCAAAACACCCTTTCTGATAAACTCGAACAGCTCGTTCTGCAATAGCATACAGCTTCCGTACCCAAAATCAAAAATTACTTTACCCCCATCATTCCAAAATACCATGAAGAATATTATAACATCTATTGTACTTGCCTTTTCAGTCTACGGATATTCACAGACGGAAAAAGGAAAAGACAGCATTGTCGAAACCTCGATCAATGCTTTAGATGAAATTGTAATCACAAAAAAGAAGGTTTTATATACTCAGAAATCAGATCGACTGGTTTTTAATGTAGAAAACAGCATTGTTTCTGAAGGCGGCACTGCTTTAGACGTTTTATCCCGTGCTCCGGGCGTTGTCGTTTCTCAGGACGGCGAATTATCGATTCGCGGACAACAAGGTGTCGGAGTGATGATTAATGGCAAGTTAACACAGCTTTCGCAAAAGGAACTTGCCAATTATTTAAAGTCAACTACCTCATCCAATATCAAACAAATTGAAGTGATTACGAATCCTTCTTCTAAATATGATGCGACCGGTAAAGCCGGAATTATTAATATTATTTTAAAGAAACCTAATGCGGGAGGACTTAAAGGAACGGTATTCACCAACTACGGAAGAGCCCGTAAGAACAGAACCAATTCAGGGGTTAATTTAAGCTACAACAAAGAAAAATTTGGCGTTTACGGAAATTACAGTTACACTTTTAGAGGTGAGGAAGAACGTAAAGAATTCGATCAGATTCAATATACTGATAATACACGTCAGACTATTTCAACAAAAAACCATCAGACCTCGGTTACAGACGAACCGCTGACTTCTAATAATTTTAAAATTGGAACTACCTACGAAGTTTCTCCTAAAACGAATTTAGAAGTGTATGTCGATGCCAAACTGGGGCGTTACGAGAACATTGCTAACGGAAGAAATACACTGCTAAATGCTTCAAATCAGCTGCAATTTGATGCTTTAACCTTCAACGACAGTAAAGAAAAGTGGAATGATTATACCTATGGTTTTTCAGGAGTTCATAAATTTAATACCGAGGGCAAAAACATGTCTTTTGATTTCGAGTATGAAACGTCAAAGTTCAGATCGAATCAGTTTCAGAGTGCAAAAAATATAGATCCAGCTATTGCAGCTAACATTAATGATCGCAGGGGGTTCATTCCGTCGCAATTGAGTGTTTTTACAGGAAAAATTGATTTCGTCAATCCGTTAAAGGAAAAGCAGTCTATCGAATGGGGCGCTAAAGCCAGCGTTAAAAACAATGACAATCCATCAGTTTACGAGTATTACGACAATAATCAGTGGATCGTTGATCCTAACTCAACCAATCATTTTGAGTACAAAGAACAAATTTATGCTGCCTACGCCAATTACAAATACCAACTGGAAAATCTAAATATTCAGGGAGGATTAAGAACAGAATATACTGCGATTGAGATACTACAAAAAACCTTAAATGAAACCCACAAAGACGATTATTTAAAATGGTTTCCAAGTGTTTCTTTAAAATACGAGTTGAACAGCAATCATTCTCTACATGCGTCTTATAGTAAAAGAATCAACAGACCGAGTCAGTTTGATTTAAATCCGTTTCGTTTTTACGATGATTCTTTTAATTATTCACAGGGAAATCCGAATTTGGTTCCTGAGATTACACATTCGACAGAAATTGGATACGCCTGGAAAAGTGCTTTTATGGCTTCGTTGTATTTCAGTAAAACCAAAGATGTTTTTACAGAGGTTTACGATTACAATCCCGCCAACAACACTACTGTAACTTCCCAAATTAACGTGAGCAAATCCTTTAATTATGGTGTGAATATTACCAACACAGCCGAAATTTACAAATGGTGGTCTGTTAATACACTATTCAACATTTTCGAGAATAAGTTTATGGGGAATGTGGTCAATATGGATAAAATTAATCCTATTGTCACTTTAAACTTAAGTGTTCAGAACTCTTTTACGATCACCGAAAGCCTGAAAGCTGAAGCTAACGCACAATATCAATCCAGATCGAATCTTGGTATTTATGAAAGAGATGCTTTTTTTGATTTTAGTATTGGAATCTCGAAACAGGTACTGGCTAAGAAAGGAAGTATCAAATTTAATATTACGGACATTTTTAATACCAATAATTTTCACATCAATTCAGTCATAGCTCAAACGAGCATCAATAAAAGATATGATCTGGACAACCGTATTGCTACTATAGCCTTTACGTACAGAATTTAATATTTGGATCTTTAGTTTCCTTGTTTTTGTTTTTTTTTTGAATGAAAGAGCCTGTTTGTAGTTAGCAGGCTCTTTTTATTTTCTAATTGTAAATGTCCCATAAAGCCACACCCACAAACTTCGGAAAATGTCATAATGCCACAAAATTTCAGAATGAAGATTAACGTTTTTTGATTTCAGATGTTTAGAGCTGTACAAAATTGACCATTTCACTATTGACCATCGACAGATCAAAAATCATTAATCAAAAATCTTAAATCTATATTTCTCCTGCAGCACACTGCCACAAATAAAAGGACCTTGAAAATAATATTGAAAACTTCGTCAGACTGAGCGAAGCCGAAGTCCCCAAAAAAAAGTGATCCTGCATACAAAAAAACAACTTCGCTTTGCCTGACGTGTCAGACTGAGCGAAGCCAAAGTCCCCCAAAAAAAGTAATCCTGCATACAAAAAAAACAACTTCGCTTTGCCTGACGTGTCAGACTGAGCGAAGTCGAAGTCCGACAAAGCCAAAAAAAAGTCTTTTGAGGAATTTCACTTCACACAAAAGACTTTAAGGAAACTAACTAATACAAAACGGCTAAAATCAAATCAACACTAAGCTTTTGATTTTTGCTTTTTCTTTCTGCCCCACCAGATGTAAAATCCGGTAATTGGTAAACTGGCGCAGATTAAACTGCCGATGAAATAAATTATTTTGGTCGACAATCCTCCTATTGCACCAATATGAAGGCTGTAATTGGATCGCATCAACCAATCTGAAAAACGCTCATTACCAATATATTTTTCTGATTTTGGAAGTAATTCAAGCGTTTTGGAGTCAAAATACAGATCTCTCCAAATACCTTTGTACATGTCCGTACAGGCGTAAAAATCTTCTTTCGGATCATCGGGAAAATGAATGATAACCGCTTCTTTGTTTTCTTTGGCAATTTCCGTCCGAACCTTTTTCCAAATAAAATCTACAGCAGTCAGTTTGTCTAATTGTTCTTTGGACAAGGGCTCTTTTTTAACCGAAACGGTCTGCTCTTTTACCTCTGCCCATCCTCCACTAATCCAGTAGGTACTTTCTCTTAGCCAATGAAAACTCATTAACAATCCGGTAAAAGAAATCAATACTGCCAAAATGAGCACATAAAACCCCATTACATTGTGCAAATCATAATTGAGGCGTTTGAACTTAGCCTCCCACTTTATTTTAAAACTGCTGTTAATGGTTGTTTTGTTCCACTTTTTCGGAAACCACAATAGTAGTCCGCTAATCAATAAAAAGAAGAAAATAAAGGTTGCCCAGGCGGTTATCTGTGCTCCAATATCCCGCTCCAGCCAAAGATTCCGATGTCCTTCATCGATTATGTGAAAGAAATCTTCATGATCGACCATCCCGGTAATTTTACCGTTATAGGGGTTTACATAAATCAACGAATCCGATTCGATATCAACTTTAACTGATTTGTCTAAACCATTATACCAGAAACCATGAATTTCTTTGTTGGGCAGTACTTTTTGAACTGCTGCATAAATTTGAGAAGGGGGTAATAAGTGCTCAGGACTTTGAGCCTCGACATTGAGCCAGGGAGAGGTAAACTCTTTGATTTCGTGTTCAAAAACCAAAATACAGCCGGTAATTGCCATGATAAATACAATTATTCCGGAAGCGAGTCCCAGCCATAAGTGCAGCCAGGCATTGATTTTACTAAAGCGTGATTTTCCTTTATTGGGTGGTTTACCCGTGCGGTTTTTAATAATATTCATTAAAATAGTAATTTGAAACTAAGACAAAATTTATAAATAAAACGGCTTGAGGATTTTTAGTAATCCTCAAGCCGCTTAAAAATGTGGTAATTTAGTAGGTAAGTTTACCAATTGAAGGCAAATAAAGACCTTCTTTAATAAGTGCACCCGCTTTTGCAGTACCGGTTACAATATCAATTTGGTACACACGAGCCTGATCGCCTGTTACAAAACTTTTGTATGCTTTTCCGTTCTCTACAAACATACTTCCCAACCCGAAGAATTCATCTCCGCCATGATCCGGCAATCCCGTAACTGCTAAGATTGTTTTAGCAGATAAATCCAATATTGCCGATTTGAAAATTGTTTTTGTGTTAAGGAAGCTGTACACAGAATTGGCAGCGTCAACTTCGGTAGGGATATAGGAGATGAAAACTTTCTCTCCTCCTAAAGGATAAGCGGCAAGAACTTTCCCTTTTAACGTACTTGACTGAAGATCGAAAAAGTAACCCGGGTCAAACTTGGCATCGCCTTTTCTAACACGTAAAACTCCTGATGAAACACCCGTAACCGGATAACCTCCTGCACGTGCATTAGACGAGAACGTATAAATATCCCCTGATTCTGTCTGAACAATTCCAGTATTGGTATAATAAAGACCAATTGCAGTTGTTCTGGCATCTTTTATGGTGCTTACATATTCTAAAGAAGGGTATTTGTACACTCTCATAGTAGCATCAGATGATAATACTTTATTGGTTCCGTCGCTTACATCTTTGGTATACACCGGAACAAAAAGTTTATCTCCTGACACTGCCGCTCCTGTTGGCCAGTATAATATTTTTTTATTGGTTGGATTCACACTAAAATCGTTGAACTTACGGGCATCGATAGAAACAGTAGCAGGGTTGTAAATCATCAATTCGTAATCAGATGAACTACCGTCCCAGGTAGCACCAATATTGATCAGCTTTTTATCATCTGTATAACCTACAGCATACGATGACTCGAAAGAAATCTTATCTCCCGCTCCCAGCTTTCCGGAATTGTTCAGACGAAACGATACCGACCCTTCGTCTTCTGTACTTAAAGCAAAAAATGTATTGTTCACAGGAAAACAACTTCCTCCCTGCTCAATTCCAACTCCTTTTGCACTAATTTCTCCAGTCATTAACTGATCAGTAGAATTAAAATCTAATATATACTGCGTATAATCGGCCAGCCAGTAAGATGCTACATATTTAGTTCCGTTTACAGTTGGTGTTTCATCTTTAGAGGAATCATCACTGCTGCATGAAAAGATAGAGCATGACAGAAAAGCCAATGCAAAGCATTTTGCGAATTTGTTTACAAACATGATTATAATTATTTAGGATTATTATTTAAATTACTGTAGAAAGTATCTGAACTTTACTGAAAAAGCACGTCCCGGTTTTTGAACCTTAAAATAGTCGTATACCTTTATGTCGGTAATATTTCGGCATTCGAAAGCCAAATTGTATTTGCCGTTTAAAAAAGAATAGGCAACCATAGCGTTTTGTGTAAATTGTTCCGGAATAGCTTTTTTGGTTTCCAGACTTCCCAGTACCGGCCATGTCAGGTAAAAAGCATCGATATAATTGGCACTTACGTTTAAAGAAAGTTTATCGTCCTGATACCTGATATTTTTAAAATTAAACGTCAGGTCAGCGTTCCCGTAGAAGATTGGAACGTTGGGTAATTGCGCATTATACAATACATCAGGACTGGTTGTTCCCTTTTTAAATTTGTTTCTGTTTAGGCTTTTTTGATAGGTTCCGTTTACTTCAAAATTTACGAAGTCTTTGTATGCGTATCTCAGAACACCATCAACCCCCGTTATTTGAACATTTGCCAGATTTTCATAAACAGAAATGTTAACTAACTCTTGTTCTCTTATAAAATCTTTTGCTTCCCTGTAAATCAAACTCGTTTCGGCGCTAATTTGATTGTTCTTTTTTTGAGTAAGAAAAGCTAAACCTAAATTAACATTGTCACTATTTTCAGGTTTTAATCCTGTGTTACTAATTATGGTTAATCCATTACCCAACATTTCTTCAGCTGAAGGTAAACGATAAGCATGTTCATAAGATCCCTTTACTTGAAGTTTATCGGATAAACGATAAGCCGAAGTTGCACCATAACCGTAATTTGTAGATGATGAAGACTGGATTATACTATTAGAAATCATCTCAGTACCTAAATCAAATATTTTTCCAAAAACTGAAATGGCTAACCTATTATCCAAACTGCTAAAATTGTAACTTAATCCTAAAATATTTTTAGTAATCCCTGGTCTGCCAAGATCAACAACCTTAAGATATTCGTTTGATTGTTTACGTCTATAGTCCTGATAAGAATAATTTAGCATTACGATATGTTGTTCACTCAATTGATATTTCAAGTTTGATGTTAACTGAGCATTTGTTTCATCATAAATGTACAGCGTTTTGCTACTACTCAATTCTCCTTTGTCATTAGCCCCTGAAAACTGCCTGTATACGTAGTTTCCTGTCCAATCGTACACTCTTGACGAGGTATCTATAGAACGACTGTTTACTAAAGCATAAGTCGAACTAATATTTACAGATAACCCTTTCGTAAACAGGTTGTCTTTTTTATACTTTAAAGACGTAATAAAACTCTCACTATCCATAAAAGCCTGTCCAATGGCAGTTTGCATTGTTTTACCCTGCTGAATTTCCTTCTTGTTACCGGCTACCGCAAAACCAACAAGCAGATAATCAGCAAAACTTTTGTTTTTAAATCCGGCTTCAGCCATTATCGTTCCCGATTTATACCCATCGTGGAAGTGCTTGTATTTTTGTTCCGGTAAAAACTTCGAGGTATTTTTATCCACCACACTTACATCTACCTTATAATCATTGTCGGCATAATTTGCAAAAGCGTTAATATTGGCAATAAAACCATCACGACCGGAGAATCTCGTGTTTATTGCTGCTCTGTGAGTATTAAACGATCCGTAACTATAAGAAGCATCGATGTAACGGTTTACATTTTTGTTGGTCACGATATTAACAGCTCCCCCAAGTGCATCTGCTCCTAACTCAATAGGAACAACACCTTTGTACACATCAATGCGTTCAGCCATGTTTACCGGAATATTATTCAGTGTAAGAGCTGAACCATAACTGTCCATAGGCACTCCGTCTAAAAAGAATTTAACCTGATTCCCGGAGAAACCATTCAGTGAAAAATTAAAAGCCGATCCCAGTCCTCCATATTCCCGAATGCGGACTCCTGTGGTTTTATTCAACACCTGATTTAAATCCGCAGACGTATTGTAGGTTTTCTTTAAATCTATGGCTGTAATATTATATGCCTGTTCTCGCACTCTTTGAACTTTGGACTTTCCTGTTACTGCAACTTCGTTTAAAGCTGCCATATCTTCTTCCATCGTAATATCCTGAGTAGGCTTTCCTCCCAGCTTTAGAAAAATTGCCGTTTCTGTGGTTTTATAACCCACATGTGTAACCAGCAAAACATAATTTCCTGGCTTGGCACTAATTTTATACTCCCCTTTATTATTCGTCAGTGTACTGTATGCTGTTCCTTTTAAAGCTACCGAAACTCCTTCGGCAGTTTTCCCAAGATGATTAACAATAACTCCTGTTAAATTTACTTTGTCCTTTTGTGAATACCCTTGAAGTGAAATAAAAAAAAGGACGATCAAGGACATTAATCTACTTATTTGCATCTAATAAATTTTGGTTTGAAAATTAAATTAGCAACAAAATTAGGCTCTCAAAAGGTTTTTTCCAAGTTATTTTTAATTATTCTAAATAAGAATAGTAATTAACTTTTAACCAAAAGAAAATATAACAAACAAGTCAATTCTTAAAGAATAATTAAATTTTACTTAAGCTTTCCTTAAGAAATCATGAGGCGAAAATTAAAAAATCCAAACTGACCGCACTTCAAATTTTCAAAAAAGGGCAAAAAAAAGCCCGATTAGCATCTAATCGAGCTTTAAAAATTTAAACTATCGAATTAAAAATCCAATTCAGAAATAGTCTTTTTTATCTCTTCGATAATTATTTTGATATCATTTTCAGTAGTGCGCCAATTGACAAAAGACGCTCTAATACCTTTTCGGTTCTGATAAACCGTTGGCGTCATAAACACCTTTCCTGTATCATTTAAATGCGTCAAAAACGCACTTACATGCTCCTGATTATGGTCTCCTTTTAATGTAAAACAAACATTATTCAGTCGGATTGGAGCCAACAGTTCGAAGTTCTCATCTTCGATAAGGGCGTTTGCAAAATGCAGTGCCAATGCCGTACTTTTCTCAATGATGTCTTTAAATCCTTCTTTTCCGTAAGCCAATAAAGAGAACCAAACCGGTAAAGCTCTTAATCGGCGTGAATTTTCAGGCAATACGTTCAGATAGTTAAAATTCTCCAGAGGATTCCCTAAATAAGGCGCATTAGAATTTTGGAACGTCTCGATTTGCAGTCCAACATGCTCTTTTTTAATTAAATAAAAAGCACTTTCATAAGGCACGTTTAACCATTTATGGCAATCAATTGTAATACTGTCTGCACCTTCCCAGCCATCTGTAAGGTGTTTGAATTTTTCGGAAACTGCTGCAAAACCACCAAAAGCGGCATCAATATGCCACCAGAAATTGTATTTTTCTCTAAGTTTTGCAATAGCTGTAAAATCATCAAAATCGGCTGTATTAACCGTTCCCGCGCTCGAAATCAGGATAAACGGCTCTCCACTTAAACTTTCTATATTCTTCTGCAAGTCGTCGATATCAATAGCTTCTCTATTGCCTTCTGCTGTTTTAAGTACCGTATAATTATTACTTCCAATTCCCAGCATCGATAGTGTTTTTATGGATGAAGAATGAGGTGTCGCAGTTAAGATCGGTATGGCTCCGGAAACTCCGTTTTTAGCAAAATCTTTTCCTGACTGGGCACCAATCCACTGTCTAGCCACCCCTAAGCAGGTAAAATTTGACATGGTCGCTCCAGTCACAAATCCCCCTAAAAAAGATTCCGGAAGCTCTAATAACTGTCGCAATAAATGAATGGCCTCAAACTCGATTAGGGCCGAAGTTCCTCCCTGCGCTTTAACTGCCTGGGTATTCTGATCGTAAACTGTAGACAGCCAATCGCCTACAATAGAAGCTGGCGTTGATCCTCCGGTAACAAAACCTAAATACCTCGGCCCCGGAGAAGCTACCATCAATGGCGCCAGTCTCTCCTTAAATTCTTCCAAAGCCCCTAATGACCCTAAGCCTTTCTCGTTTAGTTTTCGGGTTGGATCCATTGTGTTTTTACTGGAAGTTGGAACGTTTTCAAGATTGTCCAAAAACGCTATTCCGTGCTGTTTTGCTTTTTCCAGAATGTTTTCAAGATCGTTCAGATCATTTTGAAGTATTGAATTCATTGTAAACTACTTTTTTATGCCTAGCTGTAAGACTTCCTTACTGCTAAAAATTAGCACACGGATTTTACAGGTTAAGCAGATTAACACTGATTTTAGTATTTAAGTTAATTCGTTGGGTATAATTTATTTTAACACATAGAAACATAGCTTTCTGCTTGAAATTAAGTCGTTTCACTTTTAATAAAACACAGAAAGGGCATGAAAAAGAATGTATTTCTTTTAGACATTCTTTTCACATTTCACATCCTAAAATCGATGCTCCTATAGGTTAAGTCCTTTTTTTTTTTTGCTATGAAGGAAGCCCGCTACCACTTCGTTTTTTCGGAAAACCTCGAGACCACCATCGAACAAATGAGATCTCCATTGACATTTAGCAAAGTCGCTATCGGGTCGACGAGAGTTCCTAAAATCATGGCAACCGGCAGGGCTTGTTCCATTGGCAGTCCGTAAACTGTGATGGCCAGAACTTCTCCAATATAACCTCCATTTGGAATTCCTCCTTCTACAATTGAAACGATTACGGTAATTCCAAGCGCTAAAAGTAGGGTCGAAGGCGCCGTAAAATCTTTTCCAAACATGGCAAAAAGAACGGTTATTTTAAGGATAGAAGACATACTTGAACCGTCTTTATGCAAGGGCGCTCCAAGCGGAATGACCAAATTGCGAACGTGTTTAGGAATGTTCATTTTCTCAGCGGCTTCCAGATTCGCAGGGATGGTGGCAATACTGCTGCAGGTTCCAACCGCCGTTAAAGCGGGTGTGATATTATTGCTCCAAAATACCACAAAAGCTCTTTTCCCTCCGGCCACTAAGGCGTACAAACTAAAAAACACAAAGAAATAGAAAATACAGGCCGCATAATAAACCCCTAAAGGTTTGGCATAAACACCAAACAATTGCGGACCAAAAACTCCAACCTGATAGGCAAAATAAGCCCCCAAACCAATTGGAGCTAATTTCATAATAAGGTTCAAAAGCTGCTTCATGACTTCGTTACCGGAATCCAGAAAACTTCTGAAAGCGCTTCCTTTTTCTCCGGATTGCAGACTCGCAAAACCTATTAAAAAAGAAAAGATAATAAGCGCCAGCATACTTTTTCGGGACAGCAATTCAAAGAAATCATTTACGGTAACCAGCTGTGCTATTTGCTCGCCAATACTTCCTGATTGGATGTTTTCTATCGGGACTTTAGACACTATAATATTCTGATGGATTGGAAAAAGATATACTGCTAAAATCATCACAATTGCCGAAATTAAAATGGTGCTTAAAAAAACCAGAACCATGATTACAAACAGTTTGCCCAATTTCTCTGTTCTTTCCAGACTGGCAATTGAAGACGCAATGGTAAAGAAAATTAAAGGGATAATGGCCGTAAAGAGCAGGTTAAGGAAAATATCTCCAAGAGGTTTTATAACCTCCACTTTTTCTTTGAAAACCAATCCTAAAATACTTCCAAGCAGGATTCCTCCCAAAAGCAATAGAATACTGCTGTAACTTTTTAGAAAATCGATCTTTTTAATCTCCATAATTTTAGCGGATTACATTCCGAAATAGCAACATAAAATAAAGTCAATTAAATTACTCAAAAAAAGAGTACTAAAATTAACTGTGAAAATTTTTAATCCCAAAGAGTCAAATTCCTCCGGAATCTATGAAAATATGCAAAAAAATACGGTGAAGAAGATTGGGGGATCAACGTTTGCCTAAAACCAAAGTAGTAAAAGCTCTGTCTACCAACTCACCCATTTTACTTTTTACTTTTTCAGTCAGTGTTTCTTTATGCACAACTTGGAAAGCTGTTTTTTCAATCAAACTTTCCGCTTTTTCAGTACTGTACAGATTGAATTCGAACTGAGTAAAAGGAAGCTGTTTCATAAAACTTTCTTCGGCAAAGGTGATGCAAAAAGTACCTTCCGGTTTTAAAACTCTGTAAATTTCTGAGAGTAACTTCTCCGGTTCCTGCCAAAAGTAAATGGTGTTTACCGTGAATATTTTATCAAAAGAGGCTTCTTCAAATGGAATATTGGTTCCGTTATAAAGAGAAAAGTGAGCCTGTTTTTTAGCTACAAAAGCGATATTAATTTGTTGTGCTTCCTGACACATTAACTCCGACATTTCAAGTCCGTAGTAAGTCAGATCCTGAGCCTGCTCTAGTACATACTCTAAATGTCCGGCATTTCCGTGGCCTAATTCTAAAATTGCATTTCCCGATATTACGTGCAGATTTTGAACGGAATGACGCGTCATATTGATGTTGGTTTCATGCATCATATTCGCCATTTCTATTCCTTTTTCTCCTGTAGGATGCTTTAGCTGAGCGGCTATTGCCTGTAATTCTTCTTTTTTCATCATCTTTAAAATAAATTCAAAATTAATCCTAAAAAGTAATTATCGGTAAAATTTTGTCCTTTCGAGCGAAAGGAGACTCGAGCAATAGCGAATAGGGGGAGCAAATCGCACTATTAGCTCCGCAAAACAAAGTACCAATCTTTGTCGATTAGCGAGTGTGATTTCTCCCTTGGGTCGAAAGGACAAACCATATGCTTAAAGTCTTAAAAAATCTGCCTTGCAATCTGGCGGATATTCTCTGATTTCCCCATTGAGTAATAATGCAAAACAGGAACTCCCGCAGCCTTTAATTCTAATGATTGCTGAACGGCCCACTCGATTCCGACCTGCTTGATTTCGGCATTGTTTTTACATTTATCTACAGCATCAATTAAATCCTCCGGCAAATCGATTCTAAAAATCTGAGGTAAAATCTGTAAATGTCTTTGAACCGCAATGGGCTTGATTCCGGGAATAATCGGAATTGTGATGCCAATTTCTCTTGCTTTTTCTACAAAGGCAAAATATTTAGCATTATCAAAAAACATTTGGGTCACGACATAATCCGCTCCTGCATCTACTTTTTCTTTCAGTCTTTTTAGATCAGATTGCAAAGAAGGAGATTCGAGGTGTTTTTCAGGATACCCCGCAACACCTATACAAAAATCGGCTTTATTATCAGCATCCATTAATTCATGAAGGTATTTTCCGCTGTTTAAATTATTGATCTGACGCACCAAATCAATAGCGTAACTATTCCCACCGGCTTTTGGCACAAAAGATTGTTCGTCTTTCATAGCGTCACCGCGAAGTGCCATTACATTATTGATTCCTAAATACTGACAATCTACCAGCATGTATTCGGTTTCTTCCTGCGTAAATCCTCCGCAAAGCAAATGTGGCACCGTATCAACATTGTATTTGTGTTTTATAGAAGCACAAATTCCAAGCGTTCCCGGACGCATACGCGTTAGCTTTTTATCTAACAGTCCGTTTCCTTTATCAATATAGATATATTCTTCACGCGAAGTGGTGACATCAATAAATGGCGGTTTAAATTCCATCAACGGATCAATATTATCATACAATTCCTGAATGCTCTTCCCTTTTTGAGGCGGAATAAGTTCAAACGAGAATAATGTATTTCCCTTCGCGTTTTCTATATGTTCTGTTACTTTCATTTTTTAATTATGAGTTATGAGTTATGAGTTTTGGAAAATGGTGTAAAAAATCTGAATCAAAAAACATAAATCAAATATTCTTTTAGTCTAAAGTCTTAATGTCCAAAGTCGAAAGTCACTTTCTTGGAGACTTTAAGACTTTTGACTTTATGACTCTATTTTAATCTGCTATATTAGGGTTCAACCATTTCATGGCATAGTCGGTTGAAACACTGCGTCGTTTGGCATAGTCGACTACCTGATCCTCTTTTATTTTCCCCAGTCCGAAATATTTACTTTCCGGATTTCCAAAATAGTATCCTGAAACGGATGAAGCCGGCCACATCGCCATGCTTTCGGTTAGTGTTACACCTATTTCTTTTTCTACATTTAAAAGTTTCCAGATTGTTGGTTTCTCCAAATGGTCAGGACATGCCGGATAACCCGGAGCAGGACGGATTCCTTTGTACTCTTCAGAAATCATTTCTTCGTTAGTTAAACTCTCCTCTGATGAATACCCCCAGATTTCTTTACGTATTTTTTCATGAAGATATTCAGCGAAAGCCTCGGCAAAACGATCCGCTAATGCTTTGACCATAATCGAATTGTAATCGTCCAGATCTTTTTCAAATTCAGCTGCCCATTCATCAACACCAAAACCGGTTGTTACACAGAATGCTCCCATATAATCCACTTTCCCGCTTTCTTTCGGAGCGATAAAATCGGCTAATGCAATATTTGGCGCACCTTTTGTTTTTTGCGATTGCTGGCGTAAAGTCAAAAAGGTCTGTAACGGTTTTCCGTTTTCATCTGTCAATTCGATATCATCATCGTTGATCTGATTGGCCGGAAATATTCCGTAGATCCCTTTTGCAGATAGTTTTTTCTCTGCTAAAATTACTTTCAGCATCGCCTGTGCATCTTCAAAAACAGAAGTCGCTTCTTTCCCTACAACCTCATCGGTTAATATTGCCGGATATTTACCAAACAATTCCCAGGTTCTGAAAAACGGTGTCCAGTCAATATACGGAACCAAAACATCCAGCTCTACTTCAACAATTTGTTCCCCAATGATATTTGGCTTCACCGGATTGAAATTTTCCCAATCCAATTGTAATTTGTTTTTACGCGCATCTTCAATGCTTAAGAAATTCTTATCTCTCGAACGATTCAAAAATGTTTCTCTAAAAGAATCGTACTCTGCACGAATATCGCTTGCATATATTTTACGGTTATGATCTAACAGATTTCCGGCAACAGTAACCGCTCTCGAAGCATCGTTTACGTGAATAACCGTTTCTCTGTATTGTGGTGCAATTTTCACAGCTGTATGCGCCCTTGAAGTGGTTGCTCCACCAATCATAATCGGAATTTTAATTCCTTGTTTGTCTAATTCTTTGGCCAAATACACCATTTCGTCAAGCGAAGGTGTAATCAATCCGCTTAGACCAATGATATCTACATTGTGTTCTATCGCAGCGGCAATAATTTTCTCCGGAGGCACCATAACTCCAAGATCTACAATCTCGTAATTGTTACAGGCTAAAACTACCGAAACAATGTTTTTACCAATATCGTGAACATCTCCT
The DNA here is from genome assembly GCF_903469665.1 of Flavobacterium sp. UGB4466. GTDB lineage: Bacteria > Bacteroidota > Bacteroidia > Flavobacteriales > Flavobacteriaceae > Flavobacterium > Flavobacterium lipolyticum. The sequence goes on along the minus strand of NZ_CAGKLC010000002.1, from coordinate 123,171 downwards.
TTTACAGTAGCCATCAGGATTTTTCCGTTTCCTTGCTTGTCTCCCGCTTGTTTACTCGCTTCGATATAAGGCAATAAATAGGCTACGGCTTTTTTCATTACACGCGCCGATTTTACTACCTGTGGCAGGAACATTTTTCCGCTTCCGAACAAATCTCCCACGACATTCATTCCGGTCATCAAATTGATTTCGATTACCTCAATTGGTTTTGTAGCAGCCAAACGTGCTTCTTCTACATCTTCTTCAATAAAAGCATCCACTCCTTTAACCAATGAGTGCGTAATACGCTCCTGAACGGTTCCCAAACGCCATTCCTGAATTGCTTTTTCATCTGATTTTACTTCTCCTTTTACGTTCTCGGCAAAATCTAAAAGTCGTTCGGTTGCATCGTCACGTCTGTCCAGAATTACGTCTTCAACGTGTTCCAGTAAATCTTTTGGAATATCGTCGTAAATCGAAAGCATTTCCGGATTCACGATTCCCATCGTCATTCCGTTCTTGATCGCATGGTACAAAAATACCGAGTGCATCGCCTCACGAACGGTATCGTTTCCTCTGAAAGAAAACGAAACATTACTTACTCCCCCACTAATATGCGCATGAGGCAAATTATCGCGAACCCATTTTGTTCCTCTGAAGAAATCCAGAGCATTCAAACGGTGTTCTTCCATTCCGGTCGCAACCGGAAAAATATTCAAATCAAAAATGATATCCTGTGGAGGAAAATCAACTTTGTTCACTAAGATATCATACGAACGCTGACAAATTTCAACTCTTCGGTCATAATTATCAGCCTGACCTACTTCATCAAAAGCCATGATTATGGCTGCAGCACCGTAACGCTTGATTAATTTAGCATGATGGATAAAGGCTTCTTCTCCTTCTTTTAATGAAATCGAGTTTACAACACTTTTCCCCTGTACTACTTTAAGACCCGCTTCAATGATTTCCCATTTCGAACTGTCGATCATAATAGGCACTCTCGAAATGTCCGGTTCTGATGCAATTAAATTCAAAAATTTAGTCATTGCCTGAACTCCGTCAAGCATTCCCTCATCCATATTAATATCGATGATCTGTGCTCCTCCCTCTACTTGCTGCCTTGCGATATCAAGTGCCTCATCATATTTCTCTTCCTTGATTAAACGCAGGAATTTTCTTGAACCCGTCACATTCGTACGCTCACCAATGTTCACAAAAACACTGGTTGGTGTAATAATTAACGGTTCTAATCCTGATAATACAAGGTCTCTTCTATTTTCTGTCATTTTTCTTAAGGTACTAAGTTCCTAAGATTCTTAGGTTCTGAGTTTTCTATTCTTATTGGTCTCCTATAAGGTTTTTAAAAACTTGTAGGTATATTCGTTACCGATATGTTGTTCCTAACGGAACATTTATTTCCATTTTGATTTTTCTATGTATTTGCAGGTTACACCTGCATCATATATATAATATTTAGTTTTTACAAAGCCCGCTTTAACAAGCGAAAGTGAATCCGGTAACAATTCTCCATCCAGAATAAGCTCATTCTCTTCCGGATTATTCGGATTATATTTTATCTTATAAAACTTGCCCGATAAATCTTTATCATAGTCTTCACTTCTTAATGAACATTCTGATATAATCTTTTTGTTCACATAAAAATAGTATTTCAAACCACGTGTTTTATTGTGGTATTCTATTCTGGTCGATAATCCGATCGTTTCTTCTGTAAGCCGCTTTTTAAATTTCTCATTCTCAATATTGGAGTTTCTTATAGAAAAGAATAATACCCCAATTATCGTCAAGGGAACAATTATTTTTCCCCATTCGCTTAGATCCGCCAATGTTGTTTTTTCAACCATCTTATCCCAAAACCGGCGCTACTCTCGGTTTATAGTCCTTCGCCACCTCAGCAATTAATCGAATATGATCTGGAGTAGTTCCGCAACAGCCTCCAATAATATTGATTAAGTTATCGTCTAAGTATTCTTTGATTAAGGCTTGTGTCTGTTCCGGAGTTTCATCATATTGCCCGAAAGCGTTTGGCAGACCTGCATTTGGATGAGCCGAAACATTAAACTGTGTATGCTGTGATAAGGTTTTCAAGTATGGTTTTAGCAAATCGGCCCCTAAAGCACAATTGAACCCTACACTCAATAACGGAATATGTGATACTGAAATCAGGAATGCTTCAACCGTCTGTCCTGAAAGTGTTCTTCCCGAAGCATCGGTGATGGTTCCTGAAACCATGACTGGAATATCCAGATTGCGTTCTTCTTTTACTTCTTCGATGGCAAAAAGTGCCGCTTTGGCATTTAGCGTATCAAAGATGGTTTCTACCAAAAGTAAATCACATCCACCGTCCATTAAGGCTTCTGCCTGTTGTTTGTAGGCAATTCGCAAATCATCAAACGTTACAGCTCTGTACCCCGGGTCGTTTACGTCCGGTGACATACTTGCCGTACGGTTTGTTGGTCCGATAGAACCCGCTACGAAACGTGGTTTGTCCGGATTTTTAGCAGTGAATTCATCCGCTACTTCACGGGCAATTTTCGCCGATTCGTAGTTCAGTTCATAAACCAAATCTTCCAGGAAATAGTCGGCCATACCGATCGTAGTTCCTGAAAAAGTATTGGTTTCTACGATGTCTGCACCAGCTTCAAAATAAGCGGCATGGACATCGCGGATTGCTTGTGGTTGTGTTATGGATAGTAAATCGTTGTTTCCTTTTAACGGATGCGGAAAATCTTTGAAACGCTCTCCTCTAAAATCTTCTTCCGAGAAATTATAGCGCTGCAACATCGTTCCCATTGCTCCGTCAAGGATTAGGATATTTTTTTTTATTGCTTCCTGAATTGTTATTGACATATCTTTATTCTTTTAGCCACTAAGACACTGAGGTTCTACGATGCTAAGTTTTTTTATTAATTCTATTTTCACTTTAAATCCAACAGTTTAAATAAAGCTGTCAGATCTAAAAAGTTCGCAACAAAAAGCAGGAAAGATTAAGCACAAAAAAATGCGTTAATGATTCGCTCATGATACTGAATTCAGTAAAATAATATTGTAAGATTGTCAGGAAAAGTTTGAGAAATACGTGTAATGTATTTGTGTTATCTATCTTGAATACAAAGATGTTGTATTAAGTAGAATGTAGCACCTTCTTTATGATAAAGGGTTGCTAAGGTTTCATTGGGTCTTTCCCTCCGCCTTTCGTGATAACTTTCAATAATTTTAAGAACAGTGCAAAGTAAAGACATAGTCTCAACAATTGCAAGTGTTTTTTAAAGTTTCTGAGATGCTAAGGTTCTTTTTAAGGTACTTAGAAACTAAGGCTCTAAGATACTGAGTTTCTAAGTTTAAGTTTGCTTAGTAATTGCGCTTCTGCTTTGTTCCTCTAAAATTGATAATTTCAACAGTATTAGCTTCCTTATTTACGCGGTAAACTAAATAATTATTTTTGTCTACAATTGCTTTATGTAGTGAACTGTATTTTTCAGATTTTGGAAATTGTTCCGGATTCAGACTGATTTGATTTAGTACTTGCTGAATTTTATTTTCTAAATTTGAGATTTCTTTTGCCGTCCATTTCGCTTCAAGATAATCGACAACTTTATTAAAGCCTTTTACAGCTTGGGAAGTCCAAATAAATTTTAATGCCATTTCGAAAACCTTTTCATGACATCTTCATGGCTTATAAATTCACCTTTCTCGGCTTGGTCTAATCCAATTTGAATTTCATTTTTCTCCAATTCTGATAATTCATCAAACCAATCATCTTGATTTGCTTTCAAAACCAATTCTAGTTTCTCTAAAACACTCTCATCTTCCACCTTAAACAATTTCTGAATAAATTGATATTTTCTAGCCTCTAAATCCATGATACTCAAAATTTATAATTACAAAGATACAAATAAAAAAAGCCCAAACTAAAAGTTCGAGCTTTCTCTATATAAAATCTTAGAACCTTAGCACCTCAGTACCTCAGCCCCTTAGAATTAAACTATCGCCTTAACAACTGCTTTTGGAGCTTCTTTACGAGTTCCGTCGAAACCATCTACACCTGAAACTGTAGTGTATTTTAAAACGTATTTTTTACCCGGATTGATGATTTGATAAGCGGCCTGACACATTAAAGTAGCTTCATGGAATCCACAAAGAATCAGTTTTAATTTTCCTGGGTAAGTATTTACGTCTCCAATAGCGAAGATTCCCGGAATATTAGTTTGGTAATCTAATGCATTATTTACTTTAATGGCATTTTTCTCGATTTCTAATCCCCAGTCTCCGATTGGTCCTAATTTAGGTGTTAATCCGAAAAGCGGAATAAAATAGTCTGTTTCGATTTTACGGTGTGCTCCGTTTTCTTCGATATCTAATGATTCAACGTGCTCAGCACCATTGATTCCGATCACTTCTGCCGGCGTGATTAATTTAATTTTTCCGGCTGTCTTCAATTCCTGTACTTTTTCTACAGAATCTAAAGCTCCTCTAAATTCATTTCTACGGTGAATTAAAGTAACTTCTGAAGCTACATTCGCTAAAAAGATACTCCAGTCCAAGGCTGAATCTCCTCCTCCGGCGATTACAACTTTTTTGTCTCTGAATTTCTCCGGATTTTTGATGAAATATTTTACTCCTTTATCCTCGTAAAACTCGATATCTTCAATAAGTGGTTTACGTGGCTCAAAACTTCCCAAACCTCCTGCAATAGCAATAACCGGTGCGTGAAATTTAGTTCCCTTATTTGAAGTTACAATAAAACTTCCGTCTTCTTGTTTCTCAATCGTTTCTGCACGCTCTCCTAACGTAAAACCAGGCTCAAATTGTTTGATTTGCTCCATCAGTCCGTCGATTAAATCTCCTGCCAATACTTCAGGGAATCCAGGAATATCATAAATAGGTTTTTTTGGATACAATTCTGAAAGTTGTCCTCCCGCCTGTGGTAAAGCATCTAAAATATGACATTTTAATTTTAATAATCCTGCCTCGAAAACGGCAAATAATCCTGTTGGGCCTGCTCCAATTATAAGTATATCTGTTTTAATCATTATGTTGTTGTTTATAATCATTCTTAATAATGCAAAGGAACGAATAATTTATTCTAATTTCAATGATTTTTGTCATTGATTTCCTTGCGGAATTTTTTACTCTTTATTTTTTATTGAAGCGGTTATTTCGTTTATCCATTGGGTTAAAACCCGACGTTACCATACGAACCGTTCTTTCGGAACTATTACTATTCCTTATTTTTCAATGAAGCTGTGATCTCGTTCATTCTTTTCACTTTCTCTTCAAAATTACCTTTTAATGTCTTTCGATATTCATTAAGGTTTTCGACCATTTTATTGATATCCTCTGGAATTACCTCTTCAAAAAACTCCCGAAGTCTTTTGGCTGTTGTTGGCGATTTTCCGTTGGTCGAAATGGCAATTTTCACATTGCCTTTGGTTACGATTCCACCTAAATAATAATCACATAAATCCGGTGTATCTGCAATATTGCAAATCAAATAACGCTTTCGGGATAATTCGTATACCCTTTTATTGACTTTTAAATCATCGGTACAGGCAATTACCATGTGGCGTTTTTTGAGCATTTTCTTTTTGAACTTCGATTTTGTCAATGTAATCGAAGGATGTTTCTCAGCCAAAACCTTTATTTCTAAATGAAAATTTGGCGCTACCACCTCAACATTTGCATTGGGACTCGACTTTAATAAAAAAGAGAGCTTTTCCAATCCTACATTTCCTCCGCCAACAATCAGAACATTTAGATTATGAAGCTTCAGGAATACAGGATATAATTCGTTTTGTTCCATTTTAATTCAATTTCATCCAATCAAAATTAGATGATTTTTTGCTTTCATCAGGCTAAAAACCCAATTTTATACCCAAGACATTTTACCGACTGAAAATCAAGATTATGTGAGGAATCATTTTTACGGCACTTTATCTCATCATTTCTTTGGACAGAAATTCTTCGAAAAATCCTTTTAGTTTATTGCTTTCGCGAACAACTTCTCCAAGTACAATAATTGCCGGCGAACTCAGTTTCTTCTCTTCTACAATTTCCAGAATCGAATTTACCGTTCCTACACCCACTTTTTCATCGGGCATTGTTCCATTTTGAATGATCGCAACGGGCAAATTTCCTTTGTTTTCTTTTTGAAACAAATCAATAATCTGAGGCAGCTTGTGCATCCCCATCAAAATTACGACTGTTGCAGAGGACTGTGCAGCTAAAGCAACGTCTGAAGATAATTTCCTGTCAGAAGTTGTACCTGTTATGGCCCAAAAACTTTCGGAAACCCCTCTTTTGGTGATTGATATGCCTTGGCTTGCCGGAACTGCCACTACCGAAGATATTCCGGGAACCACGAACGTCTCGATTCCAAAACTTTCGATGAATTCAATTTCTTCACTTCCACGTCCAAAAATAAACGGATCACCACCTTTTAAACGGACTACATTTCCGTAGGTCAAAGCATTATCCACAATCAATTGATTGATCTGATCCTGCGTGTAAGCATGATTGCCTATTTTTTTTCCAACAAAAATCCGAATCGCATTTTTAGGAGCGTGGGCTAATATCTCTTCATTGGCCAATGCATCATACAAAACCACATTCGCTCCAGCAAGTGCTTTTACCGCTTTCAGCGTAAGCAAATCCGGATCACCGGGACCCGCACCAACTAAAGTTACTTTTGGTTTGATATTAAGCATTTTCTAATTGTTGAGCTCTATATTTTTCTATCGTATCAAAAAATGCAATTCCTTCCTGAATGTATTGTTTTGCAAATGCTTCTGAAGGTTGTATTGCATTGATTTGATACACTAATTCTCTGAATGATGTTGCCAGTTCAATTTTACCGGTTGCAATGAAAACGGTATCAAACAAATCAACGATTCCTGCATGATTGTTTGTTTTTTCGTTTTCAGAAAGCAATAAAGCTTTTGCACCGTTTACAAATCCGGCGTAAGCATGGTAAATAGCATCTGACCATTTATTTTCGTCGAAAGATTCCTGTGCGAATGTTAATTTGTCTTTGGCTTCTAACAATAAGGTCGCCACCAAATCAATTACCACTCCGGCACATTCTCCAACTCCAACTGCTTTTACATAATTGTCTGCATTACCCCAATCTACGAAATCAGCTTCTGTTAAATTGGTTACATCAGCGTAAGGTTTTAAGATTTCATAGAAATATTTCTCGCCTTTTGTATCATAATAATCCAGAAACTTTTGTCCGCTTCCATTGGTATCAAAATCATTTAAGATCGTACGCAACGCATCCGGACCTCTACGACTAGGTACTTTAATTACTTTATCGGCAAAACGACCGGCTCCGTTTCCTAATCTTCCTCCGCCTAACAAAACCTGTAAAGCCGGAGCTACCAATTTTCCGGAATTGATTGACATTCCCTGGAAACCAATTGCCGACATATTATGCTGCCCACAAGCATTCATACAACCACTGATTTTGATTTCAATTTCACGATTGTTTAAATATTGAGGATATTCAGCACTTAATACTTTTTCTAATTCTTCTGCAATTCCGGTACTACTTGCAATCCCCAAATTGCAAGTATCTGTACCCGGACATGCTGTAATATCTGCCGTTGAATTATATCCTAAATGAACAAAGTTCAGCTTAGCCAATTCCTGATAGAAGAAAGGTAAATTCGCTTCTTTCACATGACGTATTACAATATTCTGACGCAATGAAAAACGAAGTTCATTTGCGGCGTAATTTTTAATTAAATCGGCTAATAATCGGGCTTTATCGGTGTAAAAATCTCCTAATAAAACTTTGATTCCAATAGCATAATAACCTTCCTGCTTTTGAGCAATTACATTTGATTTTTTCCAGGCTTCGTATGCTGCCTGATCTTCAATGGCAACTTGTGGCACTTCTAATAACGGTTCCGGAATTGATCCGTCAAAAGCTGTGGTGTCAATTTCGTACGTTTCAAAAGCGATTGCTTTTTTCTCTTTTTCAACCAGATCAAGGAAAACATCTCTTCCCATTTCTTTGATCAGGAATTTCATACGGGCTTTCATTCTTTTAGCACGTTCACCGTATCGATCAAAAATACGAACGATTCCTTCTGCTGTTGGAATGATCTGATTTGCCGGAACGAATTCGGAAAGTAATTCGGCATGAGCAGGCTGAGAACCTAAACCTCCACCAAACATGATTTTGAAACCACGCTCACCATTTACAATTTTTGGAATAAATCCTAAATCATGTAAATAACTCAAAGCGGTATCTTCATCAGAGGACGAGAACGAAATTTTAAATTTACGTCCCATTTCCTGACAGATAGGGTTTCTTAAAAGATATTGAAATAGAGCATGTGCATAAGGCGAAACGTCAAACGGTTCGTTTACATCCACACCTGCCAATTCGCTTCCTGTAATATTTCGAACAGTGTTACCACAAGCTTCACGCAAAGTAACATCGTCTTTGGCCAGATTTGCCCAAAGTTCCGGAGTTCTGTCCAGACTTACATAGTGAATCTGAATGTCCTGACGTGTTGTAATGTGGAGACGCCCTGTAGAATATTCATCAGAAACTTTTGTAATACGGATCAATTGTTCGCTGGTTACTTTACCATAAGGCAATTTAATACGAATCATTTGAACACCTTCCTGACGTTGTCCATAGATTCCACGTGCTAAACGAAGACTACGAAAACGCTCATCATCAATTTTTCCTCCACGGAACAAATGAATCTTTTTTTCTAAATCGATAATCTCTTTCTGAACTACCGGATTTTCTATTTCTGTTCTAAAACTTTCCATTTCTCTTAGTTTGTAGTTTATTGTTGGTTGTTTATAGTTAGGTTGTTGACAGCAGAACTATCAACTAAAAACCACAAACTCTCAACTATCTGATGAATCCTACTCCTGCTGTTGTATTCGTTGCGGTATCAATTAAGATGAATGCACCGTTTGATTTATTGTCATTATAGGCATCAAAATATAAAGGCTTGCTTAATTTAATGCTTACTTCTCCTATCTCGTTAATTGCTAACTGTGATGCCGGTGTTGTTCCTGAATAATCTGTTGCAATTGTATTTTTAATACTTTCTACTTTTGCTAAAACCGAATTGGTATTGTGCTGAACGATATATTTTGTACCCGGAACCAGTTTTTTACTGTCCATCCAGCATACTGTTGTGTGTATTTCTTTTTCAATTTTTGGAAGCTCTGATGATTTTACAATCATATCACCTCTTGTCACATTGATATCATTTTCTAATTCGATGGTGATCGAAGAACCTGCAACGGCTTCATCAAATTGTTTGTCGAAAAAGTGAATTTTTGAAACTTTTGATTCTGTCAATGAAGGAAGTACTGTTACAGCATCTCCTACTTTTATTGAGTTTCCGTATAATTTACCGGCATAACCTCTAAAGTCGTGGTATTCTTCAGTCTTTGGACGAATAACGGTTTGAACCGGAAAACGTGCTTTCCCTGGCTCGTAAACATCATGAGAATGTAATCCTTCTAAATGCTCCAACACCGTTTGTCCATCGTACCACTTCATGTTTTCTGATTTGTCCACAACATTTCCTCCGTTGATGGCACTTAACGGAATGTAACTTACGTTTTGCTCCTTGAAAGTACTTTTGGCATTTAGAGCTTGGAAATCGGCTTTGATTTTATTGAAAACGTCTTCTGAATAATCCACTAAATCCATTTTATTGATCGCCACAATCACCTCTTTTACTCTCAATAAATTATTGATAAAAAAGTGACGGTACGTTTGTTCGATTACGCCTTTTCTCGCATCAATTAAGATAATGGAAACCTGAGAAGTTGAAGCTCCCGTTACCATATTTCTGGTATATTCTACGTGACCCGGAGTATCGGCAATAATGTAACTTTTCTTTGCAGTCGAGAAATAAATATGTGCCACATCAATTGTGATTCCTTGTTCTCTCTCCGCCACTAATCCGTCAGTTGCCAGTGAAAAATCAAGATAATCGTATCCTTTTTGCTTGCTGCTTTTCTCGATCGCTTCGATTTTATCTGTCGTCAATGATTTGGTATCGTACAGTAATCTTCCGATCAAAGTACTTTTCCCGTCATCTACACTTCCTGCTGTTGCTATTTTTAAAACGTCCATTCTATGTTATTTTGTTTCAGGTTTAAAAATTTAGTTTCAGGTTTCAAGTTGATTTCCTTTGAACTAAAGTTTCAAGCTGTATGTTTTTTTTTTGTTTTCTTGATTCTACTTTTTAATTATCAATTGTCAATTATCAATTAAAAATACCCTTGTTGTTTTCTCTTTTCCATTGCGGCCTCAGAACGTTTGTCGTCAATTCTGGCTCCTCTTTCAGAAATCGTAGAGCTTCTGATTTCTCCTACTACTTCTTCGATAGTTGCTGCATAAGATTCAACAGCTGCTGTACAGCTCATATCTCCAACGGTTCTAAAACGAACAATTCTTTCTTCGATTTGTTCGTCTTCTTCCTGGTACACAAAAGGAGAATGTGACCAGATCAAACCGTCTCTCAAAAAAACTTTTCTTTTATGTGAGAAATAAATAGATGGAATTTCGATATGTTCTTTCTCGATATAACTCCATACATCTAATTCTGTCCAATTTGAAATTGGGAAAACACGAACGTTTTGACCATTCTCTATTTTTCCGTTCAAAATGTCAAATAATTCCGGACGCTGATTTTTTTCATCCCATTGACCGAAATCGTCACGAACTGAAAAAATACGCTCTTTCGCTCTTGCCTTCTCTTCATCACGACGCGCTCCTCCGATACAGGCATCAAACTTAAATTCTTCAATTGCATCTAAAAGTGTGGTCGTCTGTAAACTGTTTCTACTGGAATATTTACCGGTTTCTTCTACCACTTTTCCTTCGTCGATAGCATCCTGAACATTACGTACGATTAATTCTAACCCTAACTCTTCTACCAATTTGTCTCTGAAAGCAATAGTTTCCGGAAAATTATGTCCGGTATCTACATGCAAAAGAGGAAACGGGATTTTGGCAGGGAAGAATGCTTTTTGTGCCAAACGCACTAAGGTTATCGAATCTTTTCCTCCAGAAAAAAGTAAAACCGGTTTATCAAACTGTGAAATTACTTCTCTGAAAATATATATTGCTTCGCTCTCTAAAGCGTTTGTTTTTAATACTGAACTCATTTTGTTTTTTTGTTTCAAGTTTAAAGTTTCAGGTTGTTGTTTATCGTGAGTTTCCTAAAACTTTCTACTATTATTCTTTACTTTCTTTACTCTCCATCGGGTTAAACTCCGACGATATATTCTAAATCTTCTTCTTCCATTCCCATCGGATTAAAATCCGACGCTACAATATGGGTCGTTCCTTCCTCTTCATCGGGTTGAAACCCGACGCTATAATACTGGGACGTTCCTTCGTCTTCATCGGGTTGAAACCCGACGCTACAATATGAGTCGTTCCTTCGGAACTCAAAAATCTATATTCTTTATTCTTTAATCTATTCTCTTGCCTCTAGCTTCTTTCTTCTACTTACTCTTTTTTAGCGCTATGCAATCCACATTCTTTATGACTGGATTCCCACCACCATCTTCCGGCTCTGATATCTTCACCCGGAAAAATTGCTCTCGTACAGGGTGCGCATCCGATGCTTACAAAACCTTGTTTGTGCAAAGCATTTTGAGGAACATTGTTTTCGGACAAATAAGTTTCAACCTCTTCTAATGTCCATTTCAGCAAGGGATTGAACTTTATAATTTCAAAACCCCCGTCGTATTCAAACAATTGTAAATCGTTTCTATTCTCGGATTGCTCTGCTCTTAAACCTGTAATCCAAACCGAATTTCCTGCTAAAGCTTTTCGTAACGGAACTACTTTTCGAATAAAACAGCATTCTTTTCTGTTCTCAACCGAATCATAAAAACTATTCGGCCCCTTTGACTGAAGTAAACTCTCTATGGCTGCTGCTTCCGGGAAATAAACCTCAATTGGCTTTTTGTATTTTTTTAATGTTTTATGAAAAACATCATAGGTTTCCTGAAATAATCTTCCGGTATCTAGTGTAAAAATGGCTATATCCTGATTGCTTTTGGCTATGAAATCAGTAATAACCTGATCTTCCTGTCCAAAAGATGTCGAAAAAATTACTTTTCCCGGATATTCATTTGCTAAGAAAGCCAATGTTTCGTCAAGTGAAAAATCTTTCGTTTTATCTAATAATGATTGTATAATCGTCGCACTCATATTCTCTTTCTTTCCTTCTAAAAAATGTTACAATAATTTAGATAATGTTTTTAAACTCAATAGTATAATTAAAACTCCAACTGCAATCATCATTGGTTTTCTTTTGATTTTATTTAAAAGATAAGCTCCCAATGGCGCTGCAATTACACCTCCTAAAATCAAACCTATAATAACCTGCCAACCGTGGATTCCACCAAAAAGCATAAAGGTTATACCGCTTGCGAATGAAATTGCAAATTCAGCTGCATTTACAGAACCTATAGTGTATCTCGGGTTTCTGCCTCTTCCTAATAATGTTGAAGTCACAATCGGCCCCCAGCCTCCGCCTCCAACAGAATCCATAAAACCTCCAAAGATGGCCAGAAATCCTAATTTTTTAGTTTTCTTTTTGATGATCTTTTTAACTAAAGCTTTTCGAATAATTATAATAGCCAAAACAATCATATAAACTGCAATAAAAGGCTTTATAATATCTCCGTTAATAACATCCGATAGTAAATAAGCTCCCATTATTGAACCTAAAACCCCTGGAATTAATAAATGTTTGACCAATTTTTTATTGATATTTCCAAATCGGTGGTGAGAAAGTGCCGATGCTCCCGTGGTAAACATTTCAGAAACGTGAACCGCTGTACTGCTAATAACCGGCGGAACTCCGTATGCTAATAAAAATGATGTAGAAGTTGCTCCATATCCCATTCCTAAAGTCCCATCCACCAACTGTGCAAAAACTCCAATGGCAAAAAATACTAAAAATTCCTGATTAAAACCGTCAACAAATGCATTCCATGAAAATTCCGAATGGTGATTGTAGATCAAAGTCGTCAACAAACCTATCAGTAAAACTGCCGGTACCAAAACCCACAATCTTTCTTTAATTGTGACATCAGCCTTAATTGCTGCGGTATTTATTTTAAGTTCCTTTTCCATTCCTTTGACTTGTTTTAGCTTTAAAACCTATTACCCTATCGGGTTAGTAGATTGAATGGCAAAATTACTACTTATTTCTAAATATCAAAACAATATTTGATTTTTTTACATCCTCCATATTTTAATAGTTACGAAAAGGAATCTATATCAATTTCCATCAATCGTCAAACGGCTAAAAAAAACATACGGAACTGTATTACAGAACTATAAGAGCGAAAATTTCTTCATTTTTAAAATATCACTTTTAAAGTCTACCACATCCATAGGATAATTATAAAAATGTTGTTATTTTTACGACAAATATTTATCCATGGATTTCCAAATAGGTCTTATAATTGCAGGTTTAGCAGTAGGTTTTATAGTGGGGTTAACAGGTGTTGGAGGCGGTTCTTTGATGACTCCAATTTTGTTGTGGTTTGGTATACCACCAACAACAGCGGTTGGTACCGATTTACTTTATGCTGCTTTTACTAAAGCCGGAGGAGTCTTCGTTCACAACAAAAAAGGCAACATCAACTGGAAAATCACGGGCTGGCTGACTCTCGGAAGTGTTCCTGCCGCTTTGATTACTTTATGGATTCTGAACAGTATCAAAACCGACATTGAAACTATAAATCATGTTATCAAATACAGTTTAGGCTGGGCATTGTTATTTACTTCAGTTGCTATTATCTTTAAAAAGAAACTTTTAGAATTCTCTCAAAAACATGCCGGAGATAAATTTCACAGCGAAAGTACTACTCAAAACACACTAACTATTGCTATAGGTGTTCTATTAGGCGCTACTGTAACTCTAACTTCAATTGGTGCGGGAGCTTTAGGAACTGTCACTTTATTTTTTCTTTATCCCTTACTGCCAACCCCTCGTTTAGTCGGGACTGAAATTGCGCATGCCGTTCCCTTGACACTAGTTGCCGGAATCGGACACGCTTCAATGGGAAATTTAGATCTTGTCTTACTAGGACAATTATTGATGGGCTCGCTTCCGGGAATTTATATGGGAAGTATGCTGAGTGGAAAAGTTCCGGATCAATTCCTTAGAAATGCGATTGCTGTAATGCTTTTTATGGCAGGATATAAATTAATTTTCTAAACGTATTATATTCTTTAAAATACAATCTGAATCTAAAAAGAAAAGACCATTTCATTAAAATATTGAAATGGTCTTTTTTATAGGAAATCGCAAAATAGAGATCTTATTAAAATGCAATATCTGCTAACGAGTTACTCTCCAGTATCTTAAGTGTATTATCTCTCACTTCGGTCATTAATCGGCGTGCAGCGCAGGTAGATTCATCATCGCAGTCGTCACATCTTTCATAAAAATTATGACTGGCACAAGGCAACAACGCAATTGGCCCTTCCAGAATACGATAGACTTTAGCCATACTGATATCTTTAGGATCCTTTATCAGATAATAACCTCCGCCTTTTCCTTTTTTAGCCCCAAGAAATCCTGAGTTCCTAAGCAACAGCAAAATACTTTCCAAAAACTTAATCGAAATATGTTCACTTTTCGCAATTTCAGCAATTTGTACTGGCTCATTGTTTTCACGTCTGGCCAGGTAGGTTAAAGCTTTGATTCCGTATTTTGTTTTCTTTGAAAGCACGTTTTATCTATTTTAATTGCTGATTGCCTATTTTAGACTTCTAACCTAAAACAACAATCGTCTTGTTTTTCTGCCACAAAAATAAACTTTTTAAATGAGAATAGTAATAGAACGAAAATTTAAATTCTACTAAATTAGTATAGTTTAAATAAAACCCAATAAAAAATGGCCTTTAACTGTTTTTTTTTCCAGTTAAGGGCCATCATCTTAATAAAATTTCAAAATATCATTGCAAACCAAGAACGCATTATTTTCCGTTCTGTATAGCTGATGATTCTCTTTTTTAATCATTTTATGGACCACATTCAATTCAAAAAACCATTGTGAATCCGGTCTGTTTGAATCTTCTTCTCCAAAATATAATTTTATACTACAATTTGGGGCTTCAGTTTCGTATCTCAATCTTGTTGAAGAAACAGCAAATAGACAAACAATCTTCAATCCTTGTAAAGAAGCTTTCCAGGCGATTGTTCCTCCAATGCTAAATCCTAAAACCGCTACTTTACCATTTTCTAATTTCAATAAAGCTTCAATTGCCCTATCTATTCCCCCACTAAGAAGCTGATTATGAACATCGCTTTCCACAAGGTTATCAGCATTAATACCAGCTAGTTCAAGCACATCGTAATACTGAATTTCAAATTCAGATTTTAATAAATCGACATAGATTTTTAACCACTCGGGATCTTTGCCTCCAAATAAATCTGATAAAATGATTAGTCTTTGTTTAGCCATATATAAAAGATACGATTTTAGATATCCGTTTTCAAAAATCTAATATCTAAAATCTGCAATCTAAAATTTAACTAAGCGCCTGCTTCAAATCGGCAATTACATCTTCAACCGTTTCTAAACCTACAGAAACACGCACAAGACCTTGTGTAATTCCGACTGCCAATTGATCTTCTTCAGACAGCTTGCTGTGTGTTGTTGAAGCAGGATGCGTTACGATCGATCTCGTATCGCCAATATTTGCCGATAGGGAACACAGTTTTATTTTATCTAAAAATTTTCTTCCTGCTTCAATTCCGCCTTTAATTTCAAAAGCGATAATATTTCCTCCCAATTTCATTTGCTTTTTGGCAATTTCATATTGTGGATGCGATTTCAGAAACGGATATTTTATACTATTCACATTTGGATGCGCCTCTAAAAACTCTGCTACTTTTAAAGCATTTTCACAGTGTTTTTCAACGCGAACGGCCAATGTCTCTAAACTTTTTGACAAAACCCACGCATTAAACGGAGACAAAGCCGGTCCCGTATTTCTGGAGAACAAGTAAATCTGCCTGATTAAATCTTCGCTTCCAACCGTAACTCCTCCTAAAACTCTTCCCTGACCATCAATCAATTTGGTTGCCGAATGCACTACCAAATGCGCTCCAAACTTTATAGGCTGTTGAAGGTAAGGCGTAGCAAAACAGTTATCGATAATTAAAATCAGGTTGTGCTTTTTAGCAAGGTCCCCCAATAATTGTAAATCAATCACATCAACACCCGGATTTGTAGGCGACTCAGCGTATAAAATTTTTGTATTCGGTTTAATGAAGCTTTCGATTGTTTCCGGCTTCGTTATATCAAAATAAGAGGTTTCGATGTTCCATTTTGGAAAATACGTCATAAACAAAGCATGTGTAGAACCAAAAACACTGCTCGCAGACACAATATGATCACCTGAATTCAATAAGGCCGCAAAAGTAGAATATACCGCTGCCATTCCGGTGGCAAAAGCATAGCCCGCCTCTGCACCTTCCATTTTACAAATTTTGTCCACAAACTCTGTGGTATTCGGATTGCTGAAACGGCTGTAAATGTTTCTTTCTTTTTCTTCTGTAAAAGAAGCTCGCATGTCTTCTGCATCTTCAAATACAAAACTTGATGATAAGTATAATGGCACCGAATGCTCTAAATACTGACTTCTTTCTAATTGTGTTCTAATGGCCTGTGTTTCAAAACCAAATTCTTCTGTGTTCATTTTTTTTGTTTTTCTTGTTTCAAGTTTCAAGTTTTCAGCATTATTTAAAACAAAAACTTAAAATTTAAACGGTATAACGTTATTAATTAATCTTCATTTTGAAAGTTATCTAATTCTCAAATTGGCTAAAACACGAATTACACTGATTAGCACAAATTCGCTTTCTTTTATAAAATTTCACAAAGATTCACAAAGCAAAACACAGCGTTTCGCCATAAGTTCAATGTGAATTTTGATTATATAAAAATGGTCCAAAAATTATCAAATTATCAAATTGACTAATTATCCAATTACTTTAATTCTTCGTCGTTCAATACAACTTTATATTTTATGGTAGCTGTAGGCTCAATTGTTTTAGAAACGGAGCAATATTTCTCAAAAGAAAGCTGGGCTGCGCGTTGTGCTTTTTCAGGGTTAATATCTCCCTCTAAATAAAAAACCACATTGATTTCTTTAAAAGGCTTTGCTTCACCAACTTGTACACGCTCTCCTTCTACCTCAGCGTTAAAGGAAGTGATTTCCTGACGTTGTTTTTTTAGGATCGAAATCATATCAATAGCACTGCATCCCGCAACCCCCATCAATACTAATTCCATTGGGCTTGGACCTAAATCACTTCCGCCAAATTCGGCTCTGCTGTCAACATCCACTATATGACCACGTTCGTTTTTAAGTTTAAAATGAAACGCGTCATTTACTCTGTTCAAAGTTACTTTCATTGTGTTGTTATTTTTTTTTTATTTTTTATTCTTTATAATCTTGTCATTTCGACTTAAGAAGACTCGAGCGATAGCGAACAGACGAAGTAAATCACATTAGATTGTCGACAAAGATTAGAATGTTTCGTTGCGGAGTTCCTGGTGTAATTTCTCCCTTCGGTCGAAATGACAAACTGGACCTATAAATCTGCAATCTCAAATCTACAATCTCAAATTCTTTACCCTTTATCTGACAATCTCAAAATATCACCAAATACTCCTCTCGCTGTTACCGCAGAGCCTGCACCTGCTCCCTGGATTACGATTGGACGGTCTCCGTAAGACTCTGTATAAATTTCAAAGAAAGAATCAGATCCTTTTAATCCGCCCAAAGCGGTATCAGAAGGCACTGAAACTAGCTTTACTTCCAAAATTCCTTTGTCGTTTTGCAAATCTCCCGACAATTCACCAATGTATCTCAATACGTGGTTTGGCTTTTGATCGGCTTTTATTTTTTCATAAATTGGATCAAACTCTTTTAATTTCGTTAAGAAATCACCAACGTTTCCTTCACGCAAATGTTCCGGAATTAAATTCTGAATCGAGATTTCTTCAAATTCATTCTGCAAGTCTAATTCTCTTGCCAGAATCAATAATTTTCTTCCCACATCATTTCCGCATAAATCTTCACGCGGATCCGGTTCTGTGTATCCATTATCAATCGCTTCCTGCAAAATCTCACTAAACGGAGCATCTTTTGCCGAAAAATTATTGAATAAATAACTTAGTGTTCCGGAGAACACTCCTTTTATTTTTGTGATGTTTTCTCCTGAAAGGTGTAATAATTTTATCGTATCAATTAATGGCAATCCGGCACCAACATTGGTTTCGTACAAATAATTCTTCTGATTTTCGGCTAAAGATTTTCTCAATTCTTTATAAAAACCATAACTGAGTGTATTCGCTACTTTGTTAGAAGAGATCAGATCGAAACTACTCTCCACCAACGGAATATAATTCTCAACAAATTTTGCACTGGCTGTATTATCAATCGCAATCAGGTTTTCTAAATGATGTTGATTCGCATAAGCAATAATATCTTGAATGGTATAGGCAAGTCCTTCCTTTTCAATGTCTGTTTTCCAGTTCGAACTTACTCCGTTTTTATCTAAAAGTACTTTTTTGGAATTCGCAATTGCAAAAACATTCAGTCTCACGTCTTTTCGTTTTTCGATAGCGTCAGTCGATTCTAAAATCTGATTGATTAAAGTTCCTCCCACTAGTCCGTGACCAATAATAGCAATATTGATTTTTTTGGAAACTCCAAAAATCTCTCCGTGAATTACGTTTAAGGCTTTATGAAGCTCTGATTTTTTAACAACCAGACTCACGTTTTTACCCGTAACGGTGTTATTGAACAAAATCGGAACAATTTTATTTTTGATTAATGCTGTGTATGGTTTATGAAAAGTACTCAAATCCTGACCGATAATCGAAATTACCGAAACATTATCGGTTACCGTAATTTGATTTACATCTTTAGAATAGAAGTCATTTTCGAACTCTTTTTCTAATTCAACCATTGCCAATGTAGCCTTATCGGTCGCCACCACAAGACCAATGCCTCGCTCTGAAGAACCCTGCGAGATAATACTCACACTGATATTATGATCGCCCATTACTTTAAAAATTCGGGCATCTACACCCGATTTCCCCAATAATCCGCGGCCTTCCAGATTCACCAGCGACACATTCTCTAAAACAGAAAGCGTTTTAATTCCTTCTTTGGCTGAATCAGAGGTAATTAAAGTCCCACGATTTTCGTGATTAAAGGTATTTAAAATACGAAGCGGGATATTTTTTTCCAGTAACGGAATGATTGTTTTCGCATGCAAAATGGTAGCGCCAAAATTGGCTAGTTCATTGGCTTCATTAAACGATAGAAATTCAATTTTTTTCGCATCGGCAACCAAATCAGGGTTTGCTGTGTAAATTCCGTCAACATGCGTAAAATTCTGCAATTCTTCAGCATTCAGGTAATTTGCAATTAGCGACGCGGTATAGTTACTGCCATTTCTACCTAAAGTAGTGGTATCGTTATTATTGTTAGACCCAATAAAACCGGTCACGATGTTAACCGTTGATCCGTTGTGTTCTTTAAAATAATTGATCACATTTTTCTTAGAGAGCTGCTCCAAAGGCTGTGCGTCACCAAATTTAGAATCGGTTTTCAACAATTCTCTTGAATCTACAAAATTTGCAGGAACACCTTTTTCGATTAAAATGGCCGTCAGCAATTTAGCCGAAAGTAATTCTCCTTTTGATAAAATCTGATCTTTAATTTTATTGCTGTAATCACCAATCAGGCTTACTCCTTCAAAAAGTTTCTCGAGCACATTAAATTCTTCCGATAAATCGACCTGAGGATAATCTGAAACCTGATACGCTTTAAAATTCTCAAATAAGGGTTTATAATTACCGTTTTTCGCAGCAATTTTTAAAATGTATTCTAACTCGTCTGTTGCATTTCCGCGGGCCGAAACCACAACAGCTATTTTTTCATTCTGCTGTACTTTATCCGTAATAATTGAAACTACTTTATTAAGTCCTTCTCCGTTTGATAACGATTTACCGCCAAATTTTAATATTTTCATTTTATTTTTCTATTGTTTCTGCCTTAAAAATATCGGCAAGTAAATGATCTAATTGTTTGTACTCGATTAAAAAAGCGTCATGTCCGTGAACCGAATCTATTTCGCTATAAGAAACATTGTCTTTGAACTTTTTTAATTCCTGAAAAGTCTCCCGATTTTCTTTGGGTATAAAAAACAAATCCGAATTGATTCCGATAATATGAATCGCAGCGTCTGTTTTGGATAACAAAGTCTCGAAATCCTCTCTGTTTCTGGTGATGTCTATGGTTTTAAGCAA
Organism: Flavobacterium sp. UGB4466; assembly: GCF_903469665.1. Taxonomy (GTDB): domain Bacteria; phylum Bacteroidota; class Bacteroidia; order Flavobacteriales; family Flavobacteriaceae; genus Flavobacterium; species Flavobacterium lipolyticum. Next base: position 102,813 of record NZ_CAGKLC010000002.1, on the reverse strand, counting down.
TTGGTTCATCAATTTATACGAAGCCAATTGATATCTTTTCTGTAGTTTTTCACCATGATGGGCCAACCAGCTTTCAATGTTAAAAACAGGACGGTTGGTATTGATGGTACGTTGAAATTTCTCTTTAAATGATTCCGGAGACCTGTAACACAACATAGCATGAATTCTGGCATCTTCGATAGGTTTTGAAGAATTGTTCAAAATTTGCTCTTGTAAATAGCAATTGGCGATCATCCAGTCGGTCGACTTCCAATCCGTTGCAATGGGAATCAGGTTTTGAGTAATGTTAGGTTCTAATGCAAGGATTTCCCAGGCGATGCCTCCTCCAACAGAACCACCAATAATAGTATGTAGTTGGCTAATATTTAGAAGTTCTAAACCTTTTATAAAAATACGGGCAATATCTCTGGTAGTGAAATCCTGATAATTTTCGATAATAAAAGAATCATTCCCGTTTCCTGGTACATTAAAAGCCAGTACGGTAAATTTATGGGTATCGATTGTTTTCTCTTCCCCAATAAGGTCATTCCACCAGCCGTTTGCTCCGGTGACCTCTGCATTTCCTGTCAAAGCATGATTAACGAGAACAATAGGCGCACTATACAATGGTAAACCGGAAAGTGTAAAACTTAAGGGTAATGATGAGTAGGACACACCACTTTCGGTGATGAATTCCTGAATTATAATGGGACTTGGTATATTTTCCAATTTCAAATCTTTTTAATTTTGATTTGTATGTGGAAATATTAGAAAGAAAGTCTAGAGTGAAACCAGAAAATTTCTTGTTGTTATCTTTCCACGTTTAGGGGTGGTAGAATGCAGCACCTTCTTCGATTTAACGAAGGGTTGCTAAGGATTCATCGGGTCTAATCCCTCGTCCTTTCTTTATAACATTTCAATACGTTTTTGAACTTAAAGGTGCAAATTAACTACTAATTTCTCAAACAAACAAATTTTATCGAAACTGATTCCTCAATTTCTTAAACATAATTCAAACAAAAACTAGTGTACGCAAAAAATTACCGAACAATTTGCCCAGTAAAATTAAGCAGGTTTCCCTCTATTTTATGATGCTTTTAGATTTAAATAAAAAGCGTTTCATTTTCTTTTGAATACATCAAAAACAATAATGAATCCGGATTTTTTTTCTCCGCTTTTTTATTTGTTTCAGTCACCCCGAATCTTGAATCGGTCAATTCATTTGTTGGCGGTGCATTGTTTCTTTTAGCTCTAATGTTTTTCAATGTTGAAAAAGTCTTTGTTAGGTAGTTTATTGTGCTCATGACATTTAAGTTTATGTTAGTTTGCGTGTTATTATCTTTATTTTATGTTTATTTCTTTGTTATCGTAACCAAATGGAATAAAAAAACCCTTTTGGATTTGTAATACCAAAAGGGTTCAAGTTTTTTACAACTCATATATACTTTTAGTATCAACAGACGCATACACAAATACGTGCGACGTTAAACATCTTGTTCATCTGTAGGGACTTATTCATCTGGGACTTAATTACTATTTTAAAAAATTCTTGCATTTTTTCTATTTTAATAAACTTCTTTAAACTTTAGAAATATTTCTATTTTACTCTTCTTTAAATCAACAGAGTACAAAACTTTTGCCTCAATCGATGTAACTTTCATTCAGAATACTAAATTATTTCTTCTTTAGTTTTGAAGTCTTACAAATTTGCGAATATTTTATCAATTATGCAAGTGAGACTCAATAAATTAATCCCAAAAAACGTTAAAAAGCGACCTTTTTAGGTTAAAAAACATCTTACAAAATTAACATATCAATATTTAAAAGATAAATCTTACAAAAAATAACTTAAAAAACTTTCCTGTTTCATTATATCAAAGAACAACTTACTAGTATTTCGACACCACTTACAACCAGACTGCCTCTTTATTTTTGATCTTTTCAGCTACTTTCAAAATATCTGTAATTACCCCCCTTGAAATGGCTTGCTTACAGGCCGAAGCACTTTGAATCACAATTGGAACAGCTGCATACGATTGTGTATAAATTTCGAAAATAGTATCTGATCCTTTCAGCTGACCTATTGCTGAAGTAATAGGTTCTGAAACCAGTTTGACTTCTAATGTGTTTTTTACAACATCAAATTCTCCCACGTATCGCAGTACATGATCATCTGCCTGACTAATTTTAGCAATCTTAAACGATCGATCAATTGCTTCTTTATTCAGAATGCCGTTTTGCTCCAGATGCTCTTCATTAATAAGGGAATTAATTTTTATATCTGACAGCTCAAAATCTTTTCCAATTTCTCTCGTGAGAATCAGTAATTTTCTGGCTGTATCATTTCCGGATAAATCTTCTTTAAAGGTGGAACGCATTAAACCGAGTAAACTCGCATCTTTTAATAAAGAAGAGAAGGTGGCTTCTTCGGCAGCAAAGCGATTAAAAACATAACTCAGATTATCTGAAAAAACACCACGAATCTTTGTGATTTTTTCGCCTGAATAATACAAGTCTCTCAAAGTTTGTAAAACCGGGAATCCGGTATCTACTGAGGTTTCATACAAAAACTCTTTGTCGTACTTTTTAAGGTTTGACCTGATCTCTTTGTATAAATCAATCGGCAATGTATTGGCTTTTTTATTTACCGCTACAATATTAAACCCGTTTTCGATCAATGTATTGTAGTGATGTATTAATTCATCGCTCGCAGTGGCATCTACAGCGATTAAATTTTCAAATTCATTTTCTTTGGCAAATTCAATAATATCCTGAACCTTAAAAGGAACGGCCAATTCCAGAAAATTGGTTTCCCAAGCATATCCTACGCCTTCTTTCTCGAAAAAAGCTACAGTTGAATTGGTGATAATTGGAAAGTGAAAATCGATATTCTTACTTTTGAGAAAAAACTCCTGACTTTCAATAATTTGATTGATCAAAGTACTCCCTATATTTCCAATTCCAAAAAGGATGATATTTATTTTAAGCTTTGACATAATTTTACTTTTTAATTTTTAAACCTTATAACTATTTTAAGTACACTGTAGCACTCTACATTAAACCTCAACACCTATAAGGTTTAAAACTTTTATACTGATTTGCTTTTTATAAAAAATCACCTCTAGCAGAACTCACGCTGCTAAAGGCAATTTTTCAAACAAAAAACAAAAAAACCTAGTTTTTATTAATGCTGTATTGTGACTCGGTCACGCTTGCAAAAACTGTTTGCAAGTCAGCAATTAAATCTTCTATATCTTCCAATCCAACGGAAAGTCGAACCAGATCTTTTGAAACTCCCGTTTCTAATTGTTCGGCATCAGACAATTGCTGATGCGTTGTACTTGCAGGATGAATGATTAATGACTTGGTATCACCAATGTTGGCCAGAAGCGAGAAGAGCTGGGTTTCATCTACCACTTTTTTGGCTGCTTCAAAACCTCCTTTTAATCCAAAGGTAACAACACCACTTTGCCCTTTTGGCAAGTACTGCTGTGACAAGTCATAATACTTATTGTTTTTTAAGCCCGGATAGTTCACCCAGGCTACTTCTTCCTGTTTTTCTAACCAGGAAGCCAAAGCCAAAGCATTTTCGCTGTGTTTTTGAATTCGAATTGGCAGGGTTTCTAATCCCTGAATGATCTGGAAAGCATTAAACGGACTCAAAGCTGCTCCAAAATCACGTAATCCTTCGATTCTGGCTTTAGCAATGAAAGCGGCATTTCCTAAAGCTTCGTGATACACTAAACCATGATATCCCGGTGAAGGCTCTGTGAACTCAGGAAATTTACCATTCGCCCAGTCAAAAGTTCCGGCGTCGATAATGGCCCCTCCTAATGAGGTTCCGTTTCCTGAAATATATTTGGTAAGGGAGTGAATGACAATATCTGCTCCGTAAGCAATCGGATTTAATAAATAAGGAGTAGCTACTGTATTGTCTACAATAAAAGGAACCTTAAATTTTTTAGCCTCCACTGCAATCGCTTTCAGATCGAGTACATCTAATTTTGGGTTTCCTAAAGATTCAACAAAAAATGCCCGTGTGTTTTCTTTGGCAGCTTTAGTGAAATTTTCGGGTTTTGAAGGATCTACAAAGGTAGTTGTGATCCCTAAACGCGGTAAAGTTACGCTCAATAAATTATACGTTCCTCCGTACAAACTATTAGAAGCCACTATATGATCTCCTGCTTTTAGCAAAGTCAATAAAGATGTGGAAATTGCAGAGGCTCCTGAGGCTGTAACTACTGCCCCAATTCCACCTTCAAGCGCCGCAAGGCGTTGTTCCAAAACATCATTTGTAGGGTTGTTTAATCGGGTGTAAATGAATCCGGCTTCAGCAAGACCAAATAAATTAGCTGCATGATCTGAATTGTTAAAAACATACGATGATGTCTGGTAAATTGGAACTGCTCTGGTTCCTGCATTTTTAGTAACATCGTGTCCCGCGTGTAGCGCATTTGTGGCAAATTTTTGTGTGCTCATGATTTCTTAGTTTTAGGTATTGTTTATAGCTTTTGGTTTATTCTTTAATTATTACAGTCGTTTTTATATCTCAAATAAAAAGATCTTCTTCTTCGTGCAGGTACATTTGGAAAAGCAGAGAATTTGATTCACTCGAATAAAGCTCTCCTTTTATTTTAGCGGTATTCACTTTTCTATTTTTAACTGCAGCTGTAAATCGTTTATAATCGGTTTTCAATCGGTATAAAATCTCTCTTACTATAATATGTAGTGTTTTCATGATACTTGTTTTAGTTTTGGAATTAAAAAAGCCCTTTCGGATGGCGACCAAAAGGGCTTATAGTTCTAACTATAACAAAGATTTACTCTTTCACTTTTGGTAACAGCAATTTGGGATGCACATTTGCATCATCTCACAACACATCATCATACTATTTGCTATTGTTTTCATTTTTATTTGATTTAAAATTAATGCTTTTTTAATTCGACTAATTCTATAGAGTAAATGTAATAAGTATTTTCCTAACTACCAAATTAAATATCAATATTTAATGTAAAATTTTTATTACTCCTTGTAAATGCAGGCTTTACGCTAGAAAAAACAGCCACAGATTAAGGGATTAATATGATTATCAGATCAACGTAAATCCGTTTAATCCTTATAATCTGTGGCCAATATTATGGTCTTAGAACTTAAAACTCAATCTGGCGAAACCAAATCTTCCGTTTAATCCAAATTGTGATACTGCTCTGGAATAAGCAAACTGATTGGCGTTGCTTAAATCTGTACTTGGTGCAGGCGACAAGGTTGGCGTTGTATTGGTAAAGGCAGGTGTTGCCGGATTATTTCGGTCCGGATAAACATCTCCTATATTATTAAACCCAACGGTGAATCTGAATTTCTCGTTAATCTGATATCCGAAAGACAAATCGGTAACCAATTTTGCGCTGTATTCAGGATGTTCGTAAACAGAAGATGATCCGTCTAAATTTACATCAGTCGCTCCCGGGTCTGTCACTGCTCCGAAATAACTGTTTCTCAAATAAATGTCCAGTTTTTTGATACTAAACGTAGTCATCAAATTGGCTTTCAATTTTGGAATGGCTTCTTCTAAATAAATTCGGCTTGACTCCGGAAAGAATGAATATTTAAAAGGCTCTCCACCTGCATTGATAATGGATTGAGGAACATTTAATTCTCCCACTCTTTTGGTAGTATTATAACTCAATGCAAAATCATTTCTGATGGTGAAATCGGGGATAACATTGTATTTATGCGAAATTACAACATCAATACCTTTGGTCTCCGAGTTGATTCCGTTGGTCCAGAACGAAGCTCTTTCCACACCTTTTAAATCAAAGGCCTGTTGAAATAAGGTTAAAGCATCTTTTTGTTGCGGCGACGTTGCTGCATTGATCTGTGCATCTGTTGGTCTTGCATACTGCCCGGTTAATACCACTCTGTCGTCGATTCTGGTAAAATAAGCATCTGTTGCAATAGTAATATTGGCTTCAGGAATCTTGAATGTAAATCCGGTACTGATACTTTTTGATTTCTCTGGTTTTAAATTTTCAACCCCAATACTTTTGGCAGCCTGTGAATCATTTGTAAAATATCCAACCTGATATGGCGAACCGTTTATGAACTGAGTGGAACTGCTTTCAAAATATTTTTGCTGTAAGGAAGGAGCTCTAAAACCTGTTTGTCCTGAAATCCTCCAGTTGATATTGCCTGTTAATTTCAAAAGAGATGCCAGTTTAAAGGTAACGGTACTTCCAAAATCAGAATAGTTCTCGTAACGCGCTGCTCCGTTTAGAAGCCAGTTTTCTGTTGCATTTAATTCTAAATCTACATAAGCTGCGCCACTTTTTCTGTCCTTAACTTTAGCATCTGAAGGCTGAAACCCTGAGAATCCTTGTGCTCCGGCTCCACGTTTATTCCCGAAAAAGTCGGTTACGATTAAAGGTGAATTGCTTGGTAAAATTCCAGGAACCAAATTTCCGTTGGTATCATACAATCCGTAAGAAGCTTCTTCTCCCTGTTGAATCTGGTACTTTTCATATCTGAATTCTCCACCAAAGGCAACGTTCAGGCCGTTTAAAACATCGTACTTCTTACTTAAATCCAAGTTGGTTGTACTTTGCAAGAACGAAACTTTACCGGCATAAAAACTTGAAGCCGAATTGGTTCCCAAAGTAGCATTAATAGTATTGTTCACATCATATTTAAAAGAGTTTGTCCCGAGGTTTGTACTAATATCGGTGTCAAAACCGAATAATTCTGTTGTAGCTCCAACTGCTGCAGAAGCATCTAAGATTGAAGATTCTATTTCCGGTAAAAATCCATTTTGGTATACCTGTGTAAAAGTTCCTGAACCGTTTGGAAGCCTGTTAAAAGCATACGATCTACCATTTCTATACGAGAGACCTCCAAATGAATATAGAGATGTTGTTTCTGTTAACGGATACTTTGTATTGTAATATAATTGTCCAGATGCTAATTCAGACTGGCCCACACTCATATTATAGTCGCTTCTTTCCTGACCTCTGTACGCCAACTCATTGTTGGTTACATCAAAATTCAAAGCAGTCTGCATTTGCGCAATAGTACCTGCCGAAGCGATAGCACTTTGCTGTGCCGGTGTAAAGTAACCCACTTGTGGTGCATACTGTTTCAGCGAATTCAAAATTTGCGCTGAATTTGAGGTATTATTAATATTACTGAAAAATGAATTAATGTTCACACCGTTCTGAGCTGCTCTGTTCTCGACAGCATTGTAGGCATTAAAAATTGCGTTGCTTCTAATTCCCGCGCGGCTTGTTGCCTGTCTGGTCACAGCACTACCGGTAACATTTAAAAAACTACCTGCTTTACCCAAAGAGGTCCCGTAATTTAAATCAACTTGCAGATTCTGCCCGTCGGCTCCTCCTTTAAAATTATTCGATCCCGAAGATAAGTTAGTACCATACTGTATGTCTCCTGAAAGATAGTTGGCATTCTTTTTCAATACGATATTAATAACTCCCGCAATCGCATCTGAGCCGTACTGAGCGGCTGCACCGTCGCGTAAAACCTCGATTCTTTCAATGGCAAATGAAGGTATAGCATTTAAATCTGTTCCTACCGATCCTCTTCCCGGCGATCCATTAATGTTGACTAATGAACTTGTATGTCTTCGTTTTCCGTTTACCAAAATCAAAACCTGATCCGGCCCTAAACCTCTTAACTGTGCCGGATCAACGTGATCTGTCGCATCTGCCGTAGAAGTTGCATTACTGGTAAAAGAAGGTGCCACATAATTTAAAATTTGAGTTACGCTGGTTTGCGGCGCTCCTTTTGTTATTTCTGAAATATTAAAAACGTCAACCGGAACCGGTACATCTGTTTTTACTCTGTTTTTACTGCGCGACCCTACAATGGTCACTTCGGTCAATTCATTATTTTTTAAACTGTCCTGTTCTTTTTTATTCTCCTGCGCATAAATGCCTGAAAAGGTCAAAAGACTTAAAGCTACTACTACATTCTTTTTCATTACTTTTTTCTGGTTTTATATTGTTTTCTGACTTAAAAAATGATTTACAATCCGGTTTCTTTTTGGTACAAAAAAACCCCTGCGAGCGGCAGAGGTTCTATATGTATATTTCTTAAAAAAAACTACAACAGTGTCTCTGCGGAAGGCTCCGGCATCATACATGACATATTGCAAATCGTTAATTTCATCTTTTGTTTTATTTTGATGGGGCAAATTTGCGAACTATTTTCCAATCAGCCAAACAAAAACCAAAATAATTTCTATTACCCTATCAAAATAGTATGATATGTTAAATTTCTGCTTCTAAAATCAAAAAAATGAAAAGTTTAATTTGCAAATCAAAATGGTTTTATACCTTTGCACGCGAATACAAGAGGAAAAATTTGAACTGATTGCAACCTCTTCATAATGAAACGGTTCGTTATGGGTACTGAAACATTACTTTCGGTAGTAAAAAATGCTAAAGCAGAAATTCTCCTTTAGCCCTTTTTAGCAATTATTTTTTCTCGCTTAATTTTAATTTAATAAATTATATAAATTATTATGGCTTATTTATTTACGTCAGAATCTGTTAGTGAAGGGCATCCAGACAAAGTTGCAGATCAAATTTCGGATGCATTAATTGATAACTTTTTGGCATTTGATGCTGACTCAAAAGTAGCTTGTGAAACTCTGGTTACTACAGGTCAGGTAATTTTAGCTGGTGAAGTAAAATCGAATACTTATCTTGATGTGCAGCAAATTGCCCGCGAAGTAATCCGTAAAATTGGATATACTAAAAGCGAATATATGTTTGAGGCAAATTCTTGCGGGATTCTTTCAGCAATTCATGAGCAATCAGCAGATATTAATCAAGGTGTTGACAGGGCTAAGCCGGAAGAGCAAGGTGCTGGAGACCAGGGAATGATGTTTGGTTACGCTACAAACGAAACCGAAAACTTCATGCCATTGGCACTTGATTTGTCTCATAAATTATTACAGGAGTTAGCTATCTTAAGACGTGAAAATAAGGAAATCACTTATTTACGTCCTGATGCAAAATCACAGGTAACTTTAGAGTACAGTGACGATAATAAACCAACTCGTATTGATGCGATCGTAATCTCAACTCAACACGATGATTTTGACGAAGAAGCTACAATGCTGGCTAAAATCAAAAAAGATATTATCGAAATTTTGATTCCAAGAATCATTGCTAAAAATCCAGCTCACGCGCATTTATTCAATGATAAAATCAACTACCATATCAATCCAACAGGGAAATTCGTTATTGGAGGACCTCACGGAGATACTGGTTTAACAGGAAGAAAAATTATTGTGGATACTTACGGTGGAAAAGGTGCTCACGGTGGTGGTGCATTCTCTGGAAAAGATCCAAGTAAAGTAGACAGAAGTGCAGCTTATGCAACACGTCATATCGCTAAAAACTTAGTAGCAGCAGGTGTTGCTGACGAGATTTTAGTACAAGTTTCTTATGCAATTGGAGTTGCTGAACCAATGGGTATTTTTATTGATACTTACGGAACTTCTAAAGTAAACTTAACCAACGGTGAAATCGCTAAGAAAGTAGAAGCTATCTTTGATATGCGTCCTTACTTTATCGAGCAGCGTTTGAAATTGAGAAACCCTATTTACAGTGAAACTGCCGCTTACGGACACATGGGACGTAAACCGGAAACTGTAACTAAAACTTTCTCTGCTCCGGGTGGAAACGAAAAAACAGTTACTGTGGAATTGTTTACCTGGGAAAAACTTGATTTTGTTGACCAGGTAAAAGCGGCTTTCGGATTATAGATCTTAGATTATCAGACTAAATAGATTATCAGACTAAATAGATTATTAGACTAGCTTGGATTTTTTTAGATTGTTAGACAATAACTATTTATTCTTAAACATAAAAAAACCGGTTTCTATTTTTAGAAATCGGTTTTTTTATGTTACTCCCTGATGGCCTGCATTATTCGGCGAAATCCAGATTTTATTTCAACACGGATGACGCGGATTTACTTCGTAAAAACGCAGATAAAAACGGATTTTATTTTTGAAAACTATCGAATTAGTTGACAAAAAAAAGGCTTTCTAAAATTTAAGAAAGCCTTTTTTGTTATGCCTATTTTTGAATTGGACTATGATATAAATTGTATCGCATGTTTTTAAATTACTTCCCAGTAAAAAAGTATAAAAATCCGTTTTTATCCGCGTTTTCGCGATAGCGAATCCGCGTCTAAAACTCAACACAAACCACTATTTCCTAACGCTCCAATTTCACATTAGGCAATGTTTTCGGACGACCTGCATCATTTGATAAAATCCAGCCTGTACGGTACATCCACTCGGTCATTTTGCGCAATTTTACAAAATCAATGTTTTCAGACTCGTCCATTGGTGTATGATATTGACTGTGTAAAACACTGGTATAAAAAACAGATGGGATTCCTCTTCTTGCATAAGGCAAATGGTCGGAACGGAAATAAAAATACTCCGGATGTTCCGGTCTGTCCCAAAGTTTATCCAGATCAAATTTAGGGCCTTCATCGTTTGCTTTTTTGGCAATTGCAACCAGATCAGATGAATTTTCATGAGGAGAACTGGAACCTAAAAGAGCCGCCTGATTGACATTATTTCTTCCAATCATATCTCCGTTTAATACAGCAACAATATCTTTTTCAGGAACTGTAGTGTGCGAAGCATACCATCTTGAACCTAATAATCCTCTTTCTTCTGAACCATGAAAAACAAATAAAGAAGTTCTTTTACCAGGCTGCTTTTTATACGCTCTTGCAATCGCTAACATGGCCACACAGGTACTGGCATTATCATCGGCTCCGTTGTAAATAGAGTCCTGTCCGTATTTTTGTCTTACCCCATCGTGATCCTGATGTCCGCTAAAAAGAACATATTCGTTTTTCAGTTTAGGATCTGTTCCTTCAATTTTACCTACAACATTCACCGAAGGATATTTATACGTTTCTGAAATTACTTCAGTTGATAAAAGATCTTTGGTGTTTTTTAGATATTCCAATTGATCGCTGTGCACCCAAAAAACGGGCATTGTAGCACCAATTTTATCTCGAAAACCTTCAATTCCATAAATTCCTCTTGTCATTTGCGGTTCCACCTGAGACCAGCTTTGCTCTGCTAACTCATCGGCAACCATAATCAGAGCCGTTGCGCCCTTTTTTACCACAAGATCATAATATTTGTTTCGAACCAAACCCGGGTAACGTCTGTCGAAAAGCGAAATATCGTCAGCAATGCCTTCTTTGGAAGCTAGTAATACAACTGCTTTTCCTTTGATATCGGCTTTTTCAATTGCTTCTTTAGTGGCTGCACCCAAATAAACCAATGGTGCGTCTACTTTAATGTTCGTCGTTTCTGCTACGAGAACATCTTTCCACAGTTTATATTCTTTTTGTCCAATTTTAAACTTTGTATTGGGTGTCACCTGATGCCTGTACAAATCAAAAAACTGAAAATAAGTTCCGTCATCACCTGCCGGTGCCATTCCGGCCTCTTTGGCTTTATTGGCGAGCCACATCGATACTTTTAATTCATCTAAAGTTCCAGCTTCACGACCGTTAAAATGATCTCCGGCCATCTGGTACATATCGGTTTTTAAATCTTTATCTGTAATTGCTGAAACTAAAGGTTTCTTAACTGCCTGCGAAAAAACTACTCCTCCGTAAGCAATCAAAACGAGGATCATTTTATTTTTCATACGTTTTAAATTTAGTATTCCAAACTTAGTGATTTAAAGAGAATAAAAAGCGGCTCAGGCTCTTAAACATTATCGAAATGCAAAATCAGCAAAATGGCAGTATTCTTTTTTTAGCATTGCGATTTTTATTTGTTTATCTCTTACAATTTACCTTCCTTAGTACAAAATAATACCGATTATGTATTCCATATAGTCTAATCAAAATCAGACTATTTTCATACTATATCGGCATTATACCAGAAAATGATAGCATCAATAATCCTTCAATTGGTATAACTGATAAAAAAAATGAGTAAACTCCCATCGTTACAAAACGTTCTGAACGCAACGCTAAAAACAATTCTTCGATTTCCTTTAGAAATTTTAACCGCCATTTTAGGAACTGTCTTTGCCATAATTCTTAGCGAAGGAAATTATAACAGTCCCAACAAAGAATTCTATGAAAAAGCTTTAATGAGCTGCTCTTTGAGTCTCGTTTTATTTCTCTCTGTCAGTTTGTTTTTTCTAGCTGCTAAAAAAAATAACTTCCTGCGTTTTGCCCTTAGTATTGGCTTAGGAAGTCTTGTTTTTCTCTTTGTCAATACTTTTCACAAGTATACTACAGATGTCGAAATACAGCAGTTTATGGTTCTGAATATTGTATTTCATTTATTGGTTTCATTTGCCGGTTTCCTGCCAAGAGCTTACAATCAGGATGAGTTTTGGGAATTCAACAAACAGCTTTTCCTAAGAATTTTAACGGCAGGTTTGTACAGTATAGTGCTTTATTCGGGTTTGGCATTGGCAATTTTAGCGATTGACAAGCTTTTTAATATTGACTTTTACGATCGCATTTACATGCATGTCTTTTTTGTGATTGCCGGGGTTTTTAATACCACGTTCTTTTTAAGCGGTGTTCCGGAAACGAATAACAGCACGGCTCCCCTGGTTTTAAATTACCCGAAAGGACTTAAAAACTTCACTCAATTTGTGTTGTTGCCCCTGATTAGTCTGTATCTGGTGATTTTAATTTGTTATGAAGCAAAAATTCTGCTGACACTTTCACTGCCTGTCGGCTGGGTTTCCTATCTCGTTTTGGTGTTTGCTATTTTCGGAATCCTTTCTTTTTTATTGGTTCATCCCATTGCAACTGAAACGGCTAATCTCTGGATGCGAACTTTTAACCGCTGGTTTTATTTTTTATTAATTCCGTTATTAGTATTGCTTTTTTGGGCTATTTTGTACCGAATCAATCTGTATGGTTTTACACATGAACGCTATTATGTACTGTTAATGTCGGTATGGTTATCCCTTGTTGTGGGATATTTTCTCATTCAAAAGCATCCTAAAATAAAGTTCATTCCAATAAGTTTATGTCTCGCAGGCTTGTTTTCTATAGCCGGACCACAAAGCGCCAATTCGATTTCGAAATACAGTCAGCTGGCCCGTTTTGAAAGTTATGTACAAAATAAAACCGCTAAAAAACTGAGTTTCGAACAACAACAGGATTTAAGCAGTATTGTTTCATTTTTAGAGCGCAATTATGGGGTTGAAATTATGGTTCCGTATGCCAAAACCAAGCTGGAAACCCTCCTTAAAAAAGAGAAAGATCCAAGCGATTATGAAATCATGGAAGCTTTAGGTTATGAATATCAGTCAGAATATGCCAGAGAAGAACAAATCAATGATTCGTTTTACTTTTATTACCAACAAAACAAGGTGCTGAACATTCACGGATATGACTTTTCAGTTGACCTTTCCAGTGACAACCCTTATGAATGTCATGATTGTGTAAAAATTGAGAATAAAAGCTATTCTCTTACCTCTACGGTAGAAGATTACGGATTAAATTTAGAGATTAACAAGGAAAGCATTCCATTAAAAATTACTGATTTTATTAATACAAGTCCTGATTTTAGACGAGATCACGATTATGATAAAAAAGTAACTCAGGAGGTGCAAACTTCAAAATATAAAATTCTGATTACGTACCTCAGCGCCAGTGGCAAAATTAAAGACAATAAGAAAACCGTAAATCGTTATATGATAAACGTGCTTGTACAAATAAAAAACTAAAAAAATACCCCCGACAGTTCCTGAAAACTGTCGGGGTATTACTTTACGAAACACTTCTATTTTAATAGGTTCCGTTTTGCATTTTTGTTAGTGTCTCTCTGATCTCCACTGCTGTTTGTTCTTCAACTTCACTGTTCAGATATTTAGCAGCCAAAATTTGTGTCTCGATTGCTTTGTTTTTTTGTCCGTCTTTATAATACAACTGCGCCAGGGTATCCAAGTAATAAGGATTGTTCTTTGTAACGGCAAGGCTATACTCAGACCATCCTATTGCTGATTTTAAAAAATCGGTATTTCCAGGTCTTGATACTACTGTCCATGCCGCTGAATTACAAAGATTAGAATGGTATTCCTTAAACCAGTTCCAACCATTGAAACCATATTCAGAATCAGTCCCTAATGCCCCAAACATCTGATCCAATCTTTCAATTACATTTCCTTTATCTCCCAGATTTGTAGTAAAATAAGCATTGAATTCTTTCAAATAAGCTCCATTAGAGCCATCGTTGTCAGCTGTTTCAGCTAAATAAGCTAAATAATTCTGATAGGTCTCAAAATTTCCTTTTCCGGCTGCAATTAGTTTTTTGTAGACCGAGATTGTTTTGTCCTGGTTACCTGCAACGGAAGCTTCATTTGACACGATATTCTTGTTTTGCTGTAAAGCTCCTGCAATTTCTTGATTTAGACTTCCCATATTGTGTTTCTCTCCTTCTTTTTCATTGTATACTAAACGCTCCGCATCAATAGCATCATAATGTTTGATTAAATAATCGATTGAAAGAAAATCAGTATCATTTAAAACTTTATCTTCTTTCGAAACTTGTTTAGAGAATCCCTGATTTTTGATTTCTTTCAAAATAGTCTCCACCAGATACATATTTGGTTTCGTATCTTTTTGATGTGTCTCAATTAGTTTTTTCCATACCGGAGTCACTTCTTTTAGATCCACCTTAGTATTGGCAAATTTAAAGTCCTCTTGATTGGTTTGGTCGTATATTGTATAATAATTTCCAAAATCATAAGATAGAACTGATTTTCGGAATGCTGCAATTAAATCTTCGTCACTTGCTTTTTTATTTTTTACCACTTTGCCGAGCGAATAATAAGTATCTGCAATTTTTAGTTGTCTGGCAAAATCCGAGTAGATATCAAAAAGTGCTTCTTTTTCCAACAATGTGGATTTTGCACTTGCTAAAACGTCCCCATTCTCATTTAAGACAATCAAACTTTTATCATCCGTAATTTTAACTGATTTCAGCCATTTTTTATCATTGGCATTGGCCAGATAAAAATTAAAAGAATCATTTTCTGCGCTATAAGCAGTAGCCATATGAACGCCCAAAAGAGATTCCTGTTTTTCAATAAAAGTATCAAAATCCTTTTTTGCAGAAGGATTTTTAGTATCAACTGCCACAACCAAGAATTTAGTTTTATCAGCTGCAGTTGCCGCGAGAGCACTTTTAAGATTGTCTTGAATTTTGAATTTAAAATCATAAATTTCAGGAACATATACAGAATCAGCCGCTGTAGCAGCAGAATCGACTACTACGGCATACTCTTCACTCTCTGCAATATCTTTCCCCGGATAAGTCCAATTTACAATACTCTTAATTTCCAGCGGAACTACTTTTGACGTTTTTTCAGGCTGGGCATTTTTTTGGTTAACAAAAACTAACGGATCCTTTCCGGACTTCTCCGAAACCATAAGTTCATTTGTATTTTTATTAAAGAAACCGGAAATATTCAAATTCCCAAAAAGATCGGGTTGGTAGTTGATCGTTACCTCTGAGACTTCTTTTGGCAAAGCAAATTTCGAAACTTTACTTTCTCCCTTATAATCTTCGAAAACCAAATACAGGTAATCTGCACGGTCAATTTCAAATTCAGCATCAGGATTGGCACTTTCTACATTTTCCTGGCTCCAAATATCTGATAATCGTTGGTACTTAATCTCATTCGATCCGTTTTGCGAACCAATAAAAAAGGAATAATAAGACGGATTAATAAATTTAATTTTAACTTTTTTGGCCTTTTTATCATTTTTAAAAACAAGATCAAAGCCACTTTCCGGCTTGTCAATTGAAGTAAATGATACCGAATCTCCCTTTATCTGATAATCGCCGGAATAAAAAACCAATTCGTATTTGTTATTCTCTAATAAATTCAGTTTGATCTTCTGACCTTTATTGGTAGAAAGATAAGTTCCTTTTTCAAGCGTTTTTGTTTGAGAAAAAGAAGTAAAAACGAAACAAAAAAACATTAAAAAACTCCAGGTAAAATTGCGCATGTTCAAAATTTTGGTTGTTAATATCGCGCGTAAAGATACCGTATTCTAATTAAAATCGAGTACTGAAAGTCCGTACTTTGTACTCAAAATACTATAAATTATATTTCATCGAAAAGATGATGTAACGGGCTTGTACCGTATATTGGGAAACCCTTGTAGAAAACTGTGAGAAGCTGTCGTCATTAAGGTACTTTGTATTTAAGAGGTTAGTAGCTGCAATTTTATACTCCCATTTGCTGTCCTTTTTTTGATAAATTAAACTGGCACTTAAAAAATCATATTCGTTATCCACCGTTTTGTTGCCGTTGTAATAATGGTAAAATTCATATTCCGAAACAAACGAGAAACTTTTCAGGAAGTAATAATCCAATCTGGCAAAAGGCTTATCCGTATAAAACGTTGATCCACTGTATTTGTTAATTAGTGCATTATATCCAAATTCGATGTTCGGAAAGTTTTTATAGTTTGTTGAAGCTCTTACGGTATAACTTTGACTAAAACTTTCGGTAGTTGCCAGTACGTTGTTCTGAATGTTATTGAATTTTGACCAATTGAAACTGGCGTTAACAGAAGCTTTATAGTTTTTCAGGAAAGAACGTCCGTAATTCCCCATTCCGGTAAAAGTTTCGTCGGCCAGGTTCGAATTATATGGCGATGAAGACTGGTTTATCCCTTCAAAATTTGCTTTTGTTTTGATAGCATCTACTTTTTTAGTATAGGTCGCATTGGCAAAAATATTCTCGAAATTGAACATGTTGTATTTGAAATAACGTAGTGAATGCACTTGCGATGTGGCATTCTCCAGATAACGGTTTCCTCTGAACAAACTGCTGTAATCGGACAAAACGTAGCCCGAAGCCAATTGATTGATATCGGTAAAATCGTTAGATAAAGAGAAATTATAAGTTAACGTTTCTGATTTTTTGATTTGATACAAGGCAAAAAAATCAGGCAATACTTTCATAAAGTTTTGCGAATAGCCGGTTCCTGATTGTGTATTTTTCATGTTGTAAGTATGCACACTGACTCCAGGGGTCAATGTAAATTTACCGGCAAGTATTTTATAGTGAAATCCCAGAAATGCATCATTAAAATTGTACTGTACCTGATTGTTATTCGTGGGATCATTCAGATCATTTTTAGTTCCATTGTCCAAAATCTGAAAAATATGAGAATTAAAATCCTGATACGAAAATGTATTTCCGAGCGTAATATTGATGTTACTTTTGGGTGTCACCATATAGTAGTAATCCAATTTAGCATCGATTTTATTGGTTTTTACGAACCGCTCCTGGTTCAAATCGTTTCTGTTTTGTCCGGAAATATAACCAGCCAGATCAAAGGGCTGCGTACGTAAGTTGGCATTGTAAAACGGATTTTCATCCTGATACAAATGCTGCATTTCAAAAGCGAAGATGTTTTTATCGCTCTGAGTGTAATAGAGACTCAAATCCTGATTTACCGAAGTTGGATCCTGTCTTTTATTGGTCAAAATGGTTTCCAAAGCCGAAATGTTACTCACAACTGATTCACGCAGCAGACTGGTATCTTCATTTTGTTTGGATAATTTGGTTAAGATATCGTAATCAAACTGGAATTTTTCGTTGGGTTTATAACTCGAACTGAGTTTAAAAAGTCCCAAATTATTTTTTTGATGCGTTAATTCATCCCTTTTTTGTTCGTTTCCGGAATCTAAAATAGTTGTTTTCGATTTGGTTTCGAGATCAGTTTTCGAAGTAGATAATATCCCAAAACCGCTGATGTTCCATTTTTTTGTAACGGTATAAGCAAAGTTTGTTGCCCCAAATTTCGTTTCAATTTCTTTAGCGCGATTGTTTCTCAAAATCGAAATTCCCAAATC
This sequence comes from Flavobacterium sp. UGB4466, assembly GCF_903469665.1. Taxonomy (GTDB): domain Bacteria; phylum Bacteroidota; class Bacteroidia; order Flavobacteriales; family Flavobacteriaceae; genus Flavobacterium; species Flavobacterium lipolyticum. Next base: position 84,922 of record NZ_CAGKLC010000002.1, on the reverse strand, counting down.
ATTAGACGAAACATTAAAATTGCTTCCTCCTTTTTTCATCATATTCTTAAATCCTCCTGTGAATTTAAAATAATCCTGTGCTGTAAGTGGCAACTCCCCAATATTATTAAAATTGGTAATGAGATTGATACTGTATTCCGGGCTGTAGTAAAACAATTTCGGATTGATGATATAACGGCTGTCAAGTTCTGCAACGCCAATCCCGGCGGTCACATCGCCAAACCAAAAGTTCTTTTTACCTTCCTTAAGTTTGATATTCATCGCGACATTGTCCTGATCGTTTTCCAGACCTTTTAGTGCTTTGACTTCATTGTAATTTCTCAGAACCTGAATTTTATCAATGGCATCGGCCGGAATATTTTTAACCCCGAGTTTCGTATCCCCATCAAAAAAGTCTTTTCCTTCGACCATTAATTTACTGACTTTTTTGCCTTCGACTTCAATCTCTCCATCGGCATTTACCTCAACACCCGGCAGTTTTTTCAATACATCTTCCAGCTTTTTTTCGGTTCCGGATTTAAAAGAATCGGCATTGTAAACGATAGTATCGCCTTTAATCGACACCGGCATTTCACGCACTATCTCAACACCCTCTAATTCAATTCCGGCATCGTCCATCACTATATTCTGGGCGATATTCGCGGTTTGGGTTGAAATCGCAATTTCTTTTGATTTCATCCCGAGGTAACTTATCTTGATGGAATAAGAAGTATTAGGCTTCAATGTCAGCTGAAACTTTCCTTTGTCATTGGTAATTCCGTACGAATCCATAGCTTTTGTAGCCGTATTAACCGCCATCACATTGGCCATTTCCAATGGATTCTTTTTTTCGTCCTGAATAAAACCATCAAAACGTACAGTTTGGGCAACACAAAGAGACGTCATTAAAAAAATAACGAAAACAAATATATTTTTCATTGGAAAAAGCTAAAAATGATGTGCTATAAATTAACGTCTTATCAATACCGGACCACCTCCCGGACCGCCTTCACGACCGCGGTTCATTTCTCTCAACTCTTCCATTTTTTTTATGACCGTTTCGTCATAGTCCTTCTGCGAAATCACCTTCCCTTTTTTTGAAGGTTTGATTTCAATTTTATCTTTGGCATTCAATACAATTTTAGAACATAGAATAGTAGTTCTTCCATCATTTACTTCAAGTATTAAACCCGGTAATCCCCAATAATTCTCAGGTCCCTGATTTACCGGAATCTCCGGCGAGTACCAGGCAGTTATAATAATCTCTTTGGGCATTTCGAAATTATCCGCAAAATTGGTCTTCGTTTCTCCGGAAGCCTTACCGCTATCGTCTTTTTTCTCCTCTTTGTTTTTAGGTCTGAGATTCCTAAAATCTGTTTTGCTGGCTTCTTTTACTGCTGTGGCTTTATAACAAGTGTATCCACCAATTTGTTTCGTTTCAGATTCCATTTTCCAGTTTAACTTCGGCAGGGAATCTATTACCAGAAATTCTTTACCCATAAATTCCTTATCTACCGTGTAGGTTTTGGCTTTGACATCTTTATAAAAAGTTCCTCCACCGCCCATAAAGGAATTCACCATAACCCTCATTCCACCTCCTTGTTGCCCTGGGGTTTCCAATTTTTCTTCTTCCTTATAAATAGAAGCCGATTTATCAAAATTCAGAACAAATGTTTTTTCGAGCATTTTCTTCATTCGCTCTTCCATGTTCTTTTGCATTTCGGGTGTAATTTCACGATTCGCACGTATTTCTCCCATTTTTGGAGCCTGTGTTTTCGATTCGTAAACGGCCATTCCCTGAAAATCTTTCTGAGCCTGCATCTGTGTGATTACAAGCATCAACGACATATAATAGATTGCTTTTTTCATTGTGTTATCTTTAAAAGTGAATTTGGTCTAATAAACTTATACTCAAATGTATTGTTTATTTTAAAATGCAAAAAATTAAATAGATCAACTCCCTTAAGATATAGATAAAATCAATTATTTATCAGACCATTACAATTCCGAAAGCGGCAAAATCTAAATAACAGCGTTTTGCGCCATTTCTACTGTAGTTTTTTGTAATTTGGCTCTTAGAAACGTAAACATCATGAACAGAGCAACACATCCTTTTCTTTTATCCTTTCTTTTTGTGATCTGTTCTTTCTCAACTGTCTTTTCGCAAAACCTAAAAATAAAGGCAGTCCCAGTCTCTCATTTTGCTAATAATATCGATCAGTTTTTAGGCTATGATTCGTTTGGATACTATTATCAAATCAAAAATAATGTCTTCTCCAAAATCAAAGAAAAAGAGGTTTTCGAATATAAAAATGTTTCTCTCGGAACGATCACGAAAGTCGACTTACAGAATCCGCTTAAAATAGTTTTGTTTTACGAAAACTTCAATACAGTGGTTTTACTCGACAATCAACTGAATAAAATTACTGAAATTAATTTTTCGTTTAGCAACACCCCAATTATCGTTTCGGCAATTGGAATGTCAGCGCAAAATCAATTGTGGATTTACAATTCTTTAAATCAGCAAATTGGTCTTTTTGATTATCTGAATAATGAATATAAAACGGTTTCTACACCATTAACAGAACCTATAAAATATTACCTGACCGATTTCAATACTTTTTATTGGATTGACAAAAAAAACAATTGGTTCTCGTGTACCATTTTCGGAAAAATAACGGCTTTGGGCAAAATCCCCGAATATGATGCTGTCGAAATTATGAACCATCATCAATATCTTTTCAGCAAGGCTAATTTGTTGTATTTTAAAGATATTACAAGTCCGGAATCCAATGCATTTTCTGAAATTGAGATTTTAGAAAAATCCTTCGACAAATTCTATTACAAAGACCAAATTTTATCTATTTTTACAGCTAAAGAAATCACAAATTATAAAATCGTAACACCGTAATGCACATAGCGATAGCAGGAAATATAGGAGCCGGAAAAACTACTTTAACTAAATTGTTGGCGAAACATTTTAAATGGGAGCCTCATTACGAAGATGTAGTTGACAATCCGTATTTAGATGATTTTTACCATCAAATGGAGCGTTGGTCGTTCAATCTTCAGATTTATTTTCTAAACAGTCGTTTCCGCCAGATATTACAAATTCGCGAAAGCGGAAAGAAAATTATTCAGGACAGAACCATTTATGAAGATGCCCATATTTTTGCTCCCAACCTGTATTCTATGGGATTGATGACAAGTCGTGACTTCGAAAATTACACTTCTCTTTTTGAATTAATGGAGTCATTAGTAAAAGCTCCTGATTTGTTAATTTACCTGAGAAGCTCTATCCCAAATCTGGTAGGACAGATTCACAAACGCGGACGTGATTACGAAAATTCTATTTCAATTGACTATTTAAGTCGTCTGAACGAAAGATATGAAGCGTGGATACAAACATACACTAAAGGAAAATTATTGATTATTGATGTTGACAATATTAATTTCGTAGATAATCCGGAAGACTTAGGAAACATCATTAACAGAATTGATGCTGAATTAAACGGACTGTTCTAGAAACACGAATTTCACAAATTTACACCAATGAAAATGCCTCTAAATATTTAGAGGCATTTTTTGTTATTTAAAGTTTTAATACTCCTTTTACTTGTAAACAATAACCTACTTTTGTTTCGTTTTTTAAAAACTTTTCCCGAATTGGGAAAAAACACTTATCTTTGTCTAATCCATTATGAGAATAATAGCCAAAAGAACCTTGCAAAATTTTTGGGAATGTTTCCCAAATGCAAAACAACAGTTGTTATCATGGTATCAAATCTTTGATAAAAATAATTTTGATAATTCGAATACTATAAAAGCAATCTTCGGTTCTGCAGATTTTGTTGGCCATAATAAAGTCGTTTTTAATATTTGTGGAAATCATTATCGCTTAATTGTAAAAATTAATTATGAAACTCAAATTGTCTACATTCTATTTGTGGGTACCCACCGTGATTATGACAAGCTTGACGATATTAAAAACTTATAAGTAATATGGAAATACGACCTATTAAAACGGAACACGATTATGATCTTGCTTTAGAACGTGTAAATGCTATTTTTGATGCGAAACCCAATACGGATGAAGGTGATGAATTAGATATCTTGGTTACACTCATAGAAAAATACGAACAAATAAATTATCCCATTCCGGAACCTGACCCAATTGAAGCCATTAAATTTATGATGGAACAAAATGGAATTACAGACGCCGATTTAGGGGTTATTTTAAACAGTCGCTCAAGAGTATCCGAAATTTTTAAACGAAAAAGAGCCCTAACCTTAAACCAAATCAGGATTTTAACAGAAGTACTTCATATTCCGGCTTCAACCTTAATTAAAGAATATGCTTTAAATCCATAAAAAAATGCCTCTAAATATTTAGAGGCATTTTTTTATGGATTTATATGTTTCGAACCTACGGTTCTTTGTTTTGTGTGTTTATTTCGAAACCGGATTAAAATCCGGTTCTACAAAATAGGTCGAGCCGATGGCTCTTTTTTTCGGAAATACTCATCGAAAAATACGAAGAAATACATTATCCGATTCCGAAACCTAATTTATCCTAACAGGTTTTAAAAAACTATTAGGATAAATATACTTATTTCACAGCTTCAATTTTGGCTTTTACTTCGGCTTCTGTTCCTTCAAAAACTTCTGTAGTGGTTTTACCGTTTTCGGTTTTGGTTACAGTTCCCACTGTAACACCATTAACCGTAGACAGGTTTACTTCTACTCTTTTTTTACTGTATTGGGTAGTATCAAAACGATCTGTTTTTTGATGAACGTATTTTCCATTAGCATCATAATGCGCCAGACATTTTGCTGTTTCTTCGGCAGAACATCCTTTTTCTTTGCACATTTGGGCACATTCTTCTTTAGTCATCTTCGAGAAATCTCCACATTTAGAATCTCCTGCAACGTGGATTTCCATTTTTTTGCAGCAGGAACCTTTTTCCATCATTCCCGAAGACGAATGTCCTTCTCCTAAAATAGGTGCAATTACCAAACCGATCAAACAAGTCAGTTTAATCAAGATATTCATAGAAGGACCTGATGTGTCTTTAAATGGATCTCCAACGGTATCTCCCGTTACCGCTGCTTTGTGCGCATCCGATCCTTTGTACGTCATTTCGCCATTGATTAAAACTCCGGCTTCAAATGATTTTTTCGCATTATCCCAGGCACCACCGGCATTATTTTGAAAAACTGCCCAAAGTACTCCGGAAACCGTCACTCCCGCCATATATCCTCCTAACATCTCAGCAATTAACTGATTGTTGTCTGCATAAACCAGTTTACCTAATAATACAATTGCAATTGGGAAACCAATCGTTAAAATCCCAGGCAGCATCATTTCGCGTAAAGCGGCTTTCGTTGAGATTTCAACGCATTTACCGTATTCAGGTTTTCCAGTTCCTTCCATAATCCCCGGAATCTCTTTAAACTGTCGACGTACTTCATACACCATATCCATCGCCGCTTTTCCAACAGAATTCATCGCCAATGCCGAGAAAACAACAGGAATCATTCCCCCCACAAACAACATGGCTAAAACCGGTGCTTTAAAAATATTGATTCCGTCAATTCCGGTAAAAGTTACATAAGCTGCAAATAATGCCAAAGACGTTAAAGCTGCTGAGGCAATAGCAAAACCTTTTCCGGTTGCAGCGGTTGTATTTCCTACTGAATCTAAAATATCGGTTCTGGTTCGTACTTCTTTAGGCAATTCACTCATTTCAGCTATTCCTCCTGCATTGTCGGAGATTGGGCCAAAAGCATCGATCGCCAATTGCATGGCTGTAGTAGCCATCATTGCTGAAGCCGCCAAAGCTACCCCGTAAAATCCTGCTAACGCATAGGAAATCCAGATTGCTACCGCAAACAATAAAACGGTTGGAAAAGTCGAAATCATTCCGGTTGCCAAACCTGCAATTACATTTGTTCCCGCGCCTGTTGATGATTTTTGTACAATGGCCAAAACCGGTTTTGTCCCTAATCCCGTGTAATACTCCGTAACGGATGAAATTGCTCCACCCACTACTAAACCGACCAAAGTGGCATAGAAAACTCGCATAGAAGATATCTGCTGCGATCCTTCTCCGAAGAATTCCATCGTCATTACTTCCGGTAACATGTGCTGTACTAAAAAGAAACAGGCAATTGCTGTAAGAACAATAGAAACCCAGTTTCCTATATTTAATGCTTTTTGTACCTGCGCTTCTTTGGCATTATCATCTGTTATTTTTACCAGTGTAGTTCCGATAATCGAGAATAAAATTCCGAAACCGGCAATAGCCATTGGAAGCAAAATTGGTCCGATTCCTCCAAAAGCATCCGCGATATTGCCTCCCATATCTTTAATCACATAGTTCCCTAAAACCATTGCCGCCAGAACTGTCGCTACATACGAACCAAACAAATCGGCTCCCATACCGGCAACATCTCCTACGTTATCTCCTACGTTATCGGCAATTGTAGCCGGATTACGAGGGTCATCTTCCGGAATTCCGGCTTCTACTTTACCCACTAAATCAGCGCCCACATCGGCAGCTTTGGTGTAAATTCCTCCACCTACTCTCGCAAACAAAGCAATAGATTCGGCACCAAGTGAAAAACCTGCCAGTGTTTCCAGAACAATAGTCATCGTTTCGGTATCTTTCCATACGCCACCTGATAATATATTAAAGAAGATAATAAAGAAACCTGTAAGTCCTAACACGGCTAAACCTGCAACACCAAGTCCCATTACGGTTCCTCCGCCAAACGAAACTTTCAAAGCCTGCGGTAAACTCGTACGGGCAGCCTGCGTGGTTCTAACATTTGTTTTTGTTGCTATTTTCATCCCGATATTACCGGCATAAGCCGAAAATAAGGCTCCAAATATAAAAGCGACTACTATTAATAAATGCGTTTTAACTCCCGGAATAAAAGTAATTCCGGCCAATGCAATACTGGCAATAATTACAAAAATGGTCAATAATTTATATTCTGCTTTTAAAAAGGCGAGGGCTCCCTCGTAAATGTGATCTGAAATCTCTTTCATTTTTCCGTCGCCCGCATCTTGTTTTAAAACCCAAGCCCTTTTTATTCCCATGAAAAGTAATCCTAAAATTGCCATAACGATTGGCAAATAAATCATAAATGCATTCATAATCTAGTAATGGTTTTTTGGTTAATAGTTAAAAGTCAATAAACTAACTCAAACGAATTTAAACAAAAAAGCAATACTCCTGACGGTAGTATTGCTTTTTTTATAATTGGGCGGCTTATAAATTATTTAATGCTAAATAATCCTTCCGGTTTGTTTTCAATATCATCAAAACGTTTTGTACACTCTGCAATAATAGCATAAGCTTCGTTTACGTCTCCCCATCCTTCTACATCCACTTTTTTGTTTTCAAGATCTTTGTATACCTGAAAGAAGTGCTCGATTTCTTTTACTAAGTGTCCGTTGATATCGGAAAGATCATTTAATGAATTCCAGATTGGGTCAGAAACTGGTACACAAATAATTTTTTCGTCTGGTCCTTTATCATCTGCCATATGGAAAACACCAATTGGTTTTACTTCCATAACACATCCAGGGAAAGTTGGTTCGTTTACTAAAACCAATACATCAAGAGGATCACCATCAAGAGCTAAAGTTTCCGGAATAAATCCGTAATCAGCCGGGTACATCATTGAAGAGAATAACATTCTGTCGAAACGCATTCTTTTAATTTCAAAATCGTACTCGTATTTATTTCTGCTTCCTCTTGGTATTTCGATTAACACATCGAAAGTTGTTAGTTTGTCTGCGGTCATTTTTGTTTTTTATTATTTCTATAATTTCGACTGCAAAAGTAACTAAAGAATCCCTTTTTACAATAAAAAACTGCATTTATCTCCTCACTTTTCTTTTAAAAAACAGGGAGTTAATACGTAATCTTTCTATTTCTTTTGTTTAGATAATAATGCCAAAGTAAATAGGTGGCATAAGACCGATACGGACTCCATTGTTCCGCGTGAATTTCCATTTCCTTTTTGTCGTGAATATTCAATAATTCTTTAATGGTGTTGACAACTGCAATATCTCCCAACGGAATCAAATCGGGTTCCTGAAGACAGAACATCAGATAAATATCAATCGTCCAGTTTCCGATTCCTTTCAGTTTAATAAGCTCTTCACGAACTTCTTTTGCCGATTTTGTAGCCAGACTTTCGATGTCCAGTTCTTTACTCAAAACGGCTTCTGCCAATATCTTAATGTATTTCGTCTTTTGACGGCTCACTCCTAAATTCCGAAACTCTTCATCCGATAACTCCACCATATTTTCAGGGCTACAGGCCCTATAAGCCTTTATCTTTAAAAACGTAGCTTTTGCGGAATCTATCGAAACCTGCTGCTCTAAAATAAGCAATACCAGAGTCTCAAAACCTTGCGGGCGTTTTGGAATTGGTGGCAATCCGTATTTGTCGATAATTTCCAGAAAGACAGGGTTTCTGGCAGATAGAAAATCGATAGCTTCCTGCATAACTTTGTTTTAAGAATACTCAAAATTAAACAAAATTACGGGAATCATTACCCTGAAATGTATTGCCCGTAAGGAAGTTTATTCACCGCATAAATAATAACAGAAGAAAGGAACAAACACAATAACGTTGTAATAGGAATAGCCAAAACCGGATTTATAAAATCATAATCGATTCCTGAAGACACCAGAAACCGCAAAACCAAAATATGAACCAGATAAATACCGTAACTATATTTATTGATAAAACCAATCACCCGTACCAGTACCGGATTTGTAATTTGTGAATTTTTAAAGAAAATAAACAATCCAATAGAGACCAGCATCACATTAAAAGTCAGATAGCCATAGAAATATTCATTAAAACAATCTTCTGCTATCGACAGAAAATAAGTCCCGAAAATGGTGATAATGGCTCCAAAAGAAAGCAAGAGTACAGAAATCTGTTTGAGTCTTCGGGCATCGTATTGAAATGACTTGACCGACAAATAATAGCCCAAAACCAGATAGCCTAAAAAACCTGTAAAATAGGTCAGGTCCACATTGATTCTGAACTTAGAAAAAATAGGCTGATTGATCATTAGAGCAAAAATCCAAATGGCCAGAAAATACAATATCTCTTTTTCATTGGCATTCTGAATCCACTTGCTGAGAATCGGGATAAAAAGATAAATCCCAATAACCATATAAATATACCATAAATGAAAGGAACTCCCTCCGATAATAAGTGTAAAGGCACGCTTAAAAATATCGACAAATGCTTTTTCAGATTCTAACAAAAATTCGCTTCTGACCGTTAACAGAACATAAAAAAGACTCCAGAATAAGAAAGGTAAAATAATTCTCGAGAACTTTTTTCTCAGAAAATCATTCAGTTCGTATTTTTTGTTCAGCATTAATGCTCCGGTAAGCATCAAAAAAACCGGTACACAAAAACGGACAAGACCGTCGTAAACATTACCTGTCCACCAGGTAAAATTGGATATATGACCGTACTGATAGAGAATATCACAGGCTACATGCACTACGATCACGCTGATGGTGGCTAAAACTCTAAGATTATTTGTCCAATTTAGATTCTTACTTTCTATAGTTATACTCATAGAAACTAAATTAAGAAAAAATCTGACAATTTATCTAAAAATAAAAACCAAATGAACCTTTTATCGCAAATTTGCTTGCATCCGGCATATTGAGGTAATTCCCTCTCCAGGAGAAGTCAAGACGAAATACTTTGAATATATTTCCAATTCCGGCATTGTATTCCCAATACACATTTTCGGGTGCATTATAAGGTAAGCCCGAAGCATTAATGGCACGATTGGCATCCGAAATGGTTCCATGTACCGCTCTCACTCCTACAAATTCTCTCCAGTTTAATTTTCTCATGAATGGAATTCTTGCAAACAGCCTTCCTCCAAAATCATGATTCCATTGTAAAGTAGTATACTGATCGGTTACAAACTCGTAGAAATTTAAGTTACTGAATGTGTTCTCGATAGTAAAATAAGTCTGGTTTCCGGGTATTACACTCATTAATCCCAGCGGAATTGTACCAAAGGTTTTTCCTGTTTCAATGATAATATTGGATCTTCCTAACGGGCCAATGATAATAGGCTGCTTATAAAACAATTGAACTTTTTGATAAGCAAAATCACTGTTTAAAACCCCTTTTAAACCATAGCTAAAATTAATAAAGAAATGACTAAAAGGACTGTCAACAATATTTCGCTCTACTCCAAAACCGATAGTTTTACGATTAGGCATAAACTCAAACTGAATGTTCGCTTCTGACTGTGTTACCTTATTGGCTATTACACCAGCCGGATTTGCCGCTGTTGGCAAAGTAGTATAATAGTCTAAACTAAAAGTAGGAGAAGCCGATTCTAAAGTTCTATAGGAAACTCCAGCCTGAACAACAAAATTCTTAAGAGGCTCCATTTCAAGGGAAACATTGCTCAGATTTATGTTCGTCAATTTTCCATTACTTCCTGTGGTAAATAAGGCGGAAGAAGCAAAACTTCGTCCTAAAATATCATTGGTAGTCGTTAAACTTGCACCAATTTGTTCGATATCGCGCCTGTTTCCTCCAGAGATAATGACACGGTTTTTCTTGTCCACCATCCATTTTCCGGAAACTCCGTATTTGAATTTATTATCGTCAAAACCATATGCTGTATAGGCTTGTATACGCCAAGGGTCGTTCGGTCCAAAATATGTCCTTCCTCCTGCACGCAATCGCAATCCTTCAACTTCATTATAACCGAATGTTGAAAAGATAGGTCCAAAATCGAAATTCTTAAACTCAACATAACCACTTCCCAGAATAGAAACTAAGCTATAGAGTTGCTTGAATCTTTTGACAGTTTGCAACGTGTCGAGCATTTTATAAATACCCGCCTCATCCTTATTGAGTTTTTCAAAACGGTTTTCATTCCAAAACTCATCCGATTTCGTATAGACAGAATTATCAATAAAATTAACTTCCTGCTTATAAAAACTTTCCGGTTTCTGAAGATTGAATTTATGATCTTTATATAATGTGGTTCGCTTTCCGTAAACCCCTTTTGATTTTTCCTTTTTGTTCAAAGCAAAATCAGACATCATATAATCACGGGTCAGAAGAAATACAGAATCATTCTCAACCTCAAATTCCTGTTCGATATAAATGTCTTTTACCCAGTTAATATTGGCACTTTTAGTAACGGCCATATTAATTTTTTTGATCGCAAAAGTGGTATCATTTACCCAAAAATCCCCTTTAAAAGTCAGTTCATTTTTACGTCTTGGATAAAAAACGATATTATAACACCATTTTTTATCGACATATGCACTGTCTTTTAAAACATAATTGTAGACGTCAATTCCGGTTCTGGAAAGCGGACTTGTAAAGCTCTTATCGAAAAATTTAAGGTGATTGTCGTAAATATTATAATCGGAGTACAGATCTTTTACAAAAGACAAAATCTGCTGATTACCATTAAACCCTGAAGTTTTATTTCCGGTCAGATTCTCCTTTGTTTTCTTTAATTTATTATCTCCGTACACATCATAAAGAGATTCACTAATAAAAATTGGCAGATACGTTTTCCCGGTAACTTCTGATGTATCAACATGCTGGAACACAAACTCCATTCCTTTGAAGAGTTTATTCTTCATAAAAGCACTATCAATCGTGTTCATATCAAACTCGACTTTTTCATACTTCTGCATTTGATACTGACTGAATTGGTACAGTCCGTTCTTGCGTTTACGTTCCCAGATTTTTCTCAGAATATCCAGCGCAGGATTGTTTTTCTTAGAGGTTTTTCCGGTAAAAATAACGACTTCATTCAGTGCTTCAGCTTCGCTTAAAACGATCTTAAAGTCATAGTTTACGGCTTTTTCCAGCGTAACCTCCCGATCTGAAAATCCTGCCGAACTTACTAATAAGGTCGTGTAAGTATTAGGCGATTCGAGATAAAAACGTCCGTCTTCATTCGAAACAATTCCCGTATTCGATCCTTTAAAAACAACATTGGCAAACGGAATCGGCTGATTCGATTTGTCTAAAACAATTCCACTCACTTTAGTTTGTGCAGCAACGCCACCCACTAGTGCGAGTACAAAAAATAAGCTGAGTAAAATTATTCTTTTCATAATCCTGCAAAAAAAAACTTCATCAATTAACATGACTGATGAAGTTTTATAAGTATCGTTTAATTTACTATTTGTACATTACTTTCTTTACTGCTTTTACTACATCACCAGCATTTGGCAACCAATCTTTTAGTAAAACAGGAGAATATGGTGCAGGTGCATCGGCAGTCGTAATACGCTGAATTGGCGCATCAAGAAAATCGAATGCTTGTTCCTGAACGATATAAGTAATCTCAGATGAAATACTTGCAAATGGCCAAGCCTCTTCTAAAACTACTAAACGGTTTGTTTTTCTTACAGAAGCAAGAATAGTTTCTTTATCCATTGGACGAACTGTTCTTAAATCGATAATCTCACAAGAGATTCCTTCTTTAGCCAATTCATCAGCAGCGATAAAAGCTTCTTTGATAATTTTACCAAAAGAAACAATTGTAACGTCTTTTCCTTCACGTTTAATATCGGCAACTCCTAATGGAATTGTATATTCTCCGTCCGGCACCTCACCTTTGTCGCCATACATTTGCTCAGATTCCATAAAAATTACTGGGTCATTATCACGAATAGCAGATTTTAAAAGTCCTTTTGCATCATAAGGAGTTGAAGGCACAACCACTTTAAGTCCCGGAGTATTAGCAAACCAGTTTTCTAAAGCTTGAGAGTGAGTTGCTCCTAATTGACCTGCAGAAGCAGTTGGTCCACGAAAAACGATAGGCACATTAAATTGTCCACCTGTCATTTGACGCATTTTAGCAGCATTATTTATAATTTGATCAATACCTACTAAACAAAAGTTGAAAGTCATATACTCAACAATAGGACGACAGCCATTCATTGCTGATCCTACTGCAATTCCTGTAAAACCAAGCTCAGCAATTGGAGTATCGATTACTCTTTTTTCACCAAACTCAGCAAGCATTCCTTTTGAAGCTTTGTAAGCTCCGTTGTATTCTGCAACTTCTTCGCCCATTAAATATATGGATTCATCGTGACGCATTTCTTCGCTCATCGCTTCACAAATGGCCTCTCTAAATTGTATTGTTCTCATATTTATATTGTATGTTGAATTTTCTGAAGAGCAAAAATAAATATTTTAAATCACTTAAAAGCATAAATTGAATTTAAAATCACACGAACTTCCGTCTCTCCTGCGCTTTTAACTTTTTCAAATTTATTGTGATAATTACGAAATCGATGTAATTAACGTTTTTTCACTTAAAAACTTTTTTTCAGCCCAACTTCCCTCTCTAATGTCAGACTTCACTTCAGTAAAATTCCTACTAACTAACGTAACAATCGAAATTATAGTATAATCCACAACAAATTTAACAGTTCGAGCAACCCCTGTTTTACAAAATCCCTAAGAATCAGGAAACATCAATGCATTATCACTATTCAATAACGACGAACGGCTTTCCTTATTCCATAATCTGCGAAAACGTAATAGTTTTTAAAAAATATTATGCATGCATAGTATATTATTTCGATTTTAATTTCTAAATTTGTGGAAGCGTTTTATAATTTATCAAAATATATACTTATGAAAATATTAGTTTGCATCAGCCATGTGCCTGATACTACTTCAAAAATTAACTTCTCCAATGGTGACTCAGAATTCGATACCAATGGCGTTCAATATGTAATTAATCCTAATGACGAGTTTGGTCTTACACGTGCAATCTGGTTTCAGGAGCAACAAGGTGCAACAGTAACTGTTGTAAATGTTGGAGGACCTGATACAGAGCCTACTTTACGTAAAGCTTTGGCAATTGGTGCAAACGAAGCAATTCGTGTAAATGCCAACCCAACTGATGGTTTTTTTGTTGCAAAACAATTGGCTGAAGTAATTAAAAATGGTGGTTATGATTTAGTAATTGCCGGAAAAGAATCTTTAGATTATAATGGTGGAATGGTTCCTGGAATGATTGCAGGAATTTTAGGTTCTAACTTTTTAAATTCTTGTACTTCGATCACTGTTGAAGGCAGTAATGTAAAAGCAGTTCGTGAAATCGATGGTGGAAAAGAAACTGTAAGCACTACTTTACCTTTAATCATTGGTGGTCAAAAAGGTCTTGTTGAAGAAAAAGACTTACGTATTCCAAACATGAGAGGAATCATGACAGCAAGAACAAAAGCGTTAACTATTCTTGAACCAGTTGATGCTCCGGTAAACACAAAAGCGGTAAAATTTGAAAAACCAGCTCCTAAATCAGCAGTAAAATTAGTTTCTCCTGATAATTTAGATGAATTAATCAATTTATTACACAACGAGGCTAAGGTGATCTAAGATTGTAGACTTTAGACTTTAGATTTTAGATTGCAATACTAAATCTAAAACCAACAATTGATTCACTTCAAAATCTAAAATCAATAATCATTTTAGATTTCAATTCTAAAAATCTGAAATCTAAAATCTAAAATCTAAAATTATTATGTCAATATTAATATATGCAGAATCTGCAGAAGGAAAATTTAAAAAAGTAGCTTTTGAACTAGCTTCTTACGCTAAAAAAGTAGCCGAAACTTTAGGAACAACTGTTACCGCTTTAACCGTAAACATTAGTGACGTTAGCGAATTATCAAAATACGGAGTTGATAAAGTATTAAAAGTAAACAACGATAAATTAGCCGGTTTTACCGCTAAGGCTTATGCCGATGTGATCAAACAAGCCGCTGAAAAAGAAGCTACAAAAGTAGTTTTACTTTCTTCTACAACAGACAGTATTTACCTTTCTTCATTAGTAGCTGTAGCTTTAAACGCTGGTTTCGCTTCAAATGTGGTTGGATTGCCGGTTAGCACTTCTCCTTTTCAGGTAAAAAGAAATGCTTTCTCTAACAAAGCTTTCAATATTACTGAAATCACTACAGAGGTAAAAGTTCTTGGTCTTGCTAAAAACTCTTACGGAATTTTCGAAAGTGCAGGATCTGCAACCGAAGAAGATTTCAACCCAACAATTGGAGACAACGATTTTGGAGTAAAAGTAGAATCTGTAGAAAAAGTAACCGGAAAAGTTTCTATCGCCGATGCTGATGTCGTAGTTTCAGGCGGACGTGGACTAAAAGGCCCTGAAAACTGGGGATTAGTTGAAGATCTTGCTTCTGTATTAGGCGCCGCAACAGCTTGTTCTAAACCGGTTTCTGACTTAGGATGGAGACCTCACAGCGAGCACGTTGGACAAACCGGAAAACCGGTTGCCACTAATTTATACATTGCAATAGGAATTTCTGGTGCTATTCAGCACATTGCAGGTATCAACTCATCAAAAGTAAAAGTGGTAATCAACAACGATCCTGAAGCTCCTTTCTTTAAAGTAGCTGATTACGGAGTAGTTGGAGATGCTTTCGAAATTGTACCGCAATTAATTGAGAAATTAAAAGCTTTTAAAGCACAACATTCTTAATTTAAAAATTCTCTTTAAAAATATAGCTACCTAAAAACAAGATAATCGTATCTTTGTTTTAGGTAGCTTTTTTGTTCCATATTTTTTGATTAAAATTGCACCTTTATTTTTCAATCAAAAAAAGTATCAAAATGAGGCAATAATTGCCCTTTTTTACCCATATATATGAGTCTAGTAAAATTATCTATAAAAGGAATTTCATACAGTCAAACTCAAAATGGCGCTTATGCCTTAATTTTGAATGAAGTTGATGGCGAAAGAAAATTGCCTATCGTTATTGGTGCTTTTGAAGCACAATCGATTGCTATTGCTCTGGAAAAAGAAATTAAACCTCCGCGTCCCTTAACGCACGATTTGTTCAGAAACTTCGCTGAAAGATTTGATATAGTCGTAAAACAAGTAATTATTCACAAACTTGTGGATGGTGTTTTTTATTCCAGTTTAATCTGCGAAAGAGACAAAATCGAAGAAATTATCGATGCCAGAACTTCTGACGCCATTGCATTGGCTTTGCGATTTAATGCTCCGATTTTTACTTACAAAAACATTCTGGACAAAGCGGGAATTTATTTAAAATCGAATACGGCAGAAACCGATCAGGGATCTCAGGAAATCGACGATGTACTTTCGAATCCGGAAACTTTTGGACGTGAAGAGGAAAGCAATCAATCCGGAGATATTTATTCCAAACATAGCTTACAGGAACTAAACGAACTTTTAGACCAGGCTGTTTCTCAGGAAGATTACGAAAAAGCAGCTAAAATTCGAGACGAAATTTCGAAAAGATAATTTAAGGCTATAAGCCGTAGGCATTAGGCCGTAAGCTTTAAAGCCCGAAACATAAAAAACAAGCTATAAGTTTTTAGGATAAAGCCTAAACTTAAAGCCTAAAGCTTAAAGCACCATGAAGCAATACTTAGATTTGGTACGACACGTTTTAGACAACGGTTGCCAAAAAGGAGACAGAACAGGAACGGGAACCAAAAGTGTTTTTGGCTACCAAATGCGATTTGATTTAAGTGAAGGTTTCCCAATGGTTACCACCAAAAAACTACACCTAAAATCAATCATATATGAATTGCTTTGGTTCTTAAAAGGTGATACCAACGTAAAGTACCTTCAGGAAAACGGTGTAAAAATTTGGGATGCCTGGGCAGACTCTAATGGCGATTTAGGCCCTGTTTACGGACATCAATGGCGCAATTGGAACAGCGAAGAAATTGATCAGATCTCTGAATTAATTACTGAGTTAAAAACAAATCCAAACAGCCGAAGAATGCTGGTTTCAGCATGGAATCCTTCGGTCCTGCCGGATACTAAAAAATCATTTGAAGAAAATGTAGCCAACAACAAAGCAGCTTTACCTCCTTGCCATGCTTTCTTTCAATTTTATGTCACAAGTCCTGACACCGAAAAAGGAGAAACAAAAGGAAAACTTTCCTGCCAACTGTACCAGCGAAGTGCCGATATATTTTTGGGAGTTCCGTTTAACATCGCCTCTTATGCTTTATTAACCTTGATGATTGCACAGGTTTGCGACTTGGAACCCGGAGAATTCATTCACACATTTGGAGATGCCCACATTTACAACAATCATTTTGAGCAATTAGAACTGCAACTTACACGTGAGCCGAAACCGTTACCTAAGATGGTTTTAAATCCGGAGATTAAAAACATTTTCGACTTTGATTACAATGACTTCACACTTTTAGATTACGAACCGCATGCCGGCATAAAAGGAAGTGTTGCTGTATAAAACATAAAAAAATCCGCTTAAAATTTTAAGCGGATTTTTTTATACTACCAACACGCTGTTTTCGCTTCCGGCATAATCATTCCACTTATACGAATCCGCCTCCGGATCGTTTTCATACACTCCGTCCACTACGTATTTAAATTCGTAAATCGCGTCTTTCACCAAATCGTAAGTAGCTTTAAAAGTTCCATTTTTCAATTTACTTAAAACTCCTTCCTCGGGATTCCAATTGTTAAAATCCCCAACAACCGCCGCCGAATTTGCATCTTTTGCATCTATTGTAAAGGTGACTTTACACACGGGTTTCGTTTTTACAAACTGTTTCTTTAAAGACATAACTATTTAATTTTTAGATTCATAGACTAAATTACATAAATTCATCTGAACTCACCTCACCTCTGTAATCGTTTTATGATTATATCAAAAACACTCCTTATTTTTTTTACTATCGATAAATAAATCCATATAAAATTTTGGATTTCAAAGCGTTAAATCACTTTAATAGAAATATTCCCCAATCTAAATGGATCATTACAAAATAAATTTTAACTTTATGACCTCATTTATATCTTATGGAAAAGGAAGTACACGAACAATACGAGTATGCCAGAAGAAGAATCAGACAAAAGAAGGTTCTTTATTTTCATTTTGTGCTTTTTATTCTAGGGAGTTTATTTTTATTTATCGCCAATCGATTCTTTGGCCTTGGAGCCACCAACGGGCAAGACTGGTGTATTTGGGCCATAACAATCTGGCTTTTTATCTTCATTTTACATTTTATAAAAGTATACATCACAGACCGGTTCATGAACAAAAAATGGGAAAGAGAACAAATTGACCGGCTTGTTGCTTTACAACAGAAAAGAATTAGTCAGTTAGAATCGAAAGTAAATGAAGATTCTGAAAATAAAATTTAGTTTAGAATACCATGATTATAATGATAGCGGCTGTTGCCGAAAATAACGAACTGGGAAAAAACAATGAATTAGTTTGGCATCTACCGAATGATTTTAAAAGATTTAAATCGCTCACTACCAACCATCATATTATTATGGGGAGAAAAACTTTCGAAAGTTTCCCAAAACCTTTACCCAACAGAGTACATGTTGTAATAACTCGTCAAAATGATTACCATCCGGAAGGCTGTATTGTTGTTGATTCTATCGAAAAAGCGATAGCCGTATGCCCTAAAGACGAAGACTCTTATATTATTGGAGGGGGCGAAATCTACAATCTTGGTTTACCTTATACCGATATTATCGAAGTTACCAAAGTACATCATACTTTTGAAGCAGATGCTTTCTTTCCTAAAATCAATGAAAATGAATGGCAGCTTGTTGAATCGGAAGAGAATTTTAAAGACGAGAAGCACCTCTATGATTATACGTACGAAACTTATATCCGAAAATAAAAAAACATCCTCTTTTGGAGGATGTTTTTCAAAAACAATTGACCTTCTAAATGGACTCACTCAGGAAATAGCTTTGATAAAATAACAAATATTAAAAATAACATTTGAAATAATTAAATAACACTGTTTGTTGAGATATAATCTCAAGGGACGCCTTTAATAACAAATACCACTAAGATATTAAAGGCAAATTTCCAAAAACAAATTTAATCCTAAGAACGTATTTCACACTTTTAAAAAATAGAGTATTGACCCCAAAAACAATACCTCTTTAACTACTTTCCTGACAAACTTAAGCACAAGTGCAAAAATAATACTCAGTTACTTTGAGCCATTTATAACGATCAATCTTTTAAACTTCATCATTATTACTGTGACAAAAGTGCATATAAATCCATGGTTCCACAATACCCACTTTTAGTGATTTTTTCAAAATAACCATTTTTGGTGATGCTAAAAAAATTTGATATCCAACATCAATCCCCCCTACTTTTAAAACAATTAAAACACAAAATAAAAAACCCAATTACAGTTAAGACAGATTGTATTATATTTGCGTAAATTAAAATAATGTCTGAAAAAATAACTCCATATAAAGACTCTTCTTTAGGTAAAAAAGAGCAGGTTGCCCAAATGTTTGACAACATCTCCGGCAACTATGATAATTTAAATCGTGTGATCTCATTTGGAATTGACACCAAGTGGCGGAAAAAAGTGCTCAAAATTGTTTCGGATACAAAACCAAAAATCATTCTTGATATTGCAACCGGAACCGGTGATCTTGCCATATTAATGTCGCAGACCAATGCTGAAAAAATTATAGGTTTAGATATTTCAGCCGGAATGCTTGAGGTAGGAAAGAAAAAAGTTCAGGCAAAAGGGTTATCTAATACTATAGATTTAGTTTTGGGAGATTCTGAAAAAATTCCTTTTGACGACAATCATTTCGATGCCATAACAGTTGGATTTGGTGTTCGAAATTTTGAAAACCTGGAAAAAGGATTTGCAGAAATTCTAAGGGTTTTAAAACCAAATGGTGTTTTTGTAATTCTGGAAACCTCGGTTCCGGACAAAACACCATACAAACAAGGCTATAAATTTTACAGCAAAAACATCCTTCCCATTATTGGAAAACTCTTTTCTAAAGACAATTCAGCTTATGGTTATTTATCTGAATCTGCTGCAGTTTTCCCTTACGGAGAAGCTCTGAACAATATTTTAAGAAAAATTGGGTTTATAGATGTTGTAGCAATGCCTCAAACTTTTGGTGTTGCAACCATTTATTCTGCCTCTAAAAAATAGTATGAAAAAAATTGTAGTCTTACTTCTATTAGTCTTATCGACGCAAGGATATTCGCAATTTGCTAAAAGCATGTTCAGCAAAGATCCTATCATTAATCTTGAAAACTGGCAAAAACAACGCCTGTATTTCGGTTATTACCTTGGGTTTAATAGTTTTGACTTTAAGTTTGACTACAAATCTCCCGGTCCCGATGTTCAAACAAAAAAGACTACCGGTTTTAATGTTGGTGTTGTAGCAGATTTAAGATTACAAGAATATATTAATCTTCGTTTTGAACCAGGATTGTACTATACCAAACGTGACTTGCATTACCCAAATTTGCCTTTGCAAAAAGACTACCTTAGGGAAGTAAACAGTACGTATATCCACTTTCCTTTACTCTTAAAATTCTCGGCATTGCGTACCGGAAACATTCGTCCTTATTTAGTTGGCGGAATGTCTTCGACACTTAACCTATCCAGCAATGCTAAATCAAAAGACGACAACTTCGAAGGGAAATTCAGAGTAAAACAATGGACTGCCGCTTATGAGCTAGGTTTTGGAATAGACATTTTCTCTGAGTATTTCATCTTCTCTCCTTCTATTCGAGGAATGTTTGGAATTTCAGACGAGTTAATTCGCGATAATCCGGCAAACGGACCTAGCCCTTGGACTGACAATATCGATTCTATGAAATCAAGAGCTATTTTAATAAATTTTACTTTTCATTAAAACAAATACTTAACTATTTCGTTTAAACTCACTAAGAATAATTGCTGTTGCGGTAGCTACATTTAAACTTTCTGTTTTTTGCAGCTCTCCAAATCTTGGAATGGTAAGTCGGCTTGTAACCATTTTTTCAATTTCCGGTGAAATCCCGTTGGCTTCATTACCCATGATAATGATTCCATCCTGAGGAAGATCGGTTTTATAGATGTTTTCGCCATCCATAAAAGTTCCAAATACAGCTAATTTTGTTTGAGCTATAAACGTTTCGAGATCAACATAATTAACATTTACTCTGGTAATAGACCCCATGGTTGCCTGCACCACCTTTGGATTGTAAATATCGACGGTTTCTTTTGAGCAAACAATTTGCTTGATCCCAAACCAGTCACAAAGGCGCAAAATGGTTCCTAAATTTCCGGGATCACGAATATCGTCTAAAGCCAAAATTAAGCCCGAATCGATTATTTTATTTTCGGCAGGAATTTTAAAAACAGCCAAACAGGAATTAGGAGTAGATAAAGCACTTATTTTTTTAAGTTCCTGCTCATAAATTAAAGTTCGCTTTGAAGAATGAACCTCTTCAAAATCATTTAGAGTCGTGTATAAATGCTCTAGTTCAAAATTGGATTGCAACAATTCTTGAATTACTTTTACTCCCTCGGCGAAAAACAATTGATTTGCAAAACGTTGCTTTTTTTGATGTAACCCTGAGATAAGCTTTATTTGGTTTTTACTAACCATAAAATAATGTACTTTTGAATTAAATATTTAAGAACACTTGAAAAAGAATTCCACAAAAATAATAGCATTTATCCTAATAGCAATATTTATTTGCGCTTGTAATGCTGTAAAAAGAGTTCCTGATGGAAAAAACCTTCTTGTTAAAAATACTATTCTTGTAAATGGCAAGTCAACTAACGACGAAACTGCCTTCAATCAAATGTACCAAAAACCAAATGGTACCCTATTAGGATATCGTCTTCGTTTGAATTTATACAACCTTGCCAATTTAAATCCGGACTCAACCTATAAAGCTAAATTCAAAAACAATCCGGGTTTGTACGAACGCCAGTCAAAACTTTTATCTGCGAAACAAGTAGATCGTCTGGGACAATCCTTTATGTACAAAGGTATTCATGAATTTCTAAAAAGCACCGGTGAAGCTCCGGTAATTATTGATACTGCGAAAACAAAGAAAACACTCCTTCGTCTAAAATATTATTATTTCAACAGTGGTTATTTTAAAGTTGCAACAGATTATAATATTGACAGTGTTGGAAGAAAAAAAGCGAAGATAAACTACAATATTACAACCGGACCTGCTTATACTTTAGACACTATCAAAACGAAAATAATGACTCCTGCGTTAGACTCGTTATACAAAGTTAATCCTGACCCTTCGGTTTTAAAATCAGGAAAACAATACAAAACCGTAGATTTTGAAGAAGAAAAAAATCGTCTTACCACTTACTTTAGAAACCACGGAGCCTATTATTTCCAGCCTACTTATGTGACTTTTGATATTGATACTATTGGCAAAAAAGACAAAGCCAATGTAACTTTGATTGTAAACAACAATAACATCCAGGGAAGAGATTCAAGCAGAACAGAGCCTTTTAAACTGTACAAAATTAGTGATGTCAACATCTACACTGATTATTCTGCAACAAATGCAAAAAATAAAATCACAGACAGCACCACCTACAACAACTTTAATCTATACAGTTATAAAAAACTAAAATACAGACCACGAGCCATTACCGATGCGGTTTTCATCACCAAGGGAAGTACTTTTTCAGACACCAGAACTACTCTTTCCTCAAGATATCTGAACAATCTGAAAATTTTCAATTATCCGTCTATTCAGTATACAGTCGACAAACGCGACTCAACTGCGCAGTCCTTAATTGCTAATGTCTATCTTACTCCAAGAAAAAAATACAGCTTTGGAGCTACTTTTGACGTTACACATTCTAACATTCAGGATTTTGGTATTGGAGCAAGTATTTCCGAAACTATTCGTAACGTTTTTAACAGAGCCGAAACTTTGGAAATTTCTACGCGATTAAATTTAGGGTCATCCAGAGATATGGCGAACCCCAACAACAATTTCTTCAACGTTTCTGAATATGGTCTCGATTTGAAACTAAATTTCCCAAGGATCTTATTGCCTTTTGGAACAGAAAAAATTATTCCAAAAAGAATGATTCCTTCCACCAGCGTTGCTGCAGGTTTCTCTAAACAAAGAAATATTGGACTGGACAAAGAAAATTTCACAGGAGGAATCGCTTACAACTGGTCTCCTAAACGAGGGAATACGGCAAAATTTGAACTCCTTAATGCACAATTCGTACGAAATTTAAATCCGGATAACTACTTTAACGTTTATAGAACATCTTATAGAGAATTAAACAATATTGGTACGATATACAATAAAAATGAGGATTATTATAACAGTCCGGACGATCGAAACCTAAGCATTCCCAAAGGGACTACCGGGTTTACCAATGATGTGTTGTCCCCCAATTCTAGCTTAATCCTTACGGATCAGGCCTATAAAGATGTAAAAAGCATCGAAGAAAGAAGAATTCGTCTGACCGAGAATGACTTTATTCTGGCCACCAGCTATACTTTTACCAAAACCACAAAAAAAGATCTTGCCGATAATACATTCTATCAGTTTAAAACCAAAATAGAATCAGCCGGTACTTTGTTATCTGCTATTTCAAACATTGGGAACTTTCAAAAAAATGACAAAGGCAATTATGAAATTTTTAATCTGGAATATTCAGAATACATCAAAACTGAATTTGATTATATCAAACACTGGGATTTTGGAAAAGAAAAAGTACTGGCCGTAAGAACCTTTTTCGGAATTGCGGTTCCATTTGGAAATTCAAACTACATCCCGTTTTCACGAAGTTATTATGCAGGAGGTTCAAACGACAACCGCGCATGGCAGCCCTATTCTTTGGGTCCCGGAAGCACAAATGCCGCAAATGATTTCAACGAGGCCAATATGAAAATTGCCATGAGTGCCGAGCTTCGTTTTAAAATTTTTGGCGCCGTTAAAGGAGCCATCTTTGCAGATGCCGGAAATATCTGGAATGTGCTCGATAATGTGATTGATGAGAAAGCAAAATTCTCTAGCGTAAACGATTTAGCTGAAATTGCACTAGGTACAGGATTTGGTTTACGATACGATTTAAGCTTTTTTGTTATCCGTTTAGATATGGGCTTTAAGACCTATAACCCAGCACATGAGAAGGGAGATCGCTGGTTTAAAGAATACAATTTTGGGCACTCGGTTTTAAATTTTGGAATAAATTATCCATTCTAATGCTAATTAATTCTTATTTTTGCAACCTAAAAACTAAAAACAACTAAAAAAAAATTACAATGGCACACAATATTAAACCGGGAGTAGCTACGGGAGATCAGGTTCAGGAGATCTTTAATTATGCGAAAGAAAAAGGATTTGCATTACCTGCAGTAAATGTTACTGGTTCAAGTACAATCAATGGAGTTCTTGAAACTGCAGCAAAATTAAATGCACCGGTTATCATTCAATTTTCAAACGGTGGAGCACAGTTTAACGCTGGAAAAGGACTATCTAATGCAGGTGAAAAAGCAGCAATCGCTGGTGGAATCGCCGGAGCAAAACATATTCATACTTTAGCAGAAGCTTACGGAGCAACCGTAATTCTTCATACTGACCACTGTGCAAAAAAATTATTACCTTGGATTGATGGTTTATTAGATGCTTCTGAAAAACATTTTGCAGAAACAGGAAAACCATTATACAGTTCTCACATGATTGACTTATCTGAGGAGCCAATCGAAGAAAACATCGAAATCTGCAAAGAATATTTGGCAAGAATGAGTAAAATGGGAATGACATTAGAAATCGAACTTGGTATTACAGGTGGTGAAGAAGATGGTGTTGACAACTCTGACGTTGACAGTTCAAAATTATATACTCAGCCAGAAGAAGTTGCTTATGCTTATGAAGAATTATCTAAAATAAGCCCTAAATTTACAATTGCTGCTGCTTTTGGAAACGTTCACGGTGTTTACAAACCAGGAAACGTAAAATTAACTCCGAAAATCTTAAAAAACTCTCAGGATTTCGTTCAAAACAAATTCAACACGGGTCATAATCCGGTAGATTTTGTTTTCCACGGAGGTTCAGGTTCTACTCTTGAAGAAATCAGAGAAGCAATTGGATACGGAGTAATCAAAATGAATATCGATACCGATTTACAATTTGCATACACAGAAGGAATACGTGATTATATGGTTAAAAACATTGACTATTTAAAAACTCAAATTGGTAACCCGGAAGGTGCTGATGTTCCAAACAAAAAATATTATGACCCAAGAAAATGGGTACGTGAAAGCGAAGTAACGTTCAATACAAGACTTGAGCAAGCTTTTGCAGACTTAAATAACGTAAATACACTATAAATTTTAGATTTCTGATTTTAGATTTTAGATTTTTCAAAGTCTAAAATCTAAAATCTAAAATCTAAAATCTAAAATCTAAAATAATGGCTTGGTTTAAAAGACAGGAAAAAGGGATTACGACCGCTACAGAAGATAAGATGGACGTTCCGAAAGGATTGTGGTACAAATCTCCAACAGGAAAAATTATTGATGCTGACGAATTAGCCCGAAACTTATTTGTAAGTCCTGAAGATGATTTTCATGTTCGAATTGGAAGCGCAACCTATTTTGAAATTTTATTTGACAATAATGAGTTTGTTGAATTAGATAAAAACATGACTTCTAAAGATCCTCTGCATTTTGTGGATACAAAAAAATATGCAGAACGACTGAAAGACGTTATGGAAAAAACTCACCTAAAAGACGCTGTGCGTACCGGAGTGGGAAAATCTAAAGGAAAAGAACTTGTAATTTGCTGTATGGATTTCGCCTTTATCGGTGGATCTATGGGAGCTGTTGTAGGTGAAAAAATTGCCAGAGGTATTGATCACGCTATCAAAAACAAACTACCTTTTGTAATGATTTCTAAATCTGGTGGAGCTCGTATGATGGAAGCTGCTTATTCTTTAATGCAATTAGCAAAAACATCTGTGAAATTAGCGCAATTAGCAGAAGCTAAATTACCTTATATCTCTCTTTGTACAGATCCAACAACCGGAGGAACAACTGCATCCTATGCCATGTTAGGAGATATCAACATTTCTGAGCCAGGCGCGTTGATTGGTTTCGCCGGTCCGCGTGTAGTTCGTGACACAACTGGTAAGGATTTACCGGAAGGTTTCCAAACTGCCGAGTTCTTATTAGAGCACGGTTTCCTTGACTTTATCACGCCAAGAAAAGAATTGAAAGACAAAATCAACTTGTATATCGATTTGATTCAGAATAACGAAATTAGATAGTTTTTAAACTTCTAAAACGATTAAATCCCAAGAAATTGCTTCTTGGGATTTTTTTATTTTTATAACCAACAAAATATGCCGTTCCTACCGACATTTCATTCCTGCGGAATTTTTATCGGCGTGCAAAAACCAATCCTAACTTCGACGCGATAAACTACCGACGTTTCATTCCTACGGAATTTTTATCGATGCGCAAAACCCAATCCTAACTTCAACGCGATAAACTACCGACATTTCATTCCTACGGAATTTTTATTGATGCGCAAAACCCAATCCTAACTTCAACACGATAAACTACCGACATTTCATTCCTACGGAATTTTTATTGATGCGCAAAACCCAATCCTAACTTCAACACGATAAACTACCGACATTTCATTCCTACGGAATTTTTATCGGCGTGCAAAAACACAATCCTAACTTCAACACGATAAACTACCGACGTTTCATTCCTACGGAATTTTTATCAATGTGTAACTTCAACATGATAAATCATATTCTTACCGACATTTCATTCCTACGGAATTTTTATAACTAACAATTTTAAGAACAACTAATTAATACTTGTCTGAAAAATTGTATTTTTGCTTTACATACATCAATCTATTATAATAGCTTTAACCCAAACGAACTATTAAAAATGTATCTCACAATAATTGATGTGTTTTTTACCAAATTCCATTTTTATTAAAGCTTTTTAAATATCTTTGAATTATGAGTACAGCAACAAAACCAAATCACATAGGACGAAAAATTAGTCGTATTCGTGAACTTAAAGACATGAAACAGGAAGCTTTGGCTCAGGCTTTAGGAACCTCTCAGCAAACTGTATCCACAATAGAAAACAGCGAAACCATAGACGATGCAAAACTCGCAGAAGTAGCCAAAGCTCTTGGCGTAAGTGTTGAGGCTATAAAAAACTTTAACGAAGAAAATATGATTAGTTATTTCAATAATTTTTACGACAACAGCTGTAATGGAGCAAATGGAATGTTTCATGCAAATTATTGCAATTTCAATCCATTAGATAAAGTCATTGAACTCTACGAACGTATGCTTCAGGCTGAAAAAGAAAAAGTCGAATATTTAGAGAAAGTACTGAAAGAAAAATAAGCCCTTTCAAAAATATATTTGTTCCTCAAAATCTAACTTTAAAATCGTAACCTTATGAAAAAGATTGTTTTTCTAGCACTAATTATGTTAGCTTCACTTTCCATTCAGGCACAAACGTCAAAAGAACTTATTGGAAAATGGCAACTGGTAAAACTTACCAAAAACGGAACAGAAAAAGATATAAAAGAAAAATTCAAGAGTGATCAGGTGTTTCAGATCTTTAATGAGGATGGAAAATTTACAGGAATCGTAGGAGACAAAAGCACCAACGGCAAATGGAAACTTTCGAAAGACAACAACACCTTAACTGTTACCGTTGATCTTATTCCTGTAAAATTTCAAATTGACTACTTCGACAGTCAGAAACGTGTTATTACCCACGAGCAGCTTGGCACTTTAGAATACAAAAAGGTAAACAACTAACACGATAAAAAATCCTTACTTAAACCACATACAAGATTCAATAAAGACAAAAGTCTGTGAAGCTCTAAAACAAGCTTTACAGACTTTTCTTTCATACGATTAAGCTCCGAAGGAGCATTATTCTATAACCAAAAATATTCAATCCAAGCAAAAGCTCCAACGGAGCGACATATCAAACAATCAGCTACCCGAACTAAAATTTATACCAAATCTTCAAAATAAAAAACTCTTCGAGCCTTGCGTTTAAATCTTAATCGCAAGGCTCGCAAAGTTTACACAAAGAAAAAGACCTTTAAACCTTTGCCTCTTTGAACCTTATAAAACTACCTCAAAGAAGCCATATCAATTACAAAACGATACTTCACATCGCTTTTATTCATTCGGTCGTAAGCTTCATTAATATACCCCATATCGATAATCTCAACATCTGAAGTAATATTATGCTCGGCGCAGTAATCCAGCATTTCCTGAGTTTCTCTGATTCCTCCAATTAAACTTCCTATGATACTTCTTCTTTTCATAATTAAAGTAAAAACAGGAATTTCAGCAGGTGCAGGCGGAGCACCTACTACGATCATGGTTCCGTTTGTCGTTAACAAATTCAAATAGGCATTATGATCGTGTTTGGCAGAAACTGTATTCAGAATAAAATCGAAACTATTGGCAAGCGATTCCATTGTTTCCGGATTTGAGGTTAAAGCAAAATGATGCGCACCTAACTTTTTAGCATCGGCTTCTTTGGAAGGAGAGTGGCTTAACATCGTAACTTCGGCACCAAAAGAAACTGCAAACTTCACAGCCATATGACCTAAGCCCCCAAGTCCTAAAACTCCAACTTTATGTCCTTTACCAACTTTTAAATAACGCAAAGGCGAGTAAGTCGTAATTCCGGCGCATAATAACGGGGCAACTCCTTTGATATCGAGTTTCTCAGAAACGTGAAGCGTATAACTTTCATCTACAATAATACTGGTTGAATATCCTCCCTTGGTCGGAATATCCGTTCCTCTCTCTACACCATTGTAAGTTCCGGTCATTCCTTCATCACAAAATTGCTCTTCACCGGACTGACAGCTTGGACACACTCTGCAGGAATCTACAAAGCACCCCACTCCCGCCAGCTCTCCAATTTTAAACTTAGAAACTTCGCTTCCAACAGCTACAATTCGGCCTACAATTTCATGACCGGGAACTAAAGGGTAATTTACAGGGCCCCAATCCCCTTTTGCGGTATGAATATCGGAATGGCATACCCCACTATACAAAATTTCTATCTGAACCTGATGGGCACCTACTTCTTTTCTTTCAAACGTGTAGGGTTTTAACGGATTAACAGCATCATAGGCTGCATAAGCTTTAACTGGTATCATCGTATCGCTTTTTAAATTAGGGTATTAAAATTACGATAAAATTCAACAGCAGAGCCAAAATAATAACGGTTAAAAATTGATTTTTTTTAACAGAATGCTTACATCCCGGTTCGAATGGCTTCAACCGGATCCAGATTTGCAGCAGATATCGCAGGTAATATTCCTGAAACCAAACCAATAAATGCGGCGAGAGTAGTTCCTAAAATTATATTCCCGAAACTAAGAACAAATTCAAAATCAAGCACTTTTGTTAAGACCAGTGCAATTCCCCAAACCATCACCAAACCTATTATTCCACCAATAACAGAAAGAATTACTGCTTCAAACAAAAACTGAAATAAAATGAATCGGTTTTTAGCTCCCAGTGATTTCTGAATTCCGATTAAATTGGTTCTTTCTTTTACAGATACAAACATAATATTGGCAATTCCAAAACCACCGACCAAAAGAGAAAATCCACTGATAATCCATCCCACAACATTCATCTGTCCTAAAATTCCATCTATAAAATCGGTAAATCCGGAAAGTACATTAATAAAGAAATTATCCATTTCTCCGGCTTTCATACCACGAATAGCTCTTATTTTTTGTGCCACCTGTGCCTTATAAGCATCCATGTCAATCCCTTTTACAGGCTTCACAACAATTACGGGTGTCATGGCATCACTATCACCATACATTCGGCGTAAAAAATTGGATGGCAAATAAACCGATGTATCATTACTGTCGCCAAAAAAACCCGCTCCTTGTTTTGCAATTACACCAATTACATTAAAACGTTGTCCGTACAAACGGATACTCTTGCCAATGGGATCACTTGTACCGAAAAGCCCTTCAGCAATTTCGTAACCCAAAACAATAACAGCCGCACCGGAATTCGACTCAGATTCGGTATAAAATCTCCCCTTATCAAAACTTAATCCTTCAATATCTACAATTTCATTCGACGAAGGGATAATATTTACATCACTTACAGTTTTTGAATCGTATTTTAAACTTTCGTGTTTTACAAAAAGCTGATACGCCACCTGATCCGTATTGGTCAATGAATTTTTCAGCCCTACATACTCATCGTATTTCACATTTGGAAACTGATCTCTTTTCCATTGTGGAATTTCAGAAGGTCCAAAACTAAACTTCATTAAATAAATTGTATTTTTATCTAAGCTACTCAAATCTTTAGAAATTTTACGATCTAAAGAATCGACCGCTGCCAAAACAGCAATAATCGAAAAAATTCCGATCGTAACACCCAATAACGACAACAACGTTCGCAGTTTATTATTTCGCAGCGCATTTACGGCAAAACCTAAACTTTCTTTTAATAATCTTAGATAGACAAGCATATAGTCGTATTTTTCAATAAAGTAAAATTCAATAATTTAAAATCAAAAACCTAATAAAAGTTAACTTACTCATCAGTAGATTTTTTTAGCATAATGTTACATTAATTTTCTTTAAAATAATATATAAAAAAACTACTTTTGCAGTCTCAAAAATCATAACTACACGATGAGCACAACTAAAACAATACAATCGGCATTAATCTCTGTTTTTTCAAAAGACGGCTTAGAGCCAATCGTTAGAAAATTACACGAACAAAACGTAACACTTTACTCGACCGGAGGAACCGAAGATTTCATAAAAAACCTTGGCATTCCTGTTGTTCCTGTTGAAGACATTACTTCTTTCCCTGAAATTCTTGGAGGAAGAGTAAAAACACTTCACCCGAAAATCTTTGGTGGAATTTTAAACCGTCAGGATAACGAAAGTGACGTTCAGCAGATGAAAGAATTTGATATTCCTCAGATTGATTTAGTAATTGTTGATTTGTATCCGTTCGAAAAAACTGTTGCTTCAGGTGCAAGTGAGCAGGATATTATTGAAAAAATTGACATTGGCGGAATTTCTTTGATCCGTGCCGGTGCTAAAAATTTCAAAGACACTGTAATTGTTGCTTCGGTAAACGAATACAGCCTGCTTTTAGATTTGATTACAGAACAAAATGGAGCAACTACTCTTGAAAACAGAAGATTATTGGCTACCAAAGCATTCCACGTTTCGTCTCACTACGACGGAGCTATTTTTAACTATTTCAACACTGACGAAACCATTTACAAAGAAAGTATTGCAGATGGTCAGGTTTTAAGATACGGTGAAAACCCTCATCAAAAAGGATTCTTCTTTGGCGATTTTGACGCTATGTTCAAAAAAGTTCACGGAAAAGAATTATCATACAACAACTTATTAGATGTTGATGCAGCAGTAAACTTAATTAATGAGTTCAAAACTGACGGCCCAACATTTGCCATTTTAAAACACAATAACGCTTGTGGTTTAGCTTCAAGAAAAACAATTAGTGAGGCTTATTTAGCAGCGTTGGCATGTGATCCAACATCTGCTTTTGGCGGAGTTTTGATTTCAAATACTAAAATTGATGTGACAACAGCAGAAGAAATCAATAAATTATTCTGTGAAGTAGTAATCGCTCCAAGTTATGACGAAGAGGCAATTACAATACTACAAGAAAAGAAAAACAGAATCATTTTAATTCAAAATGAAGTTGAATTACCAACAAGACAAGTAAGAACATGTCTTAACGGATTGTTAATTCAGGACAGAAATAATATTACAGATACTAAAGAGCATTTAAAAACCGTTACTATTACTGAGCCTACAGCTGAAGAAATAGAAGATTTGATATTTGCTTCAAAAATTTGTAAAAACACCAAATCAAATACAATCGTATTTGCTAAAAACGGAACATTAATTTCGTCAGGAACAGGTCAGACTTCAAGAGTTGACGCTTTAGTTCAGGCAGTTGACAAAGCAAAAGCTTTTGGATTTGATTTAACGGGCGCTTCGATGGCAAGTGATGCATTTTTTCCATTTCCGGATTGTGTAGAATTAGCCAAAAAAGCAGGAATAACTGCTGTTATTCAGCCAGGAGGCTCAATAAAAGACGAATTAAGCATAAATTATTGCAATGAAAACAATCTTGCAATGGTATTTACGGGAACACGTCATTTTAAACATTAATTTGTTTAACTTTGTTCAAAATAATTTATAACATTTTAAACCCCTAAAAAACTTATGGGATTTTTTGATTTCATGACCGAGGATATTGCGATAGACCTTGGTACCGCAAACACTTTAATCATACATAATGATAAAGTTGTTATTGATAGTCCGTCGATCGTTGCACGTGATAGAATATCAGGCAAAATCATTGCTGTTGGTAAGGAAGCCAATATGATGCAAGGTAAAACGCATGAAAACATCAAGACCATAAGGCCTTTAAAAGACGGTGTAATTGCTGATTTTGATGCTTCGGAAAAGATGATCAACATGTTCATCAAAAGCATTCCGGCATTGAAAAAACGCATGTTTACTCCGGCTTTAAGAATGGTGGTTTGTATTCCATCCGGTATTACCGAAGTAGAGATGAGAGCGGTAAAAGAATCTTGTGAGAGAGTAAACGGAAAAGAAGTTTACTTAATTCACGAGCCAATGGCAGCAGCAATTGGTATTGGTATCGATATCATGCAGCCAAAAGGAAACATGATTGTTGATATTGGAGGTGGTACTACAGAAATTGCCGTTATCGCATTAGGTGGAATTGTGTGTGACAAATCTGTGAAAATTGCAGGTGACGTTTTCACAAATGATATTGTTTATTACATGCGTACGCAACACAACCTTTTTGTTGGAGAAAGTACTGCAGAGAAAATAAAAATTCAAATTGGTGCCGCAATCGAAGATTTAGATGGACCACCAGAAGACATGTCAGTTCAAGGTAGAGACTTACTTACAGGGAAACCAAAACAAGTAGATGTTTCCTACCGTGAAATTGCAAAAGCACTTGACAAATCGATTCAACGTATTGAAGATGCGGTAATGGAAACATTATCTCAGACTCCGCCAGAATTAGCAGCCGATATCTACAACACAGGTATTTATTTAGCTGGTGGTGGATCGATGTTAAGAGGTCTTGACAAACGTATTTCGCAAAAAACAGATTTACCTGTTTATATTGCTGAAGACCCATTAAGAGCTGTTGTTCGTGGAACCGGAATGGCACTTAAAAACATTACAAAGTTCAAAAGTATCTTAATCAAATAAGATCCATAATAACAATCAATATATTTTCTCGGAGCCAAATTTAAACATTTGGCTCTGATTAAATTTGAAACCAAAAGCATATCCTGAAACAAAATAACCATACAAGAAATGCAGCAAATTTTTAATTTCATTATAAGAAACAGTAATCGATTGCTGTTTTTGCTGCTTTTAGGTATTTCGTTGGCACTCACAGTTCAGTCTCATTCTTACCACAGAAGCAAAATAATCAGTTCGGCTAATTTTCTAAGCGGAGGTGTTTATGAAAGAATCAATCGCGTAAATGAATATTTGAATCTAAGAACTGAAAATGACGAACTTGTACTTGAAAACGCAAGATTAAAAAGTCTATTATTCAACAAACAAGACACCACAAAACTACCTTTGGCAGACAGTGTAAAAGGAGTTAAACCTGCGGATATTATTGTTTCAAAAGTAATTCACAACTCCTATAACACACACGAAAACTTCATCACGCTTAACTCAGGGGCAAACGATGGCGTTAAACCGGATATGGGGGTAATCAATAGCTTAGGAATTATTGGTATTATTGATGACACATCACCAAGATACGCAACTGTTGTAAGTATTTTGAACACAAAATCTCAAATCAATGCCAAGATTAAAAAGTCAAATCATTTTGGATCATTGACCTGGGACGGTAAAAGCACCGGATTTGCACAGTTAAAAGATGTTCCAAGATTAGCTTCGATCAGAAAAGGTGACACCATCGTAACCGGAGGACAATCTGTAATTTTCCCTGAAGGAATCAACATTGGAACGGTTGACAAGATCTATATTGAGAAAAACACAAGTTACTACGTTATAAATGTTAAACTGTTTAACGATATGACCAACTTGGGACACGTATACATCATCAAGAGCAAGGACAGAGAAGAACTTATTAATTTAGAAAACAAGGAGAAAAATGAATAGCGCTTTGTTACTCAATATTTTTCGATTTATTATGTTACTAGCAATTCAGGTTGTTATTTTCAATAATATGAATTTTTTAGGGTACATAAGTCCCTTCCCATATATCTTGTACATTATTTTGTATCCGGTAAACAGCAACCGAACAGGTTTGATTGTATCCAGCTTCTTACTTGGAATTATTATGGATATGTTTTGTAATTCAGGAGGAATTCATGCAGCAGCATGTCTTGTACTAGCTTATTACAGGCCTTACATTTTTAAATTCTCGTTTGGACTCAGTTACGAATATCAAACTATTAAACTGAATGACTCCTTAACTCCCGAACGATTTTCATTTATTTTAGTTTCTGTTGTATTACACCACATCGTGTTATTTATTCTCGAAGCTTTTCAATTTAAATTTATTCTGGACGTTTTACTTCGAACGTTATTTAGTTCGATTTTTACCATAATCACCTCAATTATCATAATTTACCTTATTAAGCCTAATAAACGATGAGAAAAGTTTTGCTGCCCTCTTTAATTATTATTGCAGCATCCTTGCTAGTGATCAGGATCTTTTATTTACAGATCATCGATGATTCGTTTAAGTTAAAATCCGAAAATAATGCCATAAAGAAAAAATATGACTATCCGGAAAGAGGTTATATTTATGATCGACATGGAAAATTATTGGTTGCCAACCAGGCTTCTTATGACATCATGGTGATTCCGAGAGAAATCAAAGAAAACCTTAATATTCCTGAATTCTGTACTTTATTAAACATTACCAGAGAAGAGTACGACAAAAGAATTGCCAAAGCCAAAGTATACAGCCCAAGACTGCCTTCGGTATTTTTAGCACAGCTGAACAAAAATGAGTTCGCCGCTTTTCAGGAAAAAATTAGAAAATATGAAGGCTTTTATTTTCAAAAGCGTTCCCTTCGTGACTATGAAGTAGATTATGGCGCCAATATCTTTGGCTTCATCACACAGGTAAACGAGCGATTAATTGCCAAAAACCCATATTACAATAGTGGAGATTTGATTGGAAAGCAAGGTGTTGAAGAAAGCTACGAAGACATCCTTAGAGGTATTAAAGGTGTAAAATACATTCAGAAAGACAAATATAACAGAGAAATTGGCTCTTACAAAGAGGGTAAATACGATACTATCGCCGTAGCGGGAGAAGACATCAATTTAACAATCGATGCCGAACTTCAAAAATACGGAGAAGAATTAATGATCAACAAAAGAGGAGGAATTGTCGCTATCGAACCTAAAAGTGGAGAGATTTTGGCATTGGTAACTGCTCCTTCTTATGATCCCGGAATTTTAGTTGGAAGACAACGATCTAAAAATTACACCCTTTTATATCACGACTCTATTGCAAAACCATTATACGACAGAGGACTTTTAGCAGAGTACCCTCCCGGTTCTCCGTTTAAAATCCTTACCGGTCTGGTTGCTTTACAGGAAGGCGTTATCAACGAACAAACGACTTTTATGTGCCACCATGGGTTTAGCTATGGTAGAGGCCGTTTTATGAAATGTCACGGTTTTGGCCCTCATCAATTACACAATGGGATTTACAACTCTTGTAATACCTATTTTGCACAATCTTACATGTTAACCATTAACAAATATAACAATCCTGCTAAGGCGGTAGATGTTTGGAGTGATCACATTAAAAGTTTCGGCTTGGGACAATTTATGGGCTATGACCTGCCAACAGGTAAGAGAGGAAACATTCCAACATCAAAAACATATAAAAGAATTTACCCGAACGGAGGCTGGAGAAGTACAACTATCGTATCGAATGCTATTGGCCAGGGAGAAGTTCTAATGACTCCTATCCAACTAGCTAACATGATGGCAACGGTCGCCAATCAGGGATACTATTATACCCCTCACATCATTAAAAAGATCGAAGGAAAGAAAATTGATGCCAAATTCACCACTAAACATGTCACCACAATTGACCAAAAATATTTCCCACCAGTTATAAGTGGTTTATTTGATGTGTATAACAAAGGAACAGCTTATGCCCTTAGGGTAGAAGGCATTGATATTTGTGGAAAAACGGGTACTGCGGAAAATTTTGCAAAAATTAACGGCAAAAGAACACAGCTTAAAGATCACTCTATATTTGTGGCTTTTGCACCAAAGGATAATCCAAAAATTGCCATTGCCATTATGATTGAAAATGGAGGATTTGGAGCTACAGTGGCAGGTCCGATTGCCAGTTTAATGATTGAAAAATATCTGAGACATAAAATCACCAGGACCGATTTAGAAACAAGGGTTTTAAACAAAAGCTTAGCCAGCGAGTATGCAAAACTGGGCGGTATGAATGAAGCCAGTGCCATTGAATCTACACCAAAAGATTCTACTTTAAAAGCTAAAATTGTCCCCGTTAAACCGGTGACACCTAAAGCAGAAGTTAAAAAAACAGTATCAGACACCACTAAAAAGAACTAACAAAGATTATTTCAAATGAAAAATCAAAGTGTAAAAAATAACATTGACTGGATAAGCGTTTTTATCTACATTTCGTTGGTGATATTAGGGTGGCTCAATATCTATTCTTCCTCATTATTGTCAACCGAAGGAACTTACCAAAAGCAATTAATCTTTATCGGATGTACCATTCCTTTGATTTTTGTGGTGCTTTTTGTAGATGGAAAGTTTTACGAGAAATATGCGACTATTATTTTTGGCGTTTCACTATTGTCCTTAGCCGGTTTGTTCTTATTCGGAAAAACTATTGCCGGGCAAAGATGTTGGTACGCTATTGGCAGCTTTACTTTGCAGCCGTCTGAGTTTGCCAAAGCAGCCACTTCATTGGCATTAGCCAAATATTTAAGTGATACACAAATCAACCTGAAAGACACTAACAGGCAGCTTCAGGCTTTGGCGATTGTATTTTCACCTGTATTATTAATTTTACCTCAACCCGATCCGGGAAGTGCCTTAATTTATAGTATTTTCATCATTGTATTGTATAGAGAAGGGCTGCCATCCTGGTACGTATGGACTGGATTTATTACAATCCTATTGTTTGTATTGACACTCGTACTGGAACCTTATGTAGTGATTTTAATTGCCTTGGGAATACTAACAATCATACATTTCAAAGGAAGAGTAGTTGACCGAAATATCATCTTAAGCGGTATCCTTTTAGCCGTCATTTCAGCTTTTGTTTTCTCTGTAGATTATGTTTTCGATAATGTTTTTAAACAGCACCACCGTGACCGTTTTAATATCTTATTAGGAAAAAGTGTTGACATGAAAGGTATTGGATACAATACTAATCAATCTGAAATTGCTATTGGATCCGGGGGATGGATTGGAAAAGGTTTCCTTGAAGGAACTCAAACCAAAGGAGGATTCGTTCCTGAACAACACACCGATTACATTTTCACAACGGTTGGTGAAGAATGGGGTTTTGCAGGGTCTTTAGTCGTAATCTTGCTTTTTGCCGGTTTATTTCTGAGAGTAATCTATCTGGCTGAAAGGCAAAAAACAA
This sequence comes from Flavobacterium sp. UGB4466, assembly GCF_903469665.1. Lineage (GTDB taxonomy): Bacteria > Bacteroidota > Bacteroidia > Flavobacteriales > Flavobacteriaceae > Flavobacterium > Flavobacterium lipolyticum. The sequence goes on along the minus strand of NZ_CAGKLC010000002.1, from coordinate 47,332 downwards.
AATTCAGCAGGGTATATGGATATTGCGTTGCCGGAATTTTGTTTATACACTTCTTTGTTAACATTGCCATGGTTATTGGAATTTTCCCAACAATTGGGGTTCCTCTGCCTTTCTTTTCGTATGGAGGTTCCGGACTCTGGGGATTCACAATTCTACTGTTTATCTTCTTAAAAATGGATGCTAATAAGGTGAATGAATGGTAGTTTTCTTAAAGATGCTAAGCTTCTGAGATACTAAGGGGCTAAGTTTTTTTAGGTTCATAAGGATTGACAGTTTGCAGATTCTTTTAGATCCCACATTTCACATTTCACATCTTACAACTCACATTTCACAAAAGAAAAACCTATTACATAAAAAAAGTCCGAAACTTAATTGCTTCGGACTTTTTTATAGATTTTATTTGAATTATATCTTTTCGCTTGGTCTCTTTTTAAAGAGTTTTATCAATACCGGAAATGTAGATATGATAACAATTATAATAATGATGTATTCGATGTGATGTTTTAAATCTATTCCTTCTTTCAAAAACACTCCATACAGGTAGTGTCCGGCGAAGATCAGTATAAACGACCATAAGAAAGAACTTAGAACATTAAAGAACATGAATTTCTTTTTATCCATCGAAACTATCCCTGCCACAATAGGGGCGAAAGTTCTGAAAATTGGAAGAAAACGTGCATAGATAATTGCTTTTCCACCGTACTTCTCAAAGAAGTCTTTTGATTGCAATAAATATTTTTTCTTGAACCAAAAAGAGTCTTCTTTTTTAAACAAATAATAACCGCTTTTGGCACCAAACCAATATCCGGTCATATTTCCTAAAACTCCCATTATAGCAACCAGAGTCGAAAGTATAAATACATTAAGAAAATCTGTTGGTATATCAACAACATTCTGCATTAAGTCACGACTGTAAATACCTGCTAAGAAAAGTAAACTGTCTCCCGGAAGAAAAAATCCTGCAAAAAGTCCCGTTTCAGCAAAAACTATAAAGAGAACAATAAATAAACCAATTTGAACCCCTCCAATGCTTAATGTTATATAAAATTCAGGGTTGATTAATTGAGTCCAATCAAAATTATTCATAAATGCGCTTGGTTATATTTATAAGGTGGTGAAATTAACAATAATTTGCTTCAACCACAATTAAAAGCCATATTTTAAAGATAAATTAACTATTAAAAGCCCGGATACAAACCCGGGCTCTTTTGTTTTTTATTCTCTTACATATTTGCAGCAGGAATGTAGATTATCATAATCAGCATCCGTGGCTTTAACCTCTTTAGTATCATGTCCTACCTTAGCGATAACGGCATTCAAATCTGCTGTAGATGATTTTTCTTCGTTCAAAATCACTGCAAGCTGATGCGTGTTAATATCCCAAACCGCCGATTTTACACCCGGAACACTAAAAGCGGCTTTTTCAATACGCTTTTTGCATTGCTCACAAGTACCGTTTACCTCAGTTGTATACTTTAAATATTTATTCTTTTTAGTTTGAACCTGAGCTGAAAATCCTAAAAAAGCTACTAGTGCAATTAAAATTATTCTGTTCATCTTGTTTATTATTTAATGTTATTTTTTTTTGTTATGTGTGAAATGTTTTATGTGAGATGTAAGATGATTGAATAAAATTTTCGTGTCTCCGTAATTCACATTTTACATTTTACCTCTATTTTATCTTAAAACGCAATCCCGCGTAATACATCTGTCCAAAAATAGGAGCGTACGCAACAGAAGCATCAAAATTAGGGCCAAATGGATCTGAAGCTCCTAAAATAGCTTTTTGCTGTTTGTAATTCCCAATGTTCTCCCCTCCTACATATACTTCAAAAACAGGAGAAAGAATTCGCGTTACCTGAACATTCATCACCGCATACGAAGGCGAAAAATCAGGAAACTGATCTGCAGTCGGGTTTGACGCTGTATAAGGCAATTGTTGTTTTCCGGACCAGTTAAATGTATAATCAAATTTCCATTGCTTACCATCATTTACTTGGGTTTCATATTCCAGATTCCCCAGAAAACGATGCTTCGCCTGTAACGGTCGCTGAAAAGTTCCTCGCAGATAATCCGTTTGAATGTCGTAATATTTATAAGCTGTTCTTAAATTCAGATTATGAATCAATTCGAAATTAAACTCTGCCTGAAAGCTATTGGCAAAAGAACTTCCTTTTAAATTATAAAACAAGACATCCTGCGGACTCTGCATCAGATCTACAACGGCCTGATTCTGAAAATCGGTACGATAGAAATCAAATCCAATTTCGGAATTTTTATTAAAAAGACGGAATTTCTGAGAAAAACTTACCCCATAATTCCATGCAATCTCAGGATTCAATCCGTAAATTTTCCCACCTTGATCCAAAATTGAAAAAGTTCTCGAACTTGCAAATAGCTGCTGATTCTCGGCAAAAATATTAGCGGAACGTTTTCCTCTTCCTGCCGAAACACGAAGCACTCCATTTTTCCATGGATTGTATCGCAGGTGCAGACGCGGCGTAACAAAAACTCCCAATCGATTGTGATTGTCTACCCTACCTCCTAAAATCAAACTAAAATTATCCGTATTATCATAAGTGTATTCGAAAAATGCTCCCACAGAATTATCGATTCGGCTGTAATCGTTTGCGTTTACAAACTCCTGATACTGGTCGTAGGCAAAATTTAATCCGGTAGAAAACTTGTGCTTCGTATTGTTGATAATCGAATTAAAAATTAAGTTCGAATAAAAACTATTTTGTCTGATATCATAAAGACTCAGTCCAAAGTAAGAGTTTTGATTATGGGTATTAAAAGCATTCTGAAAACCGATACTTTGATACGGCATATCTTTAAAAACATATCCAATTTTTGTAGAAACATCAAAACGTTCTGTATTGATTTCTGAACCCCAGTGATTTTTTGTTCCGCGATCTGTATTCTTGTCAAAATCCAATTCTCCGGTCTGTTTTTTATCATTCATATACCTGAAATTGATAAAACTTACTAAACCACTATCAGGATTGTAATATTGGTAACGGTTCAAAACATTAATTTGTTTCCCAAGCGGATTATCTAAAAACCCATCGTCGTTCATATCGTTCTTTGCTACACGCGCATTACCATGAACAAACAAACTTGTCGCCCATTTATCCGACAGTTTTCTATTAAAATGAGTATTTAACTCAAAACGGGCATCTGTAGAGCCATAAGCATTTAAGAAAAACGGAATGTCGTTTAATGGTTTTAAAAGTTCGGTATTAATTTGTCCGGAAATGCTCTCATACCCATTGATAACACTCCCCGCTCCTTTTGTAATCTGAACACTTTCGATCCATGTTCCCGGGGTAAACGATAATCCGTAAGCTTGCGAAGCTCCGCGTACAGAAGGAAGATTCTCTTCGGTGATTAACAAATAAGGACTTGTTAAACCAAGCATTTTAATTTGCTTGGTCCCGGTTAAAGCATCTGAAAAATTCACATCAATCGAAGGATTTGTTTCGAAACTCTCGGCCAGGTTACAGCAGGCTGCTTTTAATAACTCCTTGCTGGTGATAACAGTAGTATTAGAGGTAAGCGTATAGGATTTTTTTATTCCTTTTTGCTTTTTTGTGATTTTTACTTCCTGCAAATCTTCTTGCGAAAACGCGGATACGGATAGCAAAAATGCGACAAAAAGCAGTATACTTTTTTGCATAAAAAAATGATTTAATGTTAAATAGAAGGCTGTTTCTATAGAATTTCTTCAAAAGGAGAAATAAACAAACAGCATAGCACAAGCCAAAACGGCCTGGATCTAAACATTAAAATCAGGAATAAAAAATATACTGGTGATACAACTTAAATAAAGGCGGTGCATTGGCATCAGAATAATACGAAATAACCTGATTGCTTTTGAAATTTACAATTCCAAGAAAAGCAATCGGTTGATATTCCTGAACTGCCATAGGAAAAGCAAACTGGAAGAAGAAAAACTTTAAGGTAGCATCATCTGATTTCTTTTCAAAATGAACTACTTTGTCTTTACAACAAGATGATTTTTTTTCAGAGGTTCCGCAACAATTCTTTTCAGGAGCTGCTGCTGTTGTATTCAATGAAACCGAAGCAATCTCTCCGCCACAATAGTGCACATCAAAAGCAAACCCAATATTGGAGACCAATAATAGGAAGGCCAAAAATAATCCGGTACACTTCTTTAGTTTCATACTGCAAAATTATTTAAAAGACTCCAAAAAAAGGCGAAATAAATTGTTATTTTTTTAAATTTTGCTGCTGATAATAAAATGCCGGAATAAACAACAATACAAATATGGGCTGAATAATGAACCTTCGCACATAAAAAAGAAGCCAGTTTCCTTCTGCAAAACATTCAAGAACGACAAAAAACATCCCCAAAAGTATCACCGCAAAAAACACATACAGAAACAAACTAAATCGAAGCATATCCCGATCCTGAAACAAAACATAGATCAATGACAAAGACAAAATAGTATTCAGTACATACCGGAGTAATAAATTCAGAAAAAGAGTAAAATTTTTCACCTCGGGAAATGGTAAATTTTTAAAATCACCGTCAAAATAATCCAAAAACGGGTCATAGAACAGCTGATTCTCAAAAGCTCTGATAACTGCAAAACACAATACAATCGCAACCGCAATTATTAATTTGGACTTATGTTCGAGGATTCTATTTAGCATACTTCGAAAATTTGTTTACCCAAATAATCCACAAAAGAAAAACGAAACCATAAATAATCAAAGGAAACAAAGTTCCGTGCAAGAAATGATTATTTTCCGGGAAACGGAACAATAAAACAACCAATATTGCAATTCTCGCTACATTTAAAACATAAATAGAGAAAATTCCAAATACTATAAACAACAAAGTGGCTTTGAACTTTCCGGAAAAAGCAAGTATAAAAGCAACAAACAAAATCATAACGCTTACCGCATTACAGCCTTCAACAATCCGAACGGAATAGTGCTTATTGTACCAAACCTCCATCCAGGAATCAGTAAGGCTTTTATGAATCTTAATATCACAATTAAAACCCTGCATCAATTGTTCGACATTTTGTCCTACAGTGTTGGTTATTCCATCGACTTCATTTGATCCAAAACCGTTTAGATAAAACTTATATAGCAAGGTGAGTACAATATAGGCTGCAAAAAAAGTGCCTATAAAAATGAGAAAGGGTTTAAACTGTACGAGATATTTTTTCAACGAAAATTTTTTTTCAAATTTATGTATTTTTTGAGTTTAGCTTTAAATACTTTTGTATAAAATCTTAACATTATGACATTCCAAGAATTACAACCAAAAATAAGCGCTATTGTATCTGACACTGTATTAGTTAGAGACGAAAAATTATTAGCAATCTGCCAGTTATTAAACGAGAATATCGAATACTATAATTGGGTTGGTTTTTATTTTGCTAATCACGAGAACAAAACCTTACACTTAGGCCCGTATGTTGGAGCTGAAACAGATCATACCGTTATTCCTTTCGGTAAAGGAATCTGCGGTCAGGTAGCCGAAAGTAACACCAATTTTGTAGTGCCGGATGTTGCAGCGCAGGACAATTATATTGCCTGCAGCTTTACTGTTAAATCTGAAATTGTTGTTCCGTTATTTGTTGATGGAGTAAATATTGGTCAGATTGATATCGACAGTCATGTTATAGATCCGTTTACAGAAGCTGACGAACGATTTTTAGAATTCGTAAATCAGGAAGTTGCCAAACTGTACTAAGAAACTCAAAATACAATTAGCCAAATCAATTTATGAGAAAAAAAATTTTCATTGCTTTAGCATTATTTCCCATATTCCTCTTTTCACAGAATTCTTCAGACAAAATCATTTATCGTGATTCGATTGGAAAAGACGCGTCAAAAGAAGACCATGCTTTTTATACAATAATCAAAGATTATTACACCGACAAAGATTTGTATCAAATTAAAAACTACTATAAATCCGGAGTATTGCAAATGGAAGGGAATTCTAAAACAAAAGATGGAAGCTCAAGAGAAGGAGAATACATTCACTACTACGAAAATGGAAAGAAAAGAAGGACAGAGAACTATATTAAATCAAGATTAAACGGAAATATTTCAGAATGGTATGAAAATGGAAACCCTCTATTAAAAGGCGAATATATTGAATCTAAAAAAGGAATTAGTTCTGAAATGAAGATTTATGACTTTTGGGATGTTAACAATAAGCATAAAGTCATAAATGGAAATGGAACATATGAAGAAAATGGTGAGCCTTTTTCATCAAAAGGAAGCTTAAAAAATGGATTCAAGGATGGCGAATGGAAAATAATAAATAAAAATACCGGCCATCAGTATGATGACATTTACAAAGAAGGAACATTTATTTCTGGCAAAAGCACAGATAATAACGGTATAGAAACACAATATAACATTCTTGAATCAAGACCATTACCTAAAAAGGGAATACAAGATTTTTACAATTTCATAGGGGCAAATTTTTCAAAAACAAAAGAAGCAGTTGCCAATAAAATAAGCGGACGATTAATAATTCAATTTGTAATTGAAAAAGATGGTAAAATAACTGAACCCAAAATACTAAAACCACTAGGGTATGGCCTGGATGAAGAAGCCATGAGAGTCATTACCAGTTATGAAAATTGGATTCCTGGCCAACAAAGAGGCATCCCTGTTAGAGTCAATTACTCTATACCTTTAACAGTAACATACAAGTAAAACAAATTAAGGCCGCAAATTGTTCGAAAACAAAAATTACTGTTCTTTTTGAGATTCTTTTATTTTTGTTTGATTTTTTTGTTTTTTTAATCTAATTTTGCACCCGTCTTACAAAAGTTGTATGACATACATAAAAATCATTAAACAATATTGGAATGTATTTAACTAAAGAAAAGAAAGAAGAGATTTTCGCACAACACGGTGGTGCAACAAACACTGGAAGCGCAGAAGGTCAGATTGCATTGTTCACTTACAGAATTTCACACTTAACTGAACACTTGAAAAAAAATCGTCACGATTACAACACTGAGCGTTCACTTGTACTATTAGTAGGTAAGAGAAGAGCTTTGTTGGACTACTTGAAAAAGAAAGAGATCAACAGATATCGTGAGATTATCAAAGTATTGAATATCAGAAAATAATCAATATAGAAAAGAGGTGCGAGAGTGCCTCTTTTTGTTTTTACATTACAAGCATTTTATAAGAAAAAAAGTTTGGTTTTTCATTGGGTTTTAGAACAATAACTACACACAACAACAACTACAACACAACTAAAACCCATTGTATAATCAAAAAGGAAAAATTATGATTCCACAATTATTTGTAGAAAAAATCGATTTAGGTGATGGCAGAAGCATCACAATCGAGACAGGACGTTTAGCCAAACAAGCAGACGGTTCTGTAGTAGTAAGAATGGGCGATACGATGATTCTTGCAACAGCAGTTTCAGCTCGCACTTCAAACCCGGGCGTTGATTTTTTACCTTTAACGGTAGATTATCGCGAAAAATTTGCAGCAGCAGGTCGTTTTCCAGGTGGTTTCTTTAAAAGAGAAGCTCGTCCAAGTGATAGCGAAGTATTGACAATGAGATTAGTTGACCGTGTTCTACGTCCGCTTTTCCCAGACAATTACCATGCTGAAACTCAGGTTATGATTCAATTAATGTCTCATGACGAAGAGGTTATGCCGGACGCTTTAGCTGGTTTAGCGGCATCTGCAGCGTTAGCTGTTTCAGATATCCCTTTTTATAACTTAATTTCTGAAGTACGTGTTGCACGTATCGACGGAAAACTGGTCATCAACCCAAGCAGAGAAGAATTAGAGAAATCCGATATCGATATGATGATTGGAGCTTCTATGGATTCTGTGGCAATGGTTGAAGGTGAAATGAAAGAAATTTCGGAAGCCGAAATGATCGAAGCTATTAAATTTGCTCACGAAGCTATTAAAGTTCAAATTCAGGCGCAATTGCGTTTGCAGGCTGCTTTTGGGAAAAAAGAAATTCGTACTTACGAAGGTGAGAAAGAAAACGAAGAAATTTACAAAAAAGTAAAAGCTGCAGCATACGATAAAATTTATGCTATTGCAAAAGTTGGTTCCGCTAAACACGAAAGAGGTGCTGCATTTGCTGAAGTAAAAGAAGAAGTAAAAGCTTTGTTTACTGAAGAAGAATTGGCTGCTGATGGTGATTTAGTTTCTAAATACTTTTACAAAACAAACAAAGAAGCTGTTCGTAATGTAGTTTTAGAATTAGGCGTTCGTTTAGACGGAAGAAAAACAACAGATATCAGACCAATCTGGTGTGAAACGGATTATTTACCAAGAGTTCACGGATCTTCATTGTTTACACGTGGAGAAACTCAGGCGTTGGCTACAGTAACTTTAGGAACTTCAAGAGAAGCAAATCAAATTGATTCTCCATCTGAACAAGGTGAAGAGAAATTCTATTTACACTATAACTTCCCTCCTTTCTCAACTGGTGAAGCAAAACCTCTAAGAGGAACTTCAAGAAGAGAAGTAGGTCACGGTAACTTAGCTCAGAGAGCTTTGAAAAACATGATTCCAGCAGATTGTCCTTACACTATTCGTGTGGTTTCTGAAGTATTAGAATCTAACGGTTCTTCTTCTATGGCAACCGTTTGTGCCGGAACAATGGCTTTGATGGATGCAGGAGTTCAAATGGTAAAACCGGTTTCCGGAATTGCTATGGGATTAATTACTGATGGTGAGAAATTTGCTGTATTATCAGATATTTTAGGAGATGAAGATCACTTAGGAGATATGGACTTTAAAGTAACCGGAACTGCTGATGGTATCACTGCTTGTCAAATGGATATCAAAATTGACGGTTTACGTTACGACATTATGGAGCAGGCTTTAAGCCAGGCTCGTGATGGACGTTTACATATCTTAGGTAAATTAACCGAAACTATCGCTACACCAAGAGCTGACGTTAAAGCACATGCACCAAAAATCATTACCAGAACTATTCCTGGAAACTTTATTGGAGCATTGATCGGACCTGGTGGAAAAGTAATTCAGGAATTACAAAAAGCTACGGGAACTACTATTGTAATCAACGAAGTTGACGAACAAGGTGTAATCGAAATCTTAGGTACAGATCCTGCCGGAATTGAAGCGGTATTGGCAAAAATTAAGTCAATTACCTTCAAACCACAAATGGGAGAAGCTTACGAAGTAAAAGTAATTAAAATGTTAGATTTTGGAGCTGTAGTTGAATATACTGCTGCACCAGGAAATGAAGTTTTATTACACGTTTCTGAATTAGCATGGGAACGCACTGAAAACGTAACTGATGTTGTAAACATGGGTGACGTATTCCAAGTAAAATACTTAGGTGTTGATCCAAAAACTAAAAAAGAAAAAGTGTCAAGAAAAGCACTTTTACAAAGACCTCCACGTGAGGAGAAAAAAGAGTAATCAGATCTTAGTTTACTAAAGGTTTATTCATAGAAAACCCCAATTCATGCATTTGAATTGGGGTTTTTCGTTTTTATGGCATTTTCTAACTAAAATTTGCCTTGGTTACTAGAAAAATCACAAAAAAACACGACAAACCTTACATTTATATGTGAAAATAAAATATCTTTAACACACCAAAAAAACAGATTAATAATCCTTAAAACACCACTATGAACTTCAACGTTACCCAAATCACAAGAATTAATCAGCAAGATTTTGTATTTTCAGACAAAAGCAACCTTACTTTCCCAATTCCACCTTTAGCTTCAGCACAGCTTTACAGAAATCAAGGAATCCTTACTTTAAAAATCTGTGCTACCGTTTACATCAACTCTAAGGATTCAGCTGCCCCATCAGTTGGTACACTAATAGAAAACGATACTAATATCGAAGTCTATTTTGACTATACATGGGATGAAAGCACACCAGATACCTATGATGTTTGGTATATTGAAATCGATTATATTTCTGACAGAATTAGCCAAATTACATCTGTTACATCTTATTTACGAAATCTGGACCCTGAAACTTCTAGAGGAACTAAAACTGGAGTTGCAGATTAGAACATAAAAAGGTATGGTGTAATAAATAAATTTAACACACCATACCTTTCTCTTTTTATTATACAAAACCAATATTATCGAAAAATGCACAAACTTAAAATTATCATCATTTCGGTTCTGTGTTTATTCTCTATATCATCTCACGCCAGAATACAATCAAGTACTAGTAATTTTAACGAAGTGCTTAAAATAAAGGCGTCCCAATTTAAAAAAGAAACCAATTTCAACAAAGCTCAATATTTCTTTATAAACAAAAAATGGGACTCTACTTTAGTGTATTCAATGAAACAATTAAGCTCAAGTAGGAATAAGGAATTAACCGATTATTGCCACTATTTAAGAGGATATTCATTTAAAAACTTAAAACTTTTTAAAGAAGCTAAAGCTGAAATGAATTTAATTTCTGAAAGTTTTGCATTTTACCCACTAGTAAATAAGGTTTTAGGTCAGGTTTCGCTCGAATTGAAAGAATTCGAAAAAGCAATCTACTATTTTTCGAAAGTAGAAAAATTTCTAATAACAAATAAAAGTTTAGATTATCGAATAAGTTCTATTTATGAAAATCTGGGAGTTTGTTATCTACATCTTAATCAATTTAACAAAAGTGAAGAATACCTATTTAAAAGTAAAGAAATAAACGAGAAAGAAAACGACCCTCTTTCACTTACGCTATTGTACCAAAATATTGCAAATCTATATTATTTACAATATAAAGATGAAAAAGCTATACTATATTTCAAGAAAGCCTATATCTTTTCTAAGAAAATAAAAGATTTCGATAAAAAAGAAAGTACCGCATTCAATATGTCAATGGTTGAAGAAAACAGAGGAAATTACAAAAAAGCTTTAGAATATAGAAAAGAGTCTGCCCAATGGAAAGACTCCCTCAACAATCAAAACAAAATCTGGGCCGTTGCCGACTTTGAGAAAAAGTTTGCTGTAGCCCAAAAGCAAAAACAAATAAAAGTACTTGAAATCGAAAACAAACTAAAAAACACACAGCGTAACGGTTTGTTTTTTGCTGCTGTTGGTTTATTATTGATTTTAACGGCAGGGGTTTATCTCTACGCCCAAAAAGTAAAAAACGGTAAGACTATTTTACGTCAAAAAAATAAACTTGACGAATTAAACGCTACCAAAGATCAGTTGTTTTCAATTGTGAGTCATGATTTACGTTCGTCTGTAAATGCTTTGAAGACCAGCAACACTAAATTATCTTCTACACTGGAAACCAAAAACTACGATGAATTAAACCAGCTCATCATTCAAAACAGTACTATTGCAAATGGCGCTTACACTTTGTTAGACAATTTATTGCATTGGGCCATGTTACAAACCAAACAATTGTACTTTCAAAAAGAATCCATTCACTTGTACTCTGTCGTTCAGCAAATTGAACACAACTACAAACCTTTATTACTGGACAAAGCCATTACTTTTGAAAATTCGGTCTCAAAAAATAGTTTTATCTTTGTAGACCTCGATTCGTTAAAAATTGTACTTCGAAATTTATTGGACAATGCTATTAAATTCTCGAATGAAAATAGCAAAATCAGCTTTTATACTCAGGAAACCAACCCTGATTTTTGCGAACTCATTATTCAGGACAATGGTATCGGAATGAGCGAAAGTACCATTCAGGAATTACTCGCTGACAATGCTTTACTCGCCAAAAAAAACAACTCTGAAATTATCGGTACTGGTTTAGGTTTGCAGCTGTGCAAACAAATGATCAAAAAAAATGGCGGAACACTAGCCATAGAAAGTGAACTCAATATAGGAACTAAAATGATTTTGACTTTCCCAAAAACAAAAAACAATGGATAATATTCATGTATTAATTATAGAAGACACCCCTGAACAAAGTGATGCTCTGCGTAAAGTACTGCTCCAAAACAATTATAAGGTTGTAGGCATAGCAACTAATTTTGCTGATGCGTTAAAACTTTTTTACGAAAATACCATCGACATTATAATTATTGATATTTTCTTAGACGGGAAACCGGAAGGAATCACATTTGCTGAATCGATTAACATTATTCCAAATGCAGCAAAACCGTTTGTGTTTTTAACCAGCTCACAAGACCGTCAGATTTTTGAAAAAGCCAAGCTTACAAAACCGTTCAGCTTTTTACTAAAACCTTTTAATGAACTGGAAATTCTTTATGCCATAGAAATGGCTGTAGAAAAGTTTTATGCTCAAACCGAAGTTTTTCAGACTGAAGAGCAAGATACTGTGATTAGCAACGACTACTTGTTTATAAAAAAGAAGAACTCCTTAAAAAAAGTAGCCTTAAATGATATTCTTTATATTGATGTTGAAGAACGTTATTGCAATATCATAACCGAGAAAGAAAAATTTGTCATTCTGATTTCTTTAACCAAAATCAGCAATCTGTTGGATAAAAACAGATTTATAAAAACACATCGAAATACAATCGTAAACACGAATAAAATTGAAGAAATTATTCTGGCCGATAATCTCATTATTTTAAAAGGTGATCACAAAATAAATCTAAGCGATACCTACAAAGATTTTATAAAAAAGATGAATATTTTGTCATAACAACAGTAAGACGAAAGAATAAAAGCTCAGCAAATCCTCTCTATCCGGGAGGATTTTTTTGTTTTAAAAGAAGAATACCCGACTACAGGGTTTATAGAAAATTTCATGACAAAAAATTCTGCTTTCATGACATTTTTAATTTCCTTCCCGCAAATCGAAATTACTTTTACACCAAGAAATCCAAATTATAAAATCTAAATGAGAATTGAATTAAACAGACCATCGGACATGAAGCTTTTATCTATATTAAAAAAAATAAAAAACAACCCCTGGGTTGGCGTAACTGTCTCTCTTCTCTTTATCATTCCTTGTTTATATAAAATTCTGGACGACATCACGGTTTTCAGAATCGAATATCTTTTGTTAGCCTTCGCATTTCCGATCTACATCAAATCGCTTAAAAAAATATTTGATGACATTTTAGATACCTCAGATGATTTTTCAGATTAAAAAATAAATTTTGCCCCAATTTTATCGAGACACTTTGGCTTAATCTTTTTAAGCTGGAGTGTTTTTTTTTATTTTAAGACAAAACAGGTTTCCAAACTCAATAATACCGCATAAATCACTCGTTTTTTAAGTCAAAAAATAACAACCTTATTAAAATTTAACAAAAACACCACTGTTGTTGATATTTTTTTGATATTTTTGAAGAGCTATAAACCAAAAAATCAAAACCACCAATCCTTTGAAGAAAAACCAAATAAAAGGTCAATATATAATTTTATTGGCCTTATTCTTAAATGCATACATAATTTACGGGCAAACCAACAACGAAATCCTAGTATACAACTGGTTTGACAAAAATCTGGGTGTAGAATCGTTAGAATTTGAAAATGGCCCCGCCCATTTAAACTTCGACAAAACAGTCAACAACGAGAACCGGTATTACATTTCCGAAGATTTCAGAAAAGGAAGTATGCAATATCACAATCAAAATTATTCTGATCTGCTACTCAACTACGATACTTATACCGATGAATTGATTATCAAACCATATGGCGAACTTAACTCCACTAAAATTAATCTCTTTACCGAAAACATCAGTTCCTTTAAAATAGGCAATGATAAATTTGTTCATTTAGACATTCCGAATTCAACCACTTTCAGGAAAGGATACTATGAAGAAATCCCGGTAGGAAACAATCTTATTCTTTACATAAAACACTCTAAAGAGAAGAAAAAAAGCAATAAAGCCGAAGTTGATTTAATAGGATATACAGACAGAAAAGAATTTATCCTTTTAAAGCAGAACAATTTTTATCCTGTAAATGATAAAAAAGAGATCATATCCTTATTCCAGGAGAATAAAAGAAAAATAAATGATTTTTATCTGATGTATAGAAATCTCAGAAAAGAAGATGCTGCATTATTTATGAAAAACCTCCTCAAGTACATAAATAACTAAAATCTGTAGCAATTATCCAAATGAGAATATTTACCCTTCTTTTATTATTTTTCGGTTTTAATCAATGCATTTATTCACAAGATCAAAAGATCACCATAAATTACAGCAACATCAATCGGGTTGAAGTTTTAAAAAAAATAGAGGCTTCGACAAATTACAAATTCTACTTTCAAAAGGAATGGATAGATAACAACGTATTAATATCCGGAGATTACTCTAATAAAACCATACAGGATATACTAAGCAAAATCTTTGAAGACACTGATCTGAATTTCTTTATAACCAAAAACAAAGTCATTCTGACCAAGAACAGCATCATTTATGACAAATTTCAAAATGATAAAATTAAGGCCGGCAATATTCCCATCTTTTTTCAACAGTACGATTCTGTAAAGAAGAGCAAAACAGATCAGACCGCTCCTATTGCACTAATTGGAAAGGAAACCATCGATTCTGAAACTGACTTTTACACCATTTCAGGTTATATAACGGACCAAAAAGACGGTAAACCTCTTGCTGACATAACGGTAAAAGCAAAAAATACCACCGCAACAACCGTTACAAATGCTCAGGGATTTTACAGTCTAAAACTACCTGTTGGATTGGCAACAATCGAAATCGAATCGTTATTGTACAATAATACCGCCCGTAAAATAATGATTTACAGTGATGGTACTTTGGATTTTCCGATAATTGAAAAAATAAATCAATTAAAAGAAGTTTTGGTAAAAGGAAAAAACAGTCAAAATATAAGAACTGCCATAACAGGAGTTACGACAATTGAAGCTGAGGGTGTAAAAACCGTTCCTCTGGTTCTGGGAGAAAGAGACGTCTTAAAAATTGCCCTCACCATTCCCGGAATAAAAACTGCAGGAGAAGGCTCTTCAGGATTTAATGTAAGAGGAGGAAAAGAAGATCAAAACCTAATGTTACTGGACAACGGAACGATATACAACCCTGCTCATCTTTTTGGTTTTTTCTCTTCCTTAAACCCTTACACCATCAATAAAGTTGATATTTACAAAGGAGGTATCCCGTCAGAATTCGGCGGCAGATTGTCATCGGTTTTTGACATTACTTCTAAAAACGGAAACACAGAGAAATTTTCGGGCGAAGGAGGAATTGGTCCGGTTACGAGTAACCTGACCGCTTCAATTCCCGTTGTAAAAGGAAAAGCAAGCTTACTATTGGGAGGAAGAGCCACTTATTCTGATTGGATTTTAAAAAGCTTAGACGATGAAAACCTCAAAAACAGTCAGGCCTCTTTTTATGATTTGTTTGCAAAATACAGTCATAAAATAAACCAAAACAATACTATTGAAGGTACCGCATATTACAGTAAAGACAAATACACTATTACTCCCGACTCGTTGTACCAATACAGCAACCGTTTGATTTCTTTAAAATGGAAACATGCTTTTAATGAGAAAAACAACAGTGAATTTAATGTCTCCAATAGCGAGTACAAATTCAGTATTGATTATCAATCTGTCAATCCTGAATCCTTTATTTTCAAATATAAAATAACTGAAACTCAGGCGAGTCTTAAATTCAATAGCGAATTGAACAGTAAACATAAATTTACTTACGGAATATCAAGTAAATTATACGGCGTTAATCCCGGGGAACTTAATCCAAATGGGGAAACTTCGATAGTGACACCTATAAAAGTGGATGACGAAAAGGGACTGGAATCGGCATTGTTTTTCTCTGATAAATTTAAAATTACGGAGAAACTATTATTAGATATCGGAGCACGATATTCCTTCTACGCGGCTTTAGGAGCAGCTACGCAGAAAATTTACAAAGAAGATGCCCCAAAGACTCCTTCAACAGTTGTAGAAGAAAAAACGTATGGCAATAATAAAGTAATTACGACTTATGGAGGTTTTGAACCAAGGCTTGCTTTGCGCTATATAATTGATGAAAGTCTATTTGTAAAAGCCGGTTTCGATAAAAACTACCAATACATCCATTTGTTAACCAACAACACAACCCAATCGCCTACAGACACCTGGAAGCTATCTGACTTAAATGTAAAACCGCAAAGCGGATTACAGTATTCTCTTGGGATTTTCAAAAAACTGGATTATAAAGATATTGAGTTAAGCCTGGAAGGATACTACAAAACTTCTAAAAATATACTCGATTACAAAGTTGGAGCCAACTTACTTTTAAACAAGGATCTTGAAACGGAATTACTTCAAGGTAATGGAAAGGCTTACGGTGTAGAGTTTTTACTAAAAAAATCAACCGGAAGACTTAATGGCTGGCTTGGGTACACTTATTCCAGAACCTTTATAAAACTGGACAGCAAGTTTAACGATGAAAAGGTGAATAATAGCACTTACTTTCCAACTAATTTCGATAAGCCGCATGATGTAAGTATTGTCATGAATTACAAATTTACACACCGCTATAGTTTTTCTTCCAATTTCGTATACCAAACGGGAAGACCTATAACTTATCCAATCGGAAAGTACAATTATAATGGTGCAGAATACACACTGTATAGCGATCGTAACAAATACAGAATACCGGACTATTATAGATTAGACATCGGATTGAATATTGAAGGCAATCACAAAATAAAAAAATTAGCCCACAGTTTCTGGAACATCTCCATTTACAATGTATTGGGACGTAATAACCCTTATTCTATCTTTTTCGTAACAAAAGAAGGCCAGGTAAAAGCCTACCAAACCTCTATTTTCTCTGTTCCGATACCAACAATTACCTATAATTTTAAATTTTAGAAATTATGAAAAAGATCTTACACTACGGATTTCTTATAACGATACTTCTTTCAATTGTATTGGGATGCACTACACCCTATTCGTACCAAACCAATGGCTTCGAAGATGCTCTGGTAATAGAAGCCACTATCACTGATCAATATAAAAACCATCAAATTAAATTGTCCAGAACGTATAAACTTGACGGAAAGAAACCAACCTTTGAAAGTAAAGCGGTGGTATATGTTACCGATGATCTGGGTAATAAATACGATTTTCAGGAAAAAAATGAGGCCTATATTTCCGTAAACCAATTTCAGGCCAGTCCCGGTAGAGCCTATCAATTGCATATCCTTACAAAAAACGGAAGAAGCTACGTCTCGAATGAAGAGAAATTGCCACAACAGACTCAGATCGATAAAGTAGAAGCAAAAGCAGTAACAAAAAAAGGTGTATTAGGAGTTGAAATTACTGTAAACAGCAACGATCCCACAAACAAATCCCGATACTACAGATACGAATACGACGAAACGTATAAAATAATTGCACCTAAAGTTTATTCTAAAAAAGCCGTTGCTGTCTTTTTTCCTCCAGGCTCCAATCCAAAAGGACAAATTGTATTTGAAGACAGGACAACAGAAGTTAGAATTTGTTATTCCGATAAAAAATCTAATGAATTAATTCTAACCAATACGAACCAGTTAAGTGAAGACAGAGTTACTGATTTTCCAATTAAATTCATTAGCAGCAAAGACCCGATCATCAGAAGCAGATACAGCATATTAGTCAAACAATATGTTCAGAATCTTGCTGCCCATACTTTTTACGAAACCCTAAAAGAGATTTCTGACATTGGGAGCATTCTATCACAAACCCAACCCGGCTTTTTTTATGGAAACATAAATCCTGTTGACAATCCAGGCGAAAAAGTGATTGGATTCTTTAATGTGTCCTCCTATTCCGAAAAAAGACTCTTTTTTAATTTTACCGATCTTTTCCCAAAAGAACCAATACCTAAATATCAATATGATTGTCCCTCTCCAGTTCCTGAAAATGAAATAGACCAATTTTACTTTAATTATTGTTTCAGTTCTTCAGCCGAATGTCAGGGGAATGATATCCTAGACCTAATCAAATCAGGAATTAAAGTTTATTTTCCTAACGAAACGCCTCAGTATCTATTGTATCCCGTAGAATGCGGAGATTGCACTTCATTTTCATCAAACATAAAACCATCATTTTGGATAGACTAAAATACATAACCATCATAGCTATAGCAATGAGCTTTCAGCAAATTTTGTTTGCTCAGAAGAACAATGCCGTAACGGAACTGAATACAATAGATCAAAACCTTAAGGAATCCATTTACATCAGTACAAACGCTAATTCCTATATCACCGGAGAATCTTTGTTCTACAAGATTTTCTGTGTCAATAAATCAACAAATGAAATGTCGAAATATAGCAAAATTGCTTACTTGCAGCTGGTCGACAAAAACAAAACAACAGTTCTTACCCATAAATTGTTTCTCGAAAACGGAACCGCCAGCAGCGACTTTTTCATTCCAACAACTCTGGAAACCGGAAACTATAAAATTATAGGATACACCAACTGGATGTTGAACAAAGAGGTCTCAGATTATTGCAATATTGACATTTATATCCTAAATCCTTACAAGGATAAACCTGTAAATACCGTTTCTCAAAAAGAAGTAACTTTACCCGAAACGATAACAAACAAAGACATCTCTTTTAATTTAAGACGCAAAACTTACAAAAACAGAGATCAGGCAGAGTTGCAAATCATCAGTAATTCTGATGAATTTACAAAGGGAAATTATGTGCTTTCAGTAAGAAAAGCAGATGGTTTTGTAGCTCAAACGAAAATCAATTTCGGAGAACTTGGTGGAGGCAATACTTCTAAAATCCTTCAAACAGAAATAAAAAACCCTAATTTTCTATTGCCGGAATTACGTGGTGAGCTAATTTCCGGAAAAATACAATCCAGCAATGCTGACATAAAAAATAAAAAAGTAGCTCTTTCAATAGTGGGCAAAAATTATACATTGAAGCTTGCCAAAACAGATAATGAAGGAAATTTTATTTTTAATCTGGAAAAGCCGAACTCAAACTCCAATGTAATTGTTCAAATTCTGGAAGACAACAAACAGGATTATACTATTGAAATGGACAAACCGAAAAATATCAATTTTTCAAATTTAAGCTTTCCGGAATTTCAGTTCAATTCAGACTTTAAACAGAATATTTCAGAAAGACTGATTTCTACTCAAATAGAAAACGCTTATTACAATCTTAAAAAAGACAGCATATTAGCCTCAAAGGATACCATTCCTTTTTACAAAAATTTATCAAAAGAGTTTAAACTGGACGCTTTTACACGATTCGCAACTATGGAAGAAACGATAACTGAAGTTGTGAAAGGCGTCTATTTTTCAAAAGATAAAAACAACTATGCCATTCATGTTTACGACTACGATCCTAATTACGAATCTGCCCTACCTACCTTAATAATCGTAGACGGACTGATCATAGAAGACCTAAACGAACTGTTCCAATACAACCCGAAAAACATCTATAAAATCAATGTTGTAAAAGGAATTTACAATTACGGCGCAAAATCTTTTAACGGTTTAGTGTCGTTTACAACTAAAAATGGCGATTACGAAACCAAACTTAAAGGCAGTTTTATTTTAAGACCTGAACTTCTAAGACCACAGTCTAAAAAAGACTATTTTAAACCTGATTATACCAGCACTAAAAATGAAAGAATTCCTGATTACAGACATCAGCTTCTTTGGGTTCCTAAAGTAGATTTAAGTGATGCAAATTCGAAAATACAATTTTATACCTCAGACGTATCCGGTAAATTTGAAATCACACTGGAAGGATTTTCTGCTTCAGGAAAACCCGTTTTTATAAAAGAGACTATCGAGGTTAAAGAAGTGCTTTCAAATTAGATCGGAAAAGATAAAAAAAACAGCCAAACAATTAATTTGTAAAAATAATTTAAATTAATTGTAACCTTTTTTGAACTCATTACGTATAACCATTTGTACACTTAAAAATTGAGGAGACAAAAAACATGAGACAACTTAAAATCACCAAGCAGGTAACCAATCGTGAAACTGCATCATTAGACAAATACCTACAAGAAATTGGAAAAGTTGACCTAATTACCGCCGATGAAGAGGTAGAATTAGCACAAAGAATAAAAGCCGGTGATCAAAGAGCATTAGAAAAATTAACAAAAGCTAACCTACGTTTCGTTGTATCGGTTGCTAAACAATATCAAAATCAAGGATTAACTCTTCCTGACTTAATTAATGAAGGAAACTTAGGTTTAATTAAAGCCGCTCAGCGTTTTGATGAGACTCGTGGTTTCAAATTCATCTCTTATGCTGTATGGTGGATTCGTCAATCGATCCTGCAGGCTTTGGCAGAACAATCTCGTATTGTTCGTTTACCATTAAACAAAATCGGTTCTATCAATAAAATCAACAAAATGTATGCTTTATTAGAGCAATCTAACGAGCGTCCGCCTTCTGCTGAAGAAATTGCAAAAGAACTTGACATGACTGTAAATGACGTAAAAGAGTCTATGAAAAACTCTGGTCGTCACCTATCAATGGATGCACCTCTTGTTGAAGGTGAAGATTCTAACCTTTATGACGTTTTACGTTCAGGAGAATCTCCAAACCCGGACAGAGAATTAATTCACGAATCATTACGTACTGAAATTGAGCGTTCACTAGAGACATTAACTCCAAGAGAGGCTGATGTTGTTCGTTTGTATTTTGGTCTTGGCGATCAACATCCAATGACTTTAGAAGAAATTGGAGAAACTTTCGACTTAACTCGTGAGCGTGTTCGTCAGATTAAAGAAAAAGCAATCCGTAGATTAAAACATACTTCAAGAAGTAAAATTCTTAAAACTTATCTTGGATAAATTCCAAAGTTCCAATTATAGCAATTCCAAATTCCGATTATTTTGTCGGAATTTGGAATTTATTTCAAAACTACCTATATTGGACGACAAAGCAAACAACAGTTTGATTGACTGTTCGTTTTTTGATTGATGATTGAAACTCCGGCTGATTACCGGAGTTTTTTATTTTATTTTTTTTCTGCAACACTTTTTAAAGATCAGACTTTTAAAAGCACACCGCTTTCTGAATTTATTACTCAACTCAAAACATAAAAACTTTGCATAAATCTTTGCGAGCTTTGCGATTAAAAAAATTAACTTTGCAAAAAAAACAACACAACACACAACTACACAATGAAGAATACACTTATTGCTCCTTCTGTTCTGGCAGCTGATTTTGCTAATTTGCAACGTGATATCGAAATGATCAACAACAGTCAGGCCGACTGGTTTCATATTGATATTATGGACGGAGTTTTTGTTCCGAATATTTCTTTCGGAATGCCGGTTTTAGAAGCTATTTCGAGACATGCTAAAAAAACGATAGACGTACACCTGATGATTGTTGATCCGGATCGTTACATTAAAACTTTTGCCGATTTAGGGGCCAATATCCTAAGCGTACATTATGAAGCCTGCACACACTTACACAGAACATTGCAAGCCATCAAAGCTGAAGGAATGAAAGCAGGAGTTGCAATTAACCCTCACACTAATATTGATTTATTAGAAGATGTAATCAACGATATTGATTTAGTATGCATTATGAGCGTAAATCCTGGTTTTGGAGGTCAGTCGTTCATCGAAAACACTTATACTAAAGTAGAGAAGCTAAAAGCCTTAATTACTCGTAAAAATGCTTCGACCATTATTGAAATTGATGGTGGTGTGACCAGTAAAAATGCCAAACAATTAGTAGAAGCCGGTGCTGATGTTCTGGTTGCCGGAAGCTTTGTTTTTAAAGCCGAAAACCCAACTCAGACTATTGCTGAATTAAAAACTTTGACTACTTTTTAAGGTCTGCAAGAAATAAAAAAATACAAGCCGGAGATTTTCTTCGGCTTTTTTAATACCCCTTTTTAAAGATATTTTTTTCGTTAGAAAAATTAATTCACTGAAACCTTAGCCTTTCTGTATGCAGTCAGACTAACATTTCTATGTTTCTTAAAAAACTTATTAAGATGACTTTCATCGGAAAAACCAAACTCATCCACAATTTCATTAATTCTCATATCACTAAAACTTAGCCGATGCTCAATCAATCGGATCTTATAATTTGAAACAAAAGACTGAATCGTTTCTCCACTATGATTTTTAAAATAGCTCCCCAAATAAGTATCTGATATATCAAACTTCTTGGCCATTACCAACACTTTTAGTTTTTGTGGATAAAAAATATTCGTCTGAATGTAATTGATAATTTCCAAAACCCTTTTATCAGCACTCTCCTTTACACCTGAGGGTTTTATTTTCGCAATGTTCCGGGCAGCAATAACAATAAGTGCGTTTACGTAGTGAATAATTAAATCTTCATCGTAAATATCTTTATTGTCCATCGTATGTAATAATGATTCCGCTATTGATTTAACAAGGTATTCATCTGCTTTTCGGCTCAAAATACAACCTGACAAATGTGATGCATAATGAAATAAACATTCGACGTGATCGATACTTTTTGATTTATATTCTTTAGCATATTCACTATTCAACTTCACTAACAAAAACTCTGTTGTGTTAACAATATCAAATGAATAGCAATCATTTGGTGTCAATAGCATAAGATTTCCGGTTTGATAAGAAATTGCATTTCCATTAATATGAAGAAGTCCTGAACCCGAAATAACATATACCATTTGAAAAAAACTAAGTTGTGAATTTACCAATGGGCATTGATCAGCTCTTTTATAAATCACTTCAACTAATTGATGCAAGTTTTCTTTTCTCATGTTGCAAAAATACTTCTTTAACCTTTAATTGTACTGAAAAAATAACCCTAATCAGTTTATTTTTACTAAAAATTAAATAAAAAAAATGAACCAAAAATTTAACTCCGGCAAAAACAATATCGCTCTAATTGCCATCTGTCTTGCCAATTTAATGTTTTCACTTGAAATTTCAAGTGTACCAGTCATCCTTCCAACACTTGAAAAAGTACTGAATGCAAGCCTTAAAGACATGCAATGGATTATGAACATTTACACCATAGGCTGCACTACCGTTTTAATGGCTGCCGGAACACTGGCAGACCGATACGGAAGAAAACAGGTTCTTATCATTACAACCATTTTATTTGGAGTTTCGTCTTTAATCTGCGGTTTGGCACAAAATGTAGTTTTACTAGTTATAAGCCGATTTTTTCAGGGAATAAGCGGGGGTGCCATGTTGATTTGTCAGGTAGCCGCTTTATCCTACCAATTTCAGGAAGGAAAAGAACGAAGCAGAGCTTTCGGTGCCTGGGGAATTATTCTCGGTATCGGATTAGGTTTTGGCCCCATAATAGGCGGAGCAATCCTGGCGCTACTATCATGGAAATGGGTGTTCCTGGTACATTTTCCAATAGCAATTCTTACTGCGATTCTTATTTACGGCTACGTTAATGAATCTAAAGATACCAACTCAAAAAAAATAGATATTTGGGGCATGATTACATTGTCCATAGCCGTGTTTGGGCTAACGTATTATATTACGCAGGGACCGGATCTTGGGTTTACAAGCCCTACGGCTCTTTGTCTTTTAGGAGTGACGGCACTTAGTTTTATGCTATTTATTGGTGTCGAAAAAACAAATCCCTATCCGATGTTTGACCTCTCAGTATTCAAGATACGTGACTTTTCCGGTGCTATCTTGGGGTCTATCGGTATGAATTTCAGCTTTTGGCCCTTCATCATTTATTTGCCCATCTATTTTCAAAGTTATCTCCACTATGATGTTGTAGCCGTTGGGCTTTCCTTACTTGCCTATACACTGCCCACTTTGGTCATTCCTCCTTTTGCAGAATACCTATCAGCGCGCTACCGTTCAGGCATTGTAATTCCGTTAGGTTTGTTTGTAATCGGATTAGGTTTTATACTTATGAAGTATGGCTGTAGTATAGAAAATGCCAGCTGGCTAACGATGCTTCCAGGTTCTTTACTGGCCGGTATTGGATTAGGACTGACCAATACGCCTGTCACGAATACCACCACAGGCTCCGTTTCTGCAAACCGCTCCGGTATGGCATCAGGAATAGACATGAGTGCCCGATTGATCACTTTAGCTATTAATATTGCCTTAATGGCTTTTATTCTGGTGAACGGAATTTTCTATTATCTAAATACTTCTTTATCAGGAACCATAGACAGAAAAACGCTGTATGCTATAGCCGAAAAAGCAGCAATAGGAAACTTTTCTTCTCTTAATCAACAATATCCACAATTAAAAATAACAGACTCAGCTTCATCGATTCTGCACCTGGCTCTTGCCCATGGTTTCGAAATGGTCTTACTTTATGGAGGATTCGGCGTCTGGATTTTAGCTTTTTTGAGTTTTATCCTTTTTAATCCCGGAAAACCTAAAAGCCGTCTCTAATGTTTGTCACTCTAGAAATCTTTACTACTTTTTAGATTCTTTAAATTGGGAAAGAAATCAATTCCGGTCATTTTCTCAAGAGTCTCAATTGGAACCACAAAATCATAAAGCGACTTATCACTATCCTTGTTCGGAACTAAAAAAGCAATAGCCTTATGTTCCTTTCCGGTTTTGACCAGGATAATTTTATAAAAATACCTAGGAACAGATACTTTTTCTGTTCCTATTTTTTTATCCGAATCTTTCAGAATTCCTCCTGTCACTACATAAATGTCATGATACTTTTCAGCCCAATAACGTGTTTTCTGCTCCAGTCTGTTCCAAATTCCGCTGTTGAAATCGTGATCTTGTGGTGAAATATTTGAAGTGTAAAAAGTATCATTGTAAGCACTCTCATTAAACTCCATATCTCCCGCAGGACAAAGATGCCCCTTATCATAACCCGACTTTTTATAATTCCTCCAATCTGCCGAACCGGTCGTTACTTTTGGATCTTCAATAAAATAAGGGCGCTTATAGTCGGCATTTTTAAGATATTCTTTCTTTAATTCATAAGCAACCCATTCTGCCTGTTCAAATTTTTCATTGTAGGACAATGTGTAATAGTTATGTTTTACAATTTGTCGGGTCGTAGAAGTCGGCAAATATGCCACTGTAAATACGGAATCGGAACTGCTTTGATTCGAAACAAATGGAGTCTGCTTCTCCTGTTCGGGCAGTTTTACACTTTCATTAATTTCTTTTTTACAGGATAACAGCGCAAATCCCAATAAACTCAAAAGGATATAATTTTTCATTTTTTCAGTCAAATATATTTTTATCTGGTTTCCAACATCTGTAGAGTACCGTTAAATCTACAAAAAACGCTCCAAAAAATACATTTTGGAGCGTTTTCCTAACAAATTAATCCTTTTACAGTATTAAGACTTTACTAATTTATCTCTTTTGATCTTAGTTGTGGCGCTGTTTCTTACCACACCTTTTACTTGCAAATCATCTAAAACATTCAATGCTTCTTCTACATAAACATCTTTAGACAATGCCTGATGCCAAGCCTCTCTTTTTTCTTTTAACGTAGCATCACTTTTCATTTCAAGCTCTTCGTAAGGCAATGATTTAAAAACCAAATTGTTTTTGTAATCTGAAATTGGTTTGTATTTTTTACCTTCAGTTTCTACCTGTTCCTGAGTAGCTTTAAAGCTTTTGATATTTAAACTATAAGTATTCTCCTTATTCTTAACATCAATCCATTTCGCATTGTCTTCGATCAATTTAAACTGTGCATTTTGAGCAATTCTGTTTTTACTGCTTTCAATTGCTTTAGTAAAATTTGTATTCGAATGCCATGTGCTATAATCCGCCGGATCAATTTTGTCCCAAGGCATAGCATTATCAATATCACGCTCTCCCATTTTTAAGTAGGCATAACGATCCGGCATTACCACATCACTATGAACTCCTTCTAACTGAGTAGAACCTCCGTTAATTCTATAGAACTTTTGTCCTGTAATCTTCAAAGCACCTAAATCGCCATAATTTGCATTACGAACAAATTGATTCAAATCCAGAACATTCTGAACTGTTCCTTTTCCGTAGGTTTGTTTACTACCAATGATAACCCCTCGTTTGTAATCCTGAATTGCTGCTGCCAAAATCTCTGAAGCCGAAGCAGAGAAACTGTTTACCATAATTACTAATGGTCCGTCCCACTCCACTTTTTTATCTTTATCGTACAGTACTTCTTTCTTTTTCCCTGCAGATTTCACCTGAACAATTGGTCCTTCTTCGATAAATAAACCGGCAATATCAACAACAGTCGACAAAGATCCTCCTCCATCGTCACGCACATCAAGTACGATACCGTTTATATCTTCTTTTTTAAGTCTTTCTACTTCAAGAGCAATATCTTTTCCAGCATCACGACCGTCTTTGTTCTCAAAATCGATATAAAATTTAGGCAGGTAAATTACTCCGTACTTCAATCCGTTTCTTTCTACAATACTGGATTTTGCGTATGTTTCTTCGATTTCAACTACATCTCTGATGATTGAAATGATTTTAATTGTACCGTCTACTTTTTTAACGGTAAGTTTAACTTCTGTTCCTTTGTGCCCTTTGATTTTTTTCACAACATCGTCCAAACGCATTCCCACAACATCTACAGGCTCTTCGTTTCCTTGGGCAACTTTTAGAATTAAATCTCCTGCTTCAAGTTGTTTTCCTTTCCATGCCGGACCTCCTGAAATTAACTCATCAATTTGAGTAAAATCATTTTTCTTAGTCAGTCTTGCACCAATACCTTCCAGTTTTCCACTGATATTAACATCGAAACGATCTTTATCTTCAGGTGCAAAATAGCTGGTATGGGGATCAAAACGAGTCATGATTGAATTTACATATACGGAGAACCAATCTTCTTTATTCAAATCTTTAATCAGACTAAAATTGTCATCTAAAGATTTCAATGAGCTTTCACGCGTTTCTTTTTCCAAAGTTTCAAAAGTTTTCTCCTTATAATTAGGGTCTGTTTTCTTTTTATCCTCTTCTAATTTTTGTTTGGTAACAAGTGAAGAAAGTGTCGATAACTTGATCTGTTTTCTCCATCTTTCGTTAATCTCTGCTGTATTTTTAGCATACGGCAATTTGTCATAATCCGCATTAAAAGTCTCATCAATATCGTAGTTGAAAGGCTGTGCTAAAATGGTCTTATAACGTTTTTTGCTTTCTTCCATTCGTTTCATCAATCTTGTATAGGTAAGATTGAAGAACGTTAAGTCTTTATTCAAAAACTGATCGTCCAATTGCAATTCATATTGTTTGAATTCGTCAATATCCGATTGCAGGAAGAATCTCTTCGAAGGATCTAATGCTTCGATATAATCTTTAAAAATTCCTTTAGAGAATTCATCATTTATTTCTGCCGGGCTGTAGTGTCCTTTTTCAATAACAAATGCTAATAATTCTAAAAGTGTTTTATCTCTATTCGGATCCGGATCTACTGATTTGTCTGCATTTATTTTAAAGGCAAACAACGTCAATGACAAGCATAATACGGCTATAAGTATTTTATAATTTCTTTTCATAAACTTAATAATAGCATTCATCAAATTTTTTAATCTAAGTTACGGTAAAAACTGTGCCAACAAAGCCAAGCCCGCTATAATTTTTTGTTAAAGGTATAAAAATGTTTGACGCGCAAAAATCTTCTTGAAATTAGTTGACAAATTTTGTTCTTTTTGTTCGTATTCTACCGAAATCTGTCACTACATTTGCTTAATTCCCATATATAACCTTACGATTTTAGCATGAAAAATGAGAAACCCCTAATATTAGTTACCAACGATGATGGCATTTTAGCTCCCGGAATCAGAGCTTTAATCAGTGTGATGGAAACTATTGGTGAAGTCGTAGTAGTAGCACCGGATAAACCTCAGAGTGCCATGGGTCATGCCATTACCATAAATAATACTTTGTTTCTTGACAAAATTTCTAAAGAAGAAGATGTGGTAACGGAATATAGCTGCTCAGGAACTCCTGTAGATTGTGTTAAACTGGCCGTGAATGAAATTTTAAAAAGAAAACCAGACTTGTGCGTTTCTGGGATTAATCACGGGTCAAATTCTTCTATAAATGTGATTTATTCCGGTACGATGAGTGCTGCCGTAGAGGCCGGTATAGAAGGGATTCAGGCAATTGGATTTTCTTTACTGGATTTTGACTGGAATGCCGATTTTGAGCAAATCAAGTCGTACGTTAAAAAAATTACCTTAGAAACTTTGGAAAACAAGTTGCCGTCTGGTGTAGTTTTAAATGTAAATTTTCCGAAATTAAAAGAAGAAGAAATTAAAGGAATAAAAATTTGTCGTCAGGCAAAAGCCTACTATGCACAGAAGTTTGACAAAAGACAAACTCCATTCGGGAAAGATTATTACTGGCTTACCGGAAAATTCACAAACGAAGATCAGGGCGAGGATACCGATGAATGGGCTTTAGAAAACGGATACATTTCAATTGTTCCGGTACAGTTTGATCTGACCGCTCATCATACCATGCAGCAGCTGAATACCTGGAAATTAAATGACTAAAAAAGACATTATTATAGGCTTTGTTATTGGAATTTTCACGGCTTTGCTTGGAAGTTTTGTGTTTGTTTCGTTTTTTACCAAATTTGATTTCTTTACGGGAATTCAAACCATCAAACAACAAGGATATCTCGGAAAAGTAATCACAATCGGTACCGTTTTAGATTTGGCCGTTTTTGGTATTCTTCTAAAAACGAACCAGGAATTGATGGCCAGAGGCGTTGTTTTAGCAGTCATTGTTCTTGCGATTTCAACTTTATTTATTTAAATCTTATCTTTGTACCGCAAAAATTATTTTGCGTTTAAAGTTGGAAACACACTTTCAAAAAAATCAATATGAAGTATTACATAATAGCTGGTGAAGCGTCAGGAGATTTACATGGTTCTAATTTAATGAAAGCATTATATGAAGAAGATCCTCAGGCTGAAATTAGATTTTGGGGCGGTGATTTAATGCAAAAAGCCGGCGGAACTCTGGTAAAACATTACCGCGAACTGGCTTTCATGGGGTTTGTTGAAGTTCTTTTCAATTTAAAAACCATATTAAACAATATTAAAATTTGCAAAAAAGATATCACAGCATTTCAACCTGATGTTTTGATTTTTATAGATTATCCCGGTTTTAATATGCGTATTGCAAAATGGGCCAAAGCGTTACATTACAAAACGCACTATTATATTTCGCCGCAAATCTGGGCCTGGAAAGAGAATCGCATCAAGGCAATCAAAAATGATATTGACAAAATGTTTGTGATTTTACCTTTCGAAAAAAGCTTTTACGAAGACAAACATCATTTTCCTGTAGATTTTGTAGGGCATCCTCTGATTGATGCTATTCAGAATCAGCCCTCTTTTGACGAAACAACCTTCAGAAAAGAAAACCAACTGGGAGAGAAACCTATTATTGCGGTGCTACCCGGGAGTCGTCAACAGGAAATCACAAAAATGCTGAGTGTGATGCTAAGCGTTGTGGATGATTTTCAGGATTATGAATTTGTAATTGCCGGTGCTCCAAGTCAGGATTTTGAGTTTTATCAGCAATTCATCAGCAATAAAAACATCAAATTTGTATCGAACAAAACGTATGATTTGTTACGCTCTTCAACCGCTGCTTTGGTAACATCCGGAACTGCGACATTGGAAACGGCTCTTTTTAAAATCCCTGAAGTAGTCTGCTACAAAGGAAGTGCCATTTCCTATCAAATTGCCAAGCGCATTATCACGCTAAAATATATTTCACTTGTCAATTTAATCATGGATGAAGAAGTGGTTACAGAATTAATTCAGAGCGAATGCAACACGAAACGAATTAAAGAAGAATTACAAAAATTACTGACTTCTGATTATCGCGAAAAATTGTTAAAGAATTATGACATCTTAGAGCAAAAACTGGGAGGTGTCGGAGCCAGTAAAAAAACAGCAAAGCTTATTGTAGCTGATTTAAAAAACGTTTAAAACTTCTTGCTTTGAAAAGAATATATTATTTAATACTCATCACTGTCCTTTTTGCTTCCTGTAAATCGGCTTCAACTGCGGTGGGCAACAAAGAATCAAAGCGGGAAAACAGCTATACGGTTACACATTTAATCAAACACGCTACAGACAATATTGGGGTGCGATACAAAGCCGGAGGCACCACAAAAAGTGGCTATGACTGCTCCGGATTAGTGTTTACCACTTTTCAGTCGGAAAATATAAAACTACCCCGAAACTCTTTTGAGCAGGCTAAGGTGGGAAGAATTATTAAATTTAATGACGCCCAAAAAGGAGATCTAATTTTCTTCAGAACAAACAGGAGCAAACAGATTAATCATGTTGGACTGATTGTAGAAGTAAAATCAGATGAGATCAAATTTGTCCATTCTTCTACCTCAAAAGGAGTTATTATTTCATCCACTAAAGAACCCTATTATCAAAATTCATTTGCTCAAATCAACAGGGTAGTAGAATAATCAAACAACATACATGTTCTTTTTCTTACAAATTTAATACTTTTGACTTATGAAAGTATTAGATTTTCCTTTAACTAAAATTACCATTTGGTTTAGCTGTGGCATTTTGGCTGCTTATTATTATCCATCAAAATTCACGGTAACAACTTCTGTTTTTGTTCTTGGTTTTCTTACTTTTTTACTTGTTTACTCTTCTCTTCAAAAAAACAATAAGCGAAGTATCTATTTTGGAATAAGCATCTCTTTCATTTCTTTCCTTATTGGCATTGCAACGCTTTTACTTCATACAGAATCGCTGCAAGAATCCAACTACAGTCATTGTAAAGAAGTTTTTGGCTCTCCGCAAACGATAACTTTTGTGGTATGCGAAAAACTAAAAAGCAACGCATACAGCGACCGCTACTATGTGCAGGTAAAGAAAATTAACAATAGGAATTACTCCGGAAAAATTCTTGTAAATATAGAAAAGGACAGTGCTGAAAATCCAATTATTATTGGAAACATAATAAAAGTCAAAACCATTTTACAACGTACTAGTCCGAATAAAAACCCAAATCAGTTTGACTACCAAAAATACCTTTCAGATAAACAGATTTATGGTCAGTTGTATCTCAATAAAAAAGAAATCGCGGTTAATAAAAAACTTCAAAAAGACATCTGGTATTACTGCGGACGTTTACACTCCAGAATTTATAATAATCTGAAAAAAACAGGTTTTCGTCAAACGGAAATGAACGTTGCACTTGCTCTTATATTGGGACAGCGACAAGAAATTTCAAATGATTTGATTCAGGATTATCAGTTCTCAGGAGCTACACATATTCTGTCGGTTTCCGGTCTTCATGTTGGTTTTATCATGCTGTTCATTAGTTTTATTTTAAAACCTGTTCCCAACACACGAAAGGGCTCTTTATTAAAATTGATTTCAATACTGCTGTCTCTCGCACTTTTTGCCGTAATCTCAGGATTATCTCCGTCGGTACTTCGTTCTGTTGTCATGTTTTCTTTTCTTGCTATTGGCAGCCATCTAAGAAGAACAGGAAGTACGTATCATACTTTACTTGTCTCTTTGTTTTTAATTCTGCTCTTCGAGCCTTACTTTTTGTTTGATGTTGGTTTTCAGTTAAGTTATTTTGCTTTGTTTTTCATTCTTTGGCTACAACCTCTCTTAAACAGTATCTGGTCTCCAAAGCTTAAAATCTCAAAATTCCTTTGGAACGCACTAACTGTTTCTTTTGCTGCCCAAATAGGCACATTACCTTTATGCTTGTATTATTTTCACCAGTTTCCGGGATTATTTTTCGTTACCAATATTGTTATGATCCCTATATTATCTTTCATCATGATTGCCGGGATCCTAGTATTGCTTATTGCTGTTTTTTGTCCTCCTCCAATGGTCCTCACTGAGCTATTTGAAAAAAGTATTTTCCTTTTAAATTATACCATCCATTACATTGCATCGCTCAAGTGGTTTGTTATCCAAAACATTAGCTTTAACTTCTGTCTTCTTATCTCCTCTTACTTTCTAA
This sequence comes from Flavobacterium sp. UGB4466, assembly GCF_903469665.1. Taxonomy (GTDB): domain Bacteria; phylum Bacteroidota; class Bacteroidia; order Flavobacteriales; family Flavobacteriaceae; genus Flavobacterium; species Flavobacterium lipolyticum. The sequence goes on along the minus strand of NZ_CAGKLC010000002.1, from coordinate 15,511 downwards.
TTATTTCTGCCATAATCTGGGGCAAGAAAAAAAATTACCCTACAACGTTCGCTGTATTGATTTCAGTTATAGCGTTTCAGCTTTCTATGATTTACACCAAAAGAGAAACCGGAACCCAACGTGAAATGATCGTTTATCATACTAAAAACAACTCTATAATTTCTCAGAAAAATGGAGGTTGTATCAAAGTGTTTTCAAATGATACTCTTTTACTTCAATCCTCAAAAGCAACTCTTCTAAGTTCTTATTTGTCGAGTGATTTTAGTCAATTAAGCGCTACTGTCAGCATCAAAAACCTGCTCTATTTTAATGGAAAAAAGATCTTAGTAATTGACAGTTCCGGAGTTTATAAAATCAGCTCTCAACCTGACCTATTATTGTTAATTCAATCCCCGAAAATCAATTTAGACCGTGTTCTGCAAGAGCTGCATCCTAAAATTATAATTGCAGATGCATCGAATTCCTACTCTATTCAAAAAATCTGGAAAAGCAGTTGCCGTAAAAAAAACATCCCTTTTCATGCCACAGCCGAAAAGGGATTTTATTCTTTAAACTAATCAAACTTAGTCCGAAAAGACAGAATAGTTCGTCCTGTTCTACAAGACTTACGGATTCAAAATTAAATTTGCATCTGCAATCCAGGCTTTCGCCCCGCCTTGTTTGTACGGAACCAATCCTAAGTTATTAAAAGTAGTTTTGCCTTTTCGAACAGAAGCCATTAAAAGACATACTTGCGGAAGTTCCTGAATACCTAAAGCGTTTTTTAACTTGACATTTTGCTCTTTTACCATGTCAGATGCTTCTGTATCTGACATATCCAGTTTTACCAAAATGACATTATCACGTGACCATACTGCAAAATCAGGTGTAACAAAAATTTCACTCTGGAATCTCTGCGAAACTCCGGCAGCAGTGAAAAAAATTAATAAGGGCCGTTTTTGTGAATCACTCGCCATTATAGCATCATTCATATCTGTCTTCCAAATCAAATTTTGCGAATGCAGGCCAAACGAACCTAAAAAAAGTAATAAAATAAGTAGTTTTCGGTTCATACTAAATTGGTTTTTTAAGCAGGTTAATGCGACTAAATTAACACAATATCTTCACCAAACAAGTAAAAACCAAATAAAATAAGTTAAAAAAGTAACATAAATTTAAATTCACTAATAAAGTATTGGATTTTTAAGAAAATAAAAAAAAATACCCTTTTAAATGACAAAACTATTGATTATCCGGATCAACCTTTCAAAAAAAATCCCTTCTCGCCCAAGAGCAAAAAGGGAATCTACAAATTAAACTAAGAAACTTAATTTAAATCTTACTACTCACTTGAATGCAAAATTGCATTTGACTCCGCAATCCAGGCTTTTGCACCACCCGGTTTATACGCAATTTTTCCTAAAGCGCTAAATGTGGTTTTATTTTTTCTAATCGAAGCACTTGCAAAACAAACTTCAGGCAAGTCCTCCACTCCAAAAGCACTTTTCAATTTGAGCTTTTGTTCTCTATCACTTTCATCAGCTGTACTGTCAGACAAATCAAGTTTTACAAGAATAACGTTGTCACGGGACCAAACCGCAAAGTCTGGAGTTTTAAAAATTTCATTCTGAAGATTTTCCGGTACACCTGAGGCAGTGAATAAAATTAACATTGGTTTTTTCTGTTCATTACTAAGCGCAATAGCATCCGTCATATTTGTTTTCCAAACTAAATTCTGCGCCTGCATAAAAATTGAACCTAAAAAAAACAGTAGGATAAGTATTTTTTTGGTCATATTAAATTGGTTTTTGGTTAGAATATTAAGACGAAATTAACATAATATTTTAATTTTCCAATTTTTATTAATACAAAAAATATATTATGTGTTTTTTTAACCAAAATAAATTACAAAATACACAATAAGCACGGGTTTACTTATTACTTTTTCTTACGAAACAAAAAAACTCCTTACCAAAAGGCAAGGAGTTTTTTTGAACTATAATTGTAATTTAATGTTTTCTTTACGATTTTTTAGGATGTACAATTCCCTCAGCAACTGTTAACCAGGCGGTCGGACCACCGGCAACATATCCTGTCTGCCCCAATCCTTTAAAATTCACTTTCCCGTCTTTTGACTCAGCGCTTGTGAAATAAATAGTCGGGAATCCCTGAATTCCAAATGCCTGCTGTAATTCATTATTCTGATTTTTAAGCTCCGGTGTCTGAGGTGTTCTTCTTGGATAATCAAGCTCAACCAACACCACATTTTCGGTAGCCCATTTTTTGAATTCAGCCGTTTTTAAAACCTCATTCTGCAAACGAATACACCACCCACACCAGTCACTTCCGGTAAAAAACATTAACAGAGGTTTTTTCTCTTTATTACTAACAGTGATCGCTTCTTTAACATCCGTATACCATTTTAACTCTTGTGCCTGCGTTACAAATGCTCCCGCTAAAAAAAGCGTTATTAAAAATATTTTTTTCATATCCTTTTATTTTACACACAAATTTAAACAAAAAAAGAATCGTAAAATGTCGTCTATTTTACTTCTTGCATTAATTTTCTAATAATTGGCGAAATTGCTAATAATATCAAGCCCGCAACTAGCGAATAAATAGCCAGTTGATAGTAACCTTCTGTATACGATTGCAATTTAGAAATCAAGGTGTCGCCGGTATTTGATCTGGAAATCTCGGCTCCCAGTTTACCCGCAGCCAACTGTCCAAAAGCACTTGCCAGGAACCACAACCCCATCATCATTCCGAATAATCTTTTTGGAGATAATTTGGTAATGATTGACATTCCGATTGGTCCTAAACAAAGCTCTCCGATAGTGGTTATCAGATAAGCAAACGTAAAGACATTCAATGAAGCAATTCCGTTAGCATCGGCAAAGAATTTGGTCAGATAGAAGATGTAAAAAGAAGCTGCCAGGAATAAAAACCCAATTCCGAATTTAATTAAAGTATTCGGTTCAATTTTCCGTTTCCCTAACCATATCCACAACAAACCAATAAGCGGGCTTAAAACTACTACAAAAAAAGTATTCGAACTGTTGTTCACAACGTTGGGATCAATTGTAAAAAACAACAATTTATTATTCAAATTATCTTTTGCAAAAAGCGATAACGATCCACCACTTTGTTCGTAAATAGAATTGAACAGGAAATAGAAAAATACAAACAGAAAAGCAGCAAAAAGCTTCTTTTGCAATTTAGAATCTCCCAGTTTAAACAATTCATAAGCAAAGTACAAAACAGCAACTGTACCAATAGTATACATAAAATAATCCGTATACTTCGTATTCTTAACCATTATAAAAATAAAAGGCAAACTCAAAATAGACACAACATATACGGCTATCTCACGAATTCGTCTCTTTTGCGGTGTTAAATTCAATAACGGAGAATCACCAATTGGTCCTAAATATTTTTTAGTAAATAAAAAGGTGATCAACCCTAAAAACATTACAATTGCAGCGGATAAAAAGCACAATTGCCAAGAATAAAACTTCCCTAAATACACACACAAAGCACCACCAAAAAGTCCGCCAACATTTATACCGGCATAAAACATCCCATAACCTGCATCTCTTCGACCATCATCTTCACGATACAATTCTCCGACCATTGAAGAAACATTGGGCTTAAAAAAACCTGTCCCAATAATAGAAAAAGCAATTCCGTAATAAAAGAAATCATGAGGCGCAATAGCAATCAAAAGGTTCCCCAGAATCATGACGATTCCTCCAAAAAACAACGATTTTTTAAATCCTAATACTTTATCGGCAAAAATACCTCCAATAAAAGTAAAGGCATATACAAAAGCCTGAATAGCACCATATTGCTCGCTGGCATGATCTTCTTTCAAGAAAAGCTGATCGACCATAAAAATAACCAAAACCCCACGCATTCCGTAAAAGCAAAAACGCTCCCACATTTCGACAAAAAACAAATACCATAATTGTTTCGGATAATTGCCTTTAAAATTTTGAATTTCTTCTAAAGTGATTTTTTGCTCCATTTATTTATAAATAATTAATTAATTCCTCTCTCTTTCATCACTTTGTTAAGTTGCTTTACTAAAGCAAACATCAATATTGTCGCAAACATTAACAGCGCAAAATTTACCCAAAAAAAGTTGACTTTATTATCGTAAGTATCCCACATACTGGCTAAAACTCCACTTAATTTATTTCCTATAGAAGTCGACAGGAACCAGCCTCCCATCATTAAGGAAGTGATATTAACGGGACTTAACTTGGAAACTACTGATAATCCCATGGGACTCAAAAACAATTCACCAATTGTTATGATACCATAATTCGCGACTAACCACCAGGCACTGACTTTCTCTGCTCCGTTATTCCCAATTTTTACAGCAGCTATCATAACCAAAACAGACAGCGCCGAAATCAGCAAACCGAAAGCAATCTTAGTAGGTGTTGAAGGTTCCTTTTTACGCATTCGTAAAAAAGAGAAGAATGCAACGATCAAAGGAGTTAATATAACCACCCAGGCCGGGTTGATAGACTGACTTAAATTTGTCGCCCAAAGATGAACCTTAGCACCTTCTGCCGGTAATTTATCCGGAGCAACATTTCTAAAATATAAAGGATAATTGACTTCTTTCTTAACCACTCCATTTACCTTTTGCAAACGAAACTGATCATCGTATAGTTCAGTAGAGTCCCTTTTATACTCAACTTCTTTTGCCAGTTTAAGCTTAGCAATCACCTTACCGGATGTTCCGGTTACTTCTCTGTCAGTATATCGGTCTGCCCAGGTAGTAAGTGCCGAGCCATTAAGTTTAAAGACTGCCCAAAATAAAATCACTACTCCAAAAATAGCCAATAAGGCTCCTATTGATCGCTTATCTTCTGTTTTTGCTTTAAAATAAAGTGATCCATAAAAGAGTACTATTGGAATACATGCAAAAATAAAAGCGTCTGTACTGTCTGAACCAAATATAGAACTATTCACATTAGCATCTGAAGCTACTCCTTTTATCAACCAGCCAATTGCTCCAAAAACAAAAGAGGGCAATAAAATAAACAGTATAATTTTATAAAAAGGCATATCACCTTCCTGTACTCCTTTTTTCTGGTCGTGCCCCACATAATGCTTCGTACCTAACAAAAACACAATAACACCTATAAACATTCCGACACCGGCAGCCATAAAAGCCCAATGCCATCCCAAAAGGATTTGCAAAGCAGCTCCAAAGAAATTACAGATAAAACCTCCAACATTAATTCCCATATAGAAAATATTGTAGCCTTCATCTTTTTTATCTTTATACTCTTCTTTAGAATAAAAACTGCCCAATAATGTAGAAATATTGGGTTTAAAAAAACCATTCCCAACAATTATCAAAGTCATGGCGATATAAAGCATGGTCAAATCATGCACTCCAATTAAGAAGTAACCGATTCCCATTAAAATTCCGCCAAGAATGACTGATTTTCTATATCCTAAATATCGATCGGCAATTAGTCCGCCAATAAACGGAGTCAGAAAAACCAAAGCAATAAAGGTCCCGTATAAATCAGAAGCCTCTTTCTCGGTCATGGCAAAACCGCTCTTTACATCTTTCAGATATAAAGTAAAAATTCCGATCATTAAATAATAACCAAAACGTTCCCACATTTCAGACAGAAACAGGAATGGCAATGCTTTTGGGTGTTTTTTCCACATAACTATAAAGTCTTTAAAATTAAAATTACCTACAAGCCTAAACCTGTAGGTAATTTTTTATATATGATTACGATTTATGTTATCTAACACCATGCATCATTCTTTTCAGAAATGGAGTCAAAGCAAATAAAATAATTGCAGCAATACCAGTTAAGACCACAAATACCATGAAGAATTCGTATAAGTTATGAATTTCGAATCCGGCAAAGAAGTGGTTATGTGCACTAATCTGATGTTTTTCCAACAGAGCCAATTGTTCAGCTGTTGGTGTAATCTTGTTGTCTAAAACTGCCTGAAGGTCAATTCCTAATTCTTTTGCTTTTGCAAATTTATCTCCGGTTGCCGGTAAGATTGAACCTAAAGTTCCTCCTAAAGCATAACCTGAAGCATTTGACAAGAAGAATACTCCGTACAATAACGAAGCAAAACGTTTTGGAGAAAGTTTACCTACCAATGACAAACCAATTGGAGACAAACATAATTCAGCACATGTATTTAAGAAATATAATAAAATAAGCCATTTTACCAATAACAACCCTGATGTTCCGATATAAGAAACCTGAGTAGCGATCATGAAGAAACTAACCGAAATCACCACTAAACCAACGGCTAATTTTACCGGTGAAATTGGCTCTTTACCTTTAGCTCTTAAAGTATCCCAAAGTACGCTAAACGGCACTGCTAATAATACTACGAATAGTCCGTTAAAAATCTGAACCATTGACGGAGGCATTTGCCATCCGAAGAAATTTCTATCCGTTTGGTTGTCTGCAATAAAAGTCAATGACGAACCTGCCTGCTCAAAAGCTGCCCAGAAGAAAATAATAAAGAAAGAAACGATGTAAATTACAATAATCCTGTCTCTCTCTACTTTAGTCAAAGAAGTATCCGAAATAATTAATCCCGCCAATGACAAACCACTAGAATAAATCAAAGTATAAATCAAGTTCTGACCAACCACATAATGGAAAAAGAACCCTAAAGTGACAAAAGCGATTCCGGCAGCTAGTAAAGCTTTATTTGAGAAATCAGCTTTCTGAGCTTCTCCTTCTTCAAAATCAGAGGCGTCATTTTTAGAAGGTAAACCTCCTAATGGTTTTCCTTCAGGAGAAACCACGTATTTATTTTTCAGGAAGTAAAAAAGAATTGTTCCGATAAACATTGCAGCAGAAGCAGCAAGGAACCCCCATCTAAAAGCGTGAATATCTCTAACTCCACCGGCATCTTTAACATCTCCTAACAAAGGGCAAATAGACTGTCCTAAAAAAGCACCAATATTGATACCCATATAAAAAATAGTAAAAGCACTATCCAATTTTGTCTTTTCCTGTTTAGGATACAAACTTCCTACCATACTTGAAATGTTTGGCTTGAAGAATCCGTTACCGAATACGATAACTCCTAATGCAGTGTACATAATAATAGTAGCAAACGCTCTGTTACCTTCAAAAACACTTCCACTGGTAAACAACAACAATTGTCCGATTGCCATAAGCAACCCTCCCAAGATGATACAATTTCTATTTCCTAAGAAACGATCGGCAACAAAACCTCCCAACATTGGTGTTAAATAACAAAGTCCAAGAAAACCTCCGTAAATCAAAGAAGCCTCTTCTTCCTTCATCAACAATGAATTTACCAGAAATAAAGTTAATAAAGCTCGCATTCCATAAAAGTTGAACCGCTCCCACATCTCCGTTCCGAATAATACCCAAAGTCCTTTTGGATGCGCTGTTTTTACCTGAGTTTCTCCCATATTCTTTATTATTTATTTAAGGTTTTTAGTTTTGTTTTATAATTATAAATTTTCTTTGATGAAGTTAGTCATTTTGTTGTAAAGCTGAATTCTGGTTTTTCCTCCGTAAATACCATGATTTTTGTCCGGATAAATTTGAGAATCAAATTGTTTATTGGCCTGAATCAATGCTTCCATCATTTGCATTGAATTTTGTACGTGTACATTATCATCTGCTGATCCGTGAATCAGTAAAAACTTCCCTTTTAGTTTGTCAACGTGATTTATTGGAGAGTTCTGATCGTACCCGCTTGCATTTTCCTGCGGAGTCTGCATGTATCTTTCCGTGTAAACGCTGTCATAAAAACGCCAGTTGGTTACCGGAGCAACTGCAATTGCCATTTTAAAAACATCATTACCCTGGAAGATACAGTTTGAAGCCATAAATCCGCCATAACTCCAACCGAAGATTCCAATTCTTGAAGCATCCACATACGGATATGCTCCAATTACTTTTGCGGCGTCAATCTGATCTTCTACTTCGTATTTTCCTAATTCTTTTTGAGTAACTTTTTTGAAATCTGCCCCTTTAAAACCGGTTCCTCTACCGTCAACACAAGCCACAATATAACCTTGCTGTGTTAGGGATGCAAACCAATAGTCGTCTGAATTGTTCCAATCGTTGTTTACCTGCTGAGAACCAGGCCCAGAATACTGGTACATGAAAACCGGATATTTTTTTGAAGGATCAAAGTCTTTCGGTTTTAAAATCCACGCATTAAGCTCATTGCCTTTAGCTGTTTTTAAAACAAAAAATTCTTTTGTCGGTAAATTGTAAGCTGTTAATTTAGCAGAAAGCGCCTGATTGTTTTCGATAACCTGGATTTCTTTTCCTGTTTTCGCCTCATTCAAAGTATAAGTGGTAGGCTGAGTACTGCTTGAGAAAGTATTGATAAAAAACTGAAAGTTTGGACTAAAAGTTGCCGCACTTGTTCCAGTATTTTTAGACAAACGAATTTTATTCTTTCCGTCTAAAGCAATACGATAAATATCTCTGTTGATTGAACCATTTTCTGTAGACTGATAGAAAATTGTTTTATTTTTTTCATCGAAACCGTAGTAAGACACTACTTCCCAGTTTCCTTTTGTAACCTGATTCTTAAGTTTTCCGTTTTTATCATATAAGTAAATATGATTAAACCCGTCTTTTTCGCTTGTCCAGATAAAGCTATTGTCTTTTAAGAAGGTCAAATTGTCGGTAACATCCACATAAGCTTTGTCTTTTTCATTCAAAACCACTTTTGTTGCAGCGGTAGTTCCGTCCACAAACAGTAAATCCAGATTGTCCTGATGACGGTTTAAAACCTGAGCAGATAATACATTGTTATCATTTGTCCATTGTAATCTTGCAATATAAAAGTCATTATAGTTTCCTAAATCAACTTTTTTACCCGCATTACTCACCGCATCATAAATGTGTAAAGATACTATTGAGTTTTTTTCTCCTGCCTTAGGATACTTAAACGTTTCAATCGTTGGATACAAATCTTTTTGAAAGATTGACATCGAGAATTCCGGAACAGCGCTTTCATCAAAACGGATGTAAGCTAATTTTTTACTGTCTTTACTCCAGTCAAAAGCACGAACAAAGGAGAACTCTTCTTCATAAACCCAGTCCGTGATACCATTGATGACAGCATTTTTCTTTCCATCAGTAGTAACAGCCGTTGATTTTTTCGAAGCCAAATCATACACATATAAGTTATTCTCTTTTGCATATGCGATTTTAGTTCCGTCGGGAGAGAAAGTTGGCTCCTGAATCTGAAAATCAAATAATTTACTCAACGTTCTTGTGGTGATATCGTATAAGAAGTAATCTGCTGTAAACGAGTGACGGAAAATTTGTTTGCTATTACAGGCAATTAAAATCTTTTTCTCTGAGGCATCAAAAGTATAACTGTCAATTCCTTCAGTAAGAGCTGCATGATTCTTTGTATCGATTAAATTGGCTACTTTTTTTAGTGTTGCAAAATCGTACAAATCAATCTGCATGCTTCGGCTGGCCTGATCTACATTTAGTACCGTATATTGGTCTGTATTTTTTAACGATTGCAGTTCATCCATTCCTTTTGCCCGAAATGCTCCGCTATAAATATTCTCGACAGTAATTTTTTGCTGACCAAAAATAGTGGCCACTAAAAATAAAAATATAACAGTAATTTTACCTGTATTCATTAGAATTATTTTAAATATAAAAAAAGAGCCCAATTTTAATAAAAAAAATGAACATAATACCCTTTTTAATTGTTAAATGTAAAAAAAAATAACGATTGCGTAGTTTTCAATTTTCAAATACATTGCAAACAAAAGTCTTAAAATAGTATCTTTGCCGCAACTTTATTATTTAAAATACTGAGAATGAACAACGCCGTTGCCGGATTTTCGAAATTATCCAAAAAAGAAAAAATAAACTGGATTGCCAATACCTATTTTTCAAGCCCTGAAGAAGCCCTTTCTATTATAAGAAATTACTGGAATACAGACGAAAAGCTACAGCAATTGCACGATGAATTCATCGAAAACACCATTACAAACCTTTACATCCCGTTAGGAGTAGCGCCAAATTTCCTAATCAACGGAAAATATACCACAATTCCGATGGCAATTGAGGAAAGTTCGGTAGTAGCCGCAGCATCAAAAGCAGCAAAATATTGGTCGACCAGAGGCGGTTTTAAAGCAACGGTTATGGCTACCGAAAAAATAGGTCAGGTCCATTTTACCTTCAACGGAGATGCTGAAAAACTGCAATCTTTTTTCAATCAGATTAAACCTACATTATTTACTGACACACAAAGCATAACTAAAAATATGCAACAACGCGGTGGCGGAATTTTAGACATAAAACTAAAAGACAAAAGAAGTCTTCTGGAAAATTATTTTCAGCTTCACGCTACTTTTGAAACCAAAGACAGCATGGGAGCTAATTTCATCAACTCCTGTCTGGAGCAATTTGCTACTACCTTAAAAGATGAATTTCAACATTCTGATCTGTTTTCGGAAGATGAGACTCTAAAAGTAATTATGAGTATTTTGTCTAATTATGTACCAAATTGTATTGTTAGAGCAGAAGTTTCCTGCCCTATCGAAGATTTAACAGAAAAACACATTCCGAATCCGCAGGAGTTTGCCGAGCGTTTTGTACAGGCGGTTCAAATCGCCGAAGTAGAACCCTTCAGAGCTGTTACTCACAATAAAGGAATTATGAACGGTATTGACGCTGTAATTCTGGCCACCGGAAATGATTTTAGAGCAGTCGAAGCCGGAGTTCACGCTTATGCTTCTAAAAACGGTCAATATTCAAGTTTATCTCATGCTAAAATTGAAGACGGAATTTTCACCTTCTGGCTTGAAATTCCCTTAGCACTGGGAACTGTAGGCGGATTGACTTCTTTGCATCCACTGGTAAAACTATGTTTTGATATTCTTGAAAAACCTTCTGCAAAAGAATTAATGGAAATCGTTGCAGTTGCCGGTCTCGCACAAAACTTTGCTGCCTTACGTTCCTTAACTACCACCGGAATTCAGGAGGGACACATGAAGATGCACCTGAACAATATTATCAATCAATTTGAAGCAACTGAAGAAGAACGTCATTTGATTAAAACTCATTTCAAGAAAAGTGCCGTATCACATAGCGCTGTGGTGGAGTTTATTGAAAATCTAAGAAAAAAGTAAAAATTTTAAATTCCAAACTTCAAATTCCAAGTTCCAAGGTTAATTGGTATTTGGAATTTATAACGACGTTTGGGGATTGGAATTTAATTTATAATTGAAGAATGAAAACAACTTTTTACAGTAACGGAAAATTGCTTATTTCCGGAGAATACCTTGTTTTAGACGGAGCTGACGCTTTTGCCTTACCTACCAAATTTGGCCAGAATCTGGTAGTTGAAAATGGCACAAACCAGGAAATCACCTGGAAAAGTTATGATTTTGACGGACAGCTATGGTTTGAGAATTCGATTCCTTTTTCAGAGATCATCGACAATCCAAAGTCAGAAATCGAGACTGTAAAAACGACTTTGATTCAAATTCTTCATGAAGCTTATCTTCTGAACCCGGATTTCCTAAAAGATACTGACGGTTACAAGATCAGCACACATCTTACATTTCCTAAAAACTGGGGATTAGGTACTTCGTCAACTTTATTGAACAATGTTGCACAATGGACCAGAGTCAATGCCTTTACTTTATTAAAAAACAGCTTTGGTGGCAGTGGTTATGACATTGCCTGTGCACAAAATGACACGCCAATACTCTATCAAATTGACAATAATGCTGTAAAACCGATCTCTTTTAACCCGGATTTTACAGATAAAATTCATTTTGTGTATCTCAATAAAAAACAGAATAGTAAAGCAGCCATAAAAGCCTATTACAACAATAAAAATCAGAATTTAGCGCAAAATATAGCCGAAAACAACAAAATTACCTCCGCTCTTATCAACGCTAAAACAGCAAAAGAATTTGCTCTTGCCGCTGAAAAACACGAGGTTCATTTGAGTGATATTCTAGAAATGCAAACCGTCAAAGAAGCCGCTTTTCCGGATTTCAATGGAGTTGTAAAAAGCCTTGGTGCCTGGGGTGGAGATTTTGTGATGACAATCTCCAAAGAAGATCCCAGATCTTATTTTACTTCAAAAGGATACGAAACCATCCTGACTTACGAAGAAATGATTCTGCAAAAATAAAGTCTTCACATTTAAATGATCTAAAACCAGAAAAAAGAAGGTTCTAATTTACCTTTTTACTTTCGCGATCTTTGGTTTCCAGTTTTCGGACTTTTTGATTTTCCTGCTCATTAGATTCTCTAAGTGTGTTGTGCAGTCGCTCAGCCATTTTTTCTATGTTATTGGTTATAGAATCATAAACCTCTTCCATTCTGCGATGCTTCTCTTCTTTTATTGCCTTCAAAACGTCATCCACAAAAGCTTTATCATACTTTTCAGCAACAGAATCTCTTGTATTGGTTAACCTGATTACATAATCATTACCTAAGACCGTCACTTTAAAATGCTGCTCTTCGTTACTTAAATAATACTTCCCCCCTAATTCATCCCCATTGATTTCGGTACTGCTCAATTTTAAAAGCTCTGTTATTATTCCGAAAATATGATTTTCAATCTTAGAATAAGCTCTGGGCTTTCTTTTCAACAGCTTAAACATAAAGATGGAATGCTAGATTACTAAAGTATTTATTCATCAGTCCTAAGTGGGTTTTGTTTGAATTTTGGAATATAATTTCAACAAATTAACTGTAATATTCTTAATACTACAAACTTTTAACCAAAATTCCTCACAAAAAAACCAAAAATCCAAATAACAAAGCCCTCTACTCACACTCAATATATAACAATAAAAAAAAACCGAAACATTCTGTTAGAACATTTCGGTTTATATTGCTATTGAAGTCCAGATATATATTGCTAGGATAATACAAATAGGCATTCTTTTTAAAACTTCTGTTATCATATATCTTATTTAAACAAAAAAAAGTGCTTACACAGAATCTCAATATAAACTAGTAATAAACATAATCCCCAATCACTTTAACTACAATCCATTTCCCTTTTTCCTTTTTCATAATTACAACTTGTGGTTCCAAACTACCTGAGAAAGACACTATATTAAAATAAAACATAATGTATTTTTTGTTCCAATAATACATGGGTTCTGAGATTACTATAACATCTTCAATTCCACTGTTCATATATTTAATCCCTATATCATATTTTAACGTTAAACCAGTGCCCTTTTCTAAAAAAAAATTATGCCCAGGGAAATCTTCCTTTTTCCAATATTTCTTTATTGTATCATTTGCATATTTTCTATACATTTTTCTCCAGTGTTTTTCGACAAATAAATCATCAGTATAGTCAACCGGATCTGAAGAATCTATAATATGAGCTGCCCCTTCTCCACGGTTAAAAATCCTTAATGCTTGTTTATTCCTCCCTTTATCACTTTGCAAAATATATTTTTTTTTGCCTAACTTCTGTGTTTTCAAAAATACATTTACCGACTCATAACTATCTACATACTTTGTACTGACACACGATAAAATAAAAAAAGAAATAGATAATATGAGTATTTTTTTAAACTGTTCCATTATTTTTATTTTTTACATGGTGTTCCTGCAGGAGAAGTGCTGCCATATAGTTCTCCTCTTCTTTCTGCAGTTATTCTCGCGAAAATTCTTTCCCGTTCTTTATAGGAATATATTCGTTTTTTGAAGTCCTTCCAAAGCCAAATCCAGATACACCTGAGAGTCAGCCGGGAAATGCTTTGGAAATCTTCTAGTTCCAATCTATTTATCAATAAAAAACCTCTTCCCACATTGTTCTATCAACAATCCATTTTCCTTTTTCTTTTTTCATAACTACGACTTGCGGGCTAGAGCCACTACTGAAATATGATGTGCTTAAATAAAACATAATATATCTTTTATTTCTATAATACATAGGTTCAGAAATTATCATAACTTCATAGTCTAAATATTTAGCACTCTTATAAGGAAGCTTGGGCCAGTCTCTACTATTCTCTAAGATAAAATCATATTTCGGGAAATCTTCTTTCTTCCAGTATTTCTTAATCGTATCATTGACATACCTTTTATACATTCTTTTCCAATGTTTTTCTACAAACAAACCATCGTTAATATAATAATGAGGGTCTTCTATATGCTCAGATCCTTCACTCCCATTAAAAATACGTAGTACTATCGCATTAGATGCTTTGTCTGTTTGCAAAATATATTTTCCTCCTTTTTCTATTATTTCTTTTTCCAGGAACACATTAATCGGTTCATAACTTTTTACATATTGTGTACCGGTACAGGATAAAATAAAAAAGGGAATTACTGCAAATATTTTTTTTAATTGTTTCATAGTTTTACTTTTTACAAGATGTACCTACAGAAGAAACTACACCATATTGAGATCCCAATTTTTCGGTATTAATTCTAGCTAAAATCCTTTCTCGATCTTTAATTTTTTTATCGTTAGGATCATGAGGATAATTTTTATTAAATACTTGAGTTCCTTGAAGTCCTCCCCAAGTCATGTCGAGATAGACCTGTTTAATAAGAACTGAAGAAACGACTAGTTTTAAATTCAATATTTAAACTATAAACTAGTAATAAACATAATCGCCAATCACTTTAACTACAATCCACTTTTCTTTTTCTTTTTTCATAATGACAACTTCTGGCTGATTACTGCCAAAAAAAGATGCCACATTGTAATAAAACATTACATATTTTCTATCCATATAATACATAGGTTCGGAAACCATTACAACATCTTCTATCTTACTATTCATATATTTATCGTGAAATGCCGATCCAAATAAACCATCTTTACTTTCTAATACAAAATCATACTCAGGAAAATCTTCCTTTCTCCAATATCTTTTTATTGTATCAGACACGTATTTTTCATACATTTTTTTCCAATGTTTTTCTACAAACAAACCGTCTTTATAATCTATAGGAACATTTGGCTCCCCAACATGATCAGGTCCTTCACCACCATTAAAAATTCTTAAAGCTTGTTTATTTGAAACCTTATCAGCTTGTAAAATATATTTCTTTTCCTTATCTATCTTTTGAGTTGCTAAAAATGCATTAATAGGCTCAGAGCTTTTAACATATTGCGCGTTAGCATATAAGAAAAAGAAAAAATAAATTGTTACAAGTATTTTTTTAAACTGTTCCATTATTTTTATTTTTTACATGGTGTTCCTACAGGAGAAGTACTACCATATAGTTCTCCTTTTCCTTCTGCAGTTATTCTCGTAAAAAAGCTTTCTCGTTCTTTGAAGCCTACCCAAGCCATGTCGAGATATACCTAATCAAAACGAAAAAAACTGCTTTATACTCAATATTTAACCCATAAACTAGTAATAAACATAATCGCCAATCACTTTAACTACGATCCATTTCTTCTTTTCTTTTTTCATGATTACAACTTGTGGTTCCAAACTACCTGAGAAAGACACTATATTAAAATAAAACATAATGTATTTTTTGTTCCAATA
>NZ_CAGKLC010000001.1:13851-173709 GCF_903469665.1 Flavobacterium sp. UGB4466 | reverse complement strand
GGAGTGAGCAATATAGATTTTTTCTTGTTCAGATTATCTAATCTTTTTGCTTAATCCCCAACTTTTGAACCTGATCCTATTTTACTCTGCCCTTGTCTTCTTTTTCTACTCTTCATTTATTAATTTTAACTACACCCTACCCGTATCCTCCATACACAAT
Organism: Flavobacterium sp. UGB4466; assembly: GCF_903469665.1. Lineage (GTDB taxonomy): Bacteria > Bacteroidota > Bacteroidia > Flavobacteriales > Flavobacteriaceae > Flavobacterium > Flavobacterium lipolyticum. Next base: position 173,549 of record NZ_CAGKLC010000001.1, on the reverse strand, counting down.
CGATGTTTAAAAACAAAAAAAGCCTCTACATTGCTGTAAAGGCTTTAATTTCTGTGGTCCCACCTGGGCTCGAACCAGGGACCACCTGATTATGAGTCAGGTGCTCTAACCAGCTGAGCTATAGGACCGGTTTGAGGATGCAATATTACTACTATTTTTCATTCACTCCAAATATTTTGGGAGATGATTTGCATTTAATTTCAAACAACACCCTGTGTTTCCTAAAACACAATTGATTTTCAACTGCTTATTTCGAATCCTAAAAAGAAAAATTTTTATTTAATTTCCTGACAAAGCTCTACCAAAACACCATTTGTGTTCTTTGGATGTAAAAAAACCACTAATTTATTATCGGCTCCCTTTTTAGGAACGTCATTAATCAGCACGAAACCTTCGTTTTTCAAACGGGCGATTTCGGCATGAATGTCTTCAACATCAAAAGCAATATGATGGATTCCTTCTCCCTTTTTCTCCAAAAACTTTGCAATTGGGCTTTCGGGATTCGTCGCCACCAAAAGTTCAATCTTATTGGTTCCGGTTTGAAAGAACGAGGTTAAAACCCCTTCGCTTTCTACCAACTCCATTTTATAGGACGGAACGCCCAATAATTTTTCGAACAGCACATTGGCGTCCTCCATATTCTTCACGGCAATTCCGATATGCTCAATTTTATTTACCATAACCTCTAAATTTTAATTTCAATTATTGATTTACATACGTATTAAAGTAACCGCATTCGGCAATAACATCCTGATAATATTTCGTATCCGAATAGTCTTTCTGCAGCGCTTTAAAACCGCTCCAGGCAATAAAATTAATCTTATCATCGTCAGCTTCCCACCAGTTTTTAAGGTTGTTGTACTTATTATTGTAATATTCGTTTCGTTCGCATTTGGCCAGCATATAAATACATTTTGCTTTTTGCTCTTTTGTTGTGGCCGCTTCCAACGCTTTTTGATAGTACATTTTAGGAAGATCACAATTGGTTATCATTCGCTTCATTGAATCTCTGAACGAATACGGACTTGAGCCGTAACCTATAATCGTGATTTCATAAAAAGTTCTTCCGTTTCCGAAATGGGTAATATTATAAAAGGCATTACCCAACAATAAGCTATTCGTGTACACGTCTTCTTTTTGAGCCAGTTTACCCTGCATTTCCTTTATGGTAGTCAGGAAATCCATAAAAGTATATTTTCTTTTTTGATACGCCGTGTGATCGCAGTCGTGACAGTCTTTTATATTTCCGTTAAACGGATTCCCTAAAAACTTGCTGTATTGAACCGAATCGGTTTGTTTCATGTACTCAATAGCCTCAGGAATCTTGTTTTTAAAGGTTGCCTCAACCGCCTGAAAATTATTGATATCTTTTAGCTTCAAACTATAAATTCCTGCTCCGATACTTTCAATTTCAGATTTATTGGATTTAGACAAGAAAGCTTTCATGTCTAATAAAACTTTTTCATTGTCGTAAAATGAATTTCCATCGTTCCAATAACTGTAGCGCGATTCGCCATAAATTTCGGCCATTACCGGATTCCCCTTTTCTCTGTAAAGCGTTGACAAATAACTTCTGCTCCAGGAAGAAGCATTCTGATAACGGAATTCCTGCCCTTTGTAATTCTTTGGAAGTTCAAAATACAACCAGTTTAAATCGGCGAGGATTGTTTTTTCATTTTTATCCGTAAGTTTATCTATTTTGCTCAAATTATTTACAAAACGAAGCAAACGCAATTGCATTCCTGCCAGTTCTGTTTTAGGAAGCGTTTTTACCGCCTTATCAAAATTCTTATCTGCATTGGCATAATCACCTTTTAAAGTCTGTAAATACCCCAGAGACAAATCCCATAAATAAGGTCGGTCTGTATTTCCTGCTGCCGAAATTTTAGCGATTAAATCCAATGTTTTTTGATCCACCTTCACCTGATTTTCGGTTTTGTTTTCAGCCACACTAAGTTTCTTCATAGGCTGATTTTCTCCTCCATCCTTCTGAAACGAATTGTTTATCGCTTCCTCTTGTCTGTTCACTAATCGTGTTGCCAGATAATTCAAATGTTCGCTTTTAGGATCTAATTCATAGATCTTTTCAATGGACTTTTTTTCGTCTTTGTAATACCCACGAACAGCCCAAAGCGCTGCTTTTTCTTTATTATTTTTAGCCATCGTCAATGCTTTATTCCAGTCGGTTTCATTTTTTGGACTAAAACAATAAGCCGTAACGGTTCTCAATTCCGGGCATTTATCAAAAACCTGTGCGTACAAATAGTTTGAAGCTGCATATTTATTTTGCTTGTGATTCACTCCTGCCACGTAGGAAAGTCCACGGTAATACAGCACATTTTTAGGAACCGATTTTTCTGTTTTATTAAAAAAATCAACGGCTTTTTGTTTGTTGTTGCTGTAAAAACGAGCTTTCATGGTCAAAAACCAATATCTGTTTTTCAGGAAAGGATCCGAAGTCGTATTGTACACATTCTCGATAGACTGAATCATTTTGGCATCGTTGAACGTTTTGGCCACCACCGGATCGTAACTCCAATAATCTCTGTTGATAGAAACGGTTTCTATTTTTTGTGCCAGATACAAAAACTCGACAAAGCTTTTCACTTTACCATCCTTCAGCGAAATCTTTTTCCCCCACTTCAAAGAGGATTTATTTTCCTTTTTGCTTTTATAATACACATGAAGATCTTTGATCTCTTCCTTGTTTTTTATCGCACTTTTATTCTCCGAGTAATAATCCGGTTTTTCATCTCCAATTAAAAAATAATTTACGGTAGTGGTATCGATTTTCCCTTTAAGATAGGTTCCCCAATCGGACTTAATATCTTTATTGAAACGGGAATTGTGCTCGGTATCAAAACCAATTCCGTAGAAAATTCCACCCGACAGGAAAAGCGGTCTATACGAATTGTCTGCAAAAGTTTCGGGAGTAAAATTAGAACTGTACGATCCAAAATAATCCCAATCGCCATCTGCACAGGCATAAATTACTCCGTATGCAAAAAGTAAAACCGCACTAGAAACAAGAAATAACTTGTTCAAAAATATTCTTTTCATAGTTTTTTAAATTGAATTCGTCTAAATCGTAAAATATAATTTCTTTGGGCTGCTGTGCGGTATTCTCGCTCAGTTCTTCCGCCATTTGTTTTAAATCTGCTGCCGAAATGGCCTCCATTTTTAAGAGGTCATTTTCTTCATAAAAAACGCCATTCTTATAATTAGATTTTTTTGCTTTAAAAAAGATTCCGCTTAGTTGTTGAAAATTGGGATCTTTTTTGAGTTCCGCTACATTCATTTTAGAACGTAAACCAATCACTTTTTGGTTTCGGATATGAATTCCCCACGAATATATCGGCAAGGCAAAATCAAGATGCATCGGATACTTTTTCAGGCTTTTTAAATAGCGTTCTGCAATTTTCTGATCGTATATCGAATTTAAGGAATCAGGAGCAATTGACCCCATGTTGTAGTACATCAAAACTCCGGAATCTACGTTCGGAATTTTAGTTTTCTTAAAATATTTCACCTGATGCAAGCGAATTGTTGCAGAGAGTTTTTTTCCGGAAAGCTTTTTAACACTCTCCATAAATTTAAGATAGTTGTCTTTACTTTTAAGGGTCCAGTCGCAATCGATCTGAATTTCCTGAGATGTAATTTTGTTCTTCGTGCTGATTTCTTCAATCAAACGAACTGTTTTCTGTGCCAGATCCTCCACATCAAGGGGAGAAGACAACATGACTTTGTTTTGAATAAATACTACGGGTACAATTTCGAACTTAGTTACGGCATCCTGAAAACGAATCGGACTAAGCGGAATGGGCTGTTGGGTCTCGGGTTGCTGCCCAATATCAAAATACCTAACATAAAGTTTAGTGACTTGATTGTCCTTCAAAGCAAGCTTCTCCGTTTCAGATAATTTCAGAATGGTTTTCCAGTAATAAAAAGCAACAACCGGCTTTTCATTCTTACTACAGGAAATCAGAAAAAGAATCAGGAAACCAATAAAAAATCTTTTGATCAAAACTTAGGAAAAATTATATTTTAACCCAAAAGTAAGAAATTATATGCTGTTATAGTTTTGAAATTTAAAAAAAAGAACCGTCAGCGAAAGCTGTAAATCCTAATAAATGGCTAAAAAGTTTCAATTAAAGCAAATATAATTGTTATTTTGTGCAATCAAATTCAGAAACCGTTATGTTGAAAAACAACTTTAGATATATTGCATTTTTACTGGTCTTTTTTATGTTAAGCTGTGCCAAACGCGGCAGCATTACCGGCGGACTAAAAGACACACTGGCACCGGTATTGAAATACAGCTCGCCTAAAAATTTCAGCACTAATTTTAAAGGCAACGAAATTATTCTGGGATTTGACGAGTATGTAAAACTTAAAAACCTCAACAAACAGCTTATTATTTCACCTCCAATGAAACATGAGCCATTGATTTTACCTACCACAGCGAGTAAAGTGATTACTATTAAAATAAAGGACACTTTACAGCCGAACACTACCTACAGTTTTAACTTCGGACAAAGTATAGCAGACAACAACGAAGGAAACTCGATAAACCAATTCAAATATGTCTTTTCAACAGGTTCTTCTATTGATTCGCTTTCGATAAGCGGACAAATTAAAGATGCTTATGAGAAAAATGTAGATAATTTTGTTTCGGTAATGCTTTATGAAGTAAACGACACCTATAAAGATTCCTTAATTTACAAGCAAAGCCCACGCTACATCACCAATACACTAGACAGTTTACGTACTTTCAAACTAGAAAATTTAAAGGCCGGAAAATACCTGCTGATGGCCCTGAAAGACAAAGGAAACAACAACAGATACAACCCTAAAGATGATAAAATCGGTTTTATCAAACACTATATTACCGTTCCGAACGACACTGTTTTTGAATTGGAATTGTTTAAGGAGGTACTTCCATTTAAAGCTGTAAAACCTGTACAAGCCTCAGGAAACAGACTGTACCTTCCTTATGAAGGCAAACAAAACTTTAAACTTTCGAAACCTAAAGTGGTCCTGAAACACGGGAACGAAACCATGGAAACCATTGTTACCGCATTTCCGAAAAAAGATTCCCTGCAAATTTGGTATAAACCCCTAAAAGCTAAAGCAGATTCTCTAGCAGTGGAGGTTAGTAAAGAAAAATACAACAAAAGATTTAGTGTAAAGATTAAAGACCAAAAGAAAGACACTTTAAACATAACCGCTGTTCAAAACGGGACCATCAATTTCCGTGATCGATTTACCTTAGAATCGGCTACTCCGCTGGTAAAATTTGACAAATCCAAAATCAGACTGGTTAACAAAGATTCGACTGCTGTAGATTTTACGACAGAATACGATGAATTTGAGCAAAAACTCTATGTTGATTTCAAAAAAGAGCCTGTCGAAAAATACAGCATAACATTTTTCCCGGGCGCACTAACTGATTTTTACGAAAAATCCAATGACACTCTGGCCATTAAACTAAGCACAAAAGAACCTGCCGATTATGGAAACCTGGTTCTGAACCTAAAAAATGTAAAACGTTTCCCCATTATTGTTGAAGCAACTAACGCAAAAGGGGATGTTGTATACGCCAGTGATTACTCTGAAGGCAAGACTAAAATGGAATTCAATTTATTAGTCCCTGATAAATTTACGATTCGAATAATCTACGACGACAATAAAAACAAAATTTATGACTCCGGAGATTTCCTGAATAAAAAGTACGCTGAAGAAGTCTTTTATTACCAAACTGCTGTAGATGTCCGCACCAATTGGGATGTCGATCAGGCTATTGATTTAAGCGTCCCGTTCAATCCTGAAGTAGAGAAAAAACAGGCAGAAAAAAAGAAAAAAGACGAGGAGAAAAAAAGGAAAGCCTTTTAAATTTTAATAGCTGAGCGTAGCGCTATGGAAAACGATTGGATTGAAAAAGAAAACTGGTTCAAAAGAAACTGGAAATGGTTTTTACCTTCCATCTTCCTATGTCTGTTTTTAATTGGATTTTTGGCCGCTTCAACCTCTCCCGAAGGCATCACCGATATCGCCAAAGCTTATTCAGACGAGCTGCTTTTTGAAAAAGCAATTGAAAAAGCGAATAAAAATCCAAGCATACTTGAAAATATCGGCACAATTGAACCCATCGACAAACTGGCTATTCTGGAAGGAAACGTTAGGTATTCCAACCATCATAATACCGTCAACTTATCGGTAAGAGTCAACGGAGCCAAAAGAAAAGGCAAATTAAACATTTCTGCCTTCAAAAAAGGAACAGTATGGGCGTACCAAAAAATTACTGTCCGCGCCAAAAATCCTGAAACCGAAATTATCGTCTTAGAAGAACCTCAAAAATAAGCTTTCGAATTAGAATCAAAGATCGATTCTAAACACATCTTTATCACTTAAAAAATCAAGTTTTTTTCGGGTTTCTAACATAGTGTTCTTATCCAGTTCCACCACAAAAACATCTTCCGTTTCCTGTGGTTCGAGAATATAATTTCCTAAAAAATCAACCGCTTGCGAATGCCCAATATGTTCAAAATTATTGGCATCCAGCCCTACTCTGTTCACCCCAATTACATAACTTAGATTCTCGATCGCGCGAGCCTTAAGCAAAGCATCCCAGGCGTTAGTTCTTACTTTAGGCCAGTTGGCGACATACAGTAGTAAATCGTAGTTCTCTACATTTCGGGCAAAAACGGGAAATCTCAAATCATAACAAACCTGCAGGCAAATCTTCCAATCCAAATAATTCACAATTACTTTTTCATCTCCTTTGGTATAAAACTGATCTTCTCCTGCAAGCGAAAACAAATGACGCTTGTTGTAATATTGAATTTCACCTGACGGAAAAACAAATACCATTCGATTGTAATACTTCTCGTTCTCCACAATAACAAGACTTCCCACAATAGCTGCTTTTTTTTGTTTCGCCAAAGACTGTATCCAGGAGATAGTCTCTCCCTGCATTGTTTCGGCAACTGCGGCGGCATTCATGGTAAATCCCGTTGAAAACATCTCCGGCAGCACGATCAGATTAACGTCAGTATCGATTGTATTGATTTTGGATTCGAATTGCTTTCTGTTCTCTAAAGCATTCTCCCAGTAAAGATTGGATTGTATAAGTGCGATTTTCATATGGTAAAAATACCTTTTTTTTAAAACAAAAAGTCTAAATACGATTTGAGTTTCACAAACCCTCCTACAAAGAGCTACAAACCCAGTAAATATCGGATTTTTCATAATAAAAAAACATTATCTGAAAAAATTATGCAAAAATCTTGCACAATTTATGCGAAAATATTGCTAACAATGAATATAATTTATATATATTTGATCGCTGATTAAAAAACACAACACCTTAAAAAACACTTAATTATGAAAAAACACCCACTTTTAAAGGGCACACCGCCAACAATGATTCTTACAAATAGTCACGAATCATTTGCAATAAAAAAGCAAAACGCTAAAATACCACAAGCAGATTCCTTATTCTTTAAAGCGTAATACTAAAGCTACAGTAAAGACCACAACTGTAGTAAAAGCAACAGGATTCTATTTCTAATAATTCGTCTTCAGGAAACGAATTAAGAAACTCTTTCACCTCACCAGTGAAACAAAAAAACAATCAATCAATAAACCTCAACTAACTAAAAACCCAAAGAATGAAACAAACTATTTTATTATTTATGTTCTTTTTTGCGCTGCAGGTCACCCAGGCGCAAGTAAAAACCATCAAAGGAACAGTGACCGACACTAATGGCATCTCGATACCGGGAGCATCCATAAGCATAAAAGAAGAAAAAAGAGGTACTACAACCGATTTTGACGGTAAATTCTCTATCGACGTACAAGAAGGAAAAACACTGACGATCTCTTTTTTAGGATTAGAACCTCAAAATATCCTTGTAGGCAATTCTAACAACCTCAACATAAAACTAAAAGAAGCCGCAGCAACAGCCCTTTCCGGTGTGGTAGTTACTGCATTAGGTCTAAAAAGAGAAAGAAAAGAACTGGGCTATTCTTTTCAGGACGTAAAAGGAAAAGATCTGGCGGACAATCCCACAATAAGTGTTGCCCAATCTTTGTACGGAAAGGTAGCAGGTGTTAACATTTCTCAAACCACAGGAGGTATTGGAGGCAGTTCCAGAATTGTAATAAGAGGGAACCGATCTATAAGCGGAGACAACCAACCCCTTTATGTTGTAGACGGAGTTACCTTGGGAAACACCGGACTTGGAAGCATAACAGACAATAAATCGGCCAGATACTCCGAAGGAAGAGACAATGGAGATGGATTGTCCAGTATAAATACAGATGACATTGAAAATATTTCTGTGCTAAAAGGAGGAGCTGCCAGTGCTCTTTACGGAGAACGTGGCGCCAATGGTGTCATTGTTATTACTACCAAAAAAGGAAAAAGAAACTCTTTGAAAGTCGATTGGAACAGCACTACTACTTTTGACCAAATCAATTCAAGATACAAAGACTACCAAAAAGAATATGGCACAGGAACAAATGGAACACTGCCAAATACTGATGAAATCGCAAATGGACGAAATGCTACTACCAGCGCCTGGGGTCCACGATTCGGATCTCCCGGCAACACTTCAGTTCGAATCTTTGACGGATCCTACAAACCTTACGAATACATGAAAAACAACTTTAAAGATTTTTTCAGAACAGCCGTAACCGTAAACAACAGCATTAGTCTTTCAGGCGGTGGAGATAATACCACCTTCAGATTAAACTATTCCAATATTGATGCTACAGATATCGTTCCTAAAACCGGTCTTAAACGAAATACATTCACATTAGGTGTCAATTCTCAAATCAAAAAACTGACATTAGATGCCAAATTCAATTACATTACAGAAAACACCAACAACAGACCCGCCCTTTCAGACGATGCCGGCAATCTTGGATTGACAGTAACCTCACTCGCACCAAACTTCAATCAAGCCTGGTTAAAAAATTATGAAGATCCAAACGGCAACTACTATCAATGGAACTCCGACCCAAATAAATTAAATCCTTACTTTGTATTAGACGAAAACAAAAATGTAACCGAAAAACACCGAATATTAGGGAATTTCAGCGCAACCTATGCCTTTACCGATTGGCTAAGCGCTACCGGAAGAGCAGGAATTGATCGATTTACATTTGAAAGTTCTGATTTTGTCAACGAAGGAACCACCTGGACTGCAAGGCAGAATGGATCTTTAATCAACAGCAGTACAACCTTTCAGGAATACAACGCCGAAGCCTTATTAAATGCTCAGAAATCGTTCGGCGATTTTAATCTGTCAGTGGGCGTTGGTGCTAACCAAAGAAACACCCAAAGAATTGTTTCGGGGGTAGCTCTTTCGGACATGTTTTTTAATGGAGTAAACAAACAATCTAACTTTCTATCCTCAGTCTTAAGTCCGAAAACAAATGATGAAATATTAGTACGCTCTTTATACACCTACGTGAGAGCCAATTACAAAAACTATTTATTCCTTGATTTTACGGGACGTAACGACTGGAACTCAACTCTGGCCTCAGCCATAACCTCTCTTGATAATAATAACTATTCCTATTTTTATCCGTCTGTATCTTCCAGTTTTATTTTTACTGATGGATTGGACATTAAGAATGACGTGTTAACTTTTGGAAAGATCAGAGCCTCCTGGGCAACTACCGCAAAAGCACTGGAAGCTCCATACGCCACTTTATTAAATTACAACATACAAGCCAAACCTTTGTTAGGAAACCCTATCGGTTCGATTAACAATAATATTATTCCAAACAACAACCTAAAACCAGAACTTACCACCAGCTACGAAGCCGGAATTGATTTAGGATTCTTTAAAAATCGCTTACAAGTTGATTTATCGTATTACTACACCAGAACAAAAAATCAACTGATTGTATTAAACACCTCACAAGCTTCCGGTTTTGTTGGCGTTAATGCAAACGCGGGTACGGTTGAAAACAAAGGTTTTGAAGCCTTAATAACCGCCGGAATTTTCAGAAAACCAGATGGCTTTAATTGGGACATCACCTTCAATTTTGCTAAAAATGACAACAAATTAATCGAGCTAACAGACAAAACCGACCTACAAGTGATCTCGAATGCAAGATGGGCCGGAGCTCAAATTGTTGCAAAAGTCGGACAAAGTACTACAGAGATTTACGGTAAAAAATTCCAAAGATCTCCTGATGGACAAATTCTTATAGGAGCAAACGGAAATCCTCTGTTGACATCAACTTTGGAAAGCTTTGGAAAAGCGGCACCTGATTGGGTTGGAGGGGTTACCAATGAGTTCTCCTACAAAGGAATTAGTCTTAGAGCCAATCTTGACATGAAATTTGGAGGCAAACTATACTCCATGACTAACGCTAACGCTGCTGCTGCAGGACTGTCCAGCAGAACTCTTGACGGAAGAGATGAATTTAATGCGTGGTTTGCGCAGCAGATCGCCTCCGGAAAAACACCAGCAGATATCGCTAAATTACAACCTGGTGCGGGACTTATTGTAGACGGTGTAAATGAAGTTAGAGACACTAACGGTAATGTAACCGGATACAAAGACAACACCACACCGGTGAATCCGCAAACTTACTGGAGAAGCTTATATGGAGACGATACCACACCGGAACCCTTTATTTATGATGCCTCTTATGTTAAACTAAGAGAACTCTCTATAGGTTATGATTTTCCAAAAAAATGGTTAAAAGGTACCGGGTTTGAAAGATTTAAATTCTCTGTTATTGCCCGAAATTTATGGACTATTTACTCTAAAGTCCCAAACATTGATCCGGAATCAACTTACACAAGCGGTAATGGACAAGGTTTCGAATACGGCTCTTTACCTTACAGAAGGTCTTACGGCTTTAACCTACAATTATCATTCTAATCTTTTAACTGCATCGAAATGAAAAAACATATATTACAACTAACAAAATATGCGCTAGGCTTGCTTCTAATGCTTACCGTAACTAACTGTGCTGACGATGAACTTTTCAGAGAAACAAACACCAACCCTGAAGGCTTTCAAACCATTGAACCTTACACTCAGATAACCGGAATACAAGCCGGTTTATCCGGTGGCTGGTTTGAGCAATGGAGAGCCAACCTTATATATGGAGAAGGTTTTATTCAACATCTTGGCGGATCATGGAGCGTCGCCAACTATGGCTCTTTTTATATTTCTAACAGAGAATATCAAGACGCTCTTTGGTTTTCAAACTATGGAGGCGGAATCGTGCGAAACTTAACAGATGTTCTGGAAAGAACAAAAGGAAAACCAGAATACACCAACTTAAATGCTGTTGCAAAAACACTGAAAGTTATGGTATATCAACGCTTAACCGATTTGTATGGAGATGTTCCCTATTCTGAAGCAGGCTTTGGCGATTTGCAGAAAATTTTCTATCCGAAATACGACAGTCAGAAAGACATTTATACCGATTTTTTTAAAGTACTAGACGAAGCACAAAGTCAATTACAATCTGGAACTGATGCAATAAAAGGAGATCTCTTTTACGAAGGCAATGTCTCGAAGTGGAAAAAAATGATCAATTCCTTACGATTACGCATTGCTATGAGAATTTCAAAAGTAGACCCGGCATTAGCGAAAGAACAAATCAAAAAAGCGGTTACCAATGGCATCTTTACAAGCAACGACGACAACTGCTACATGAAACACGACTCCACCCTTCCGGAAACAGTTGGTGCTTTTAACAATGGAAACGGACTTTCTCAAGCCTTAAAGGGTTCCGGAGGCGTATACGATCATCCTACCATCACAATATTAAATATCCTAAAAGATGATCCAAGAAAAAACATATGGTTCAGAGTAAATCCGAAAGGCGTTTACGAAGGCATTAATCCGAATGATTACAGATGGGACCACAAACCTGATAGTGACGCTTTATCAACCATTCAACCTTATTTATACGAAAACAGTGCCCCATATCTGCATCTTACTTATTCAGAAACACAATTACTTCTGGCAGAAGCTTCTTTCAGAGGACTCCACCCGGGCGACACAAAAGATTATTACAAAAAAGGAATCGAAGCCGGTATCAGACAATGGGTTATTTTTAAAGACGCCAGCATTATCAACAACAATGCTATTACTTCTTTTCTTGCTACTAAAAGTCTTACCCCTGGAAAAGAATTGGAAGAAATTGCCACACAACAATGGCTCACTTTATTCTTAAACGGAATGGAAGCTTATAGCAATTACAGAAGAACAAACTTCCCCGTGATGATAAAAATTACTCGTGCAGACTCTGAAACCCGAGGTATTATGCCTACAAGAATACCCTATCCGGTGGAAGAATCGACCAACAACCGAGAAAACTTTTTGGCCGCCAGTGCCAAATACAACAACAACAGCTGGCTGGCTAAAGTTTGGTGGGATGTAGATTAAACCGCTAAACCCTAACCCAACACCACTCCTTTCATGTTGATCCTAATACCATTCGTAATTTATATTGAATTATGAATGGTATTTTTTTAGGCTTTTCCGATCAAAAACAAGCAAAATCACCCGTTCATACCCTTCTAAAAATACGAATTTTAAGATTAAAACGAATTCTTTCCCTAAAAACTCATTCTGCAAAATTTTCTCAGAACACCTTTAGAAACCTCATTTCTTTTGGATTATAAAAACACTTCAGAAAAAAATATTGCAAAAAAAATGCACTTTATGCAAAAAAAATGCAAATGAATAAAAATTATCTATATATTTGATCGCCAATAAAAACCAAAATAAAACATGAAAACCAAAGTATTATGAAAGCAAAGCTAATTTCATTAGTATTTATTGGGGGAGTAATCTTCTCAGTAAATGCAAAAGAGACTGCAATTAAAACGCACCTCTTTGAACAAAAAAGCAGTCAGATTGAAATTTCGGGCCAGGTCATTGGTCAGGACGATGGAATGCCAATTGCCGGAGCTACTATTTATGCTAAAAGCAATTCGAAAACAGCTACTATAACCGATGAAACAGGAAAATTTAAACTAAATGTTCCGGAAAATGAAACTCACATCATCATTTCTTACATGGGCTATGGAACTTTAGAGTATAAACTAGATAAGGTCACAGATGTAGTAATAAGTTTAAAACCTGCCGAAAATGTACTGGAGCAGGTATTAGTAACCGCATTAGGGGTTAAAAAAAGTAACAAAGCAGTTGCCTATGCTGTTACCGAATTAAAAGGAACTGAATTCACCAAGGCAAAAGAAACCAATATCACAAACGCTTTAGTAGGTAAAATTGCCGGGGTAAACGTAAGCAGCTCTGCAACAGGCGCAAACGGATCAACCAGGGTGATCATTCGTGGAAATGGTTCCCTAAACGGAAACAACCAGCCCATGTATGTGGTAAACGACTTACCAATTGACAATACACAACTCAATCTGCCTGGAACCGGAAACGGAGCAGGCTCACCAAGAATGAACGTCGATAGAGGTGACGGTACCTCAGTTATCAATCCCGATGACATTAAAAGCATCACGGTATTAAAAGGAGGAACTGCAGCTGCTCTTTATGGAGCAAATGCTGCCAATGGTGTAATTCTTATTCAAACCAAAAGAGGAGGCGCACAAAAGGGTATCGGTGTAGAACTCAATTCCTCTTATACTTTTGAAACCCCGGCTGTGATCCCGGACTGGCAGTACGAGTACGGAGCCGGAGATGCAGGACAAAAACCATTAACGAAAGAAAAAGCTATAGAATTTGGTCGCTGGTCGTGGGGAGCAAAAATAGACGGAACTGATGTTATTCAATTTGACGGAGTAAAAAGACCTTATGTTGCTCAAAAAAACAACATCAAAAACTTCTACGAAACCGGAACAACATTTATCAATTCGATCGCACTTTCAGGAGGAAACGAAAAAGCCTCAGGACGTCTTTCCTTCTCTAATACAGACAACCAGTCTATTGTACCAAATTCTGATTTCAACCGTAAAAGTGTCAACATTGCCAGCAATGTAAACTTAACCAATTGGTTAAAATTTGATGTAGTCGCACAATACAATATAGAGAAATCAAACAACAGAATTACGGTTTCCGATGCAGAAGCCAACCCGAACTGGGCCACCTATCTGCTTGCTAACACTTTAGACATTAGAAATCTTTCACCTGGTTATGACGAAAACGGTAAAGAAATAGCATGGAATCCTGTTCCGGTTGCAACAAACCCTTACTTCACCATCAATAAAATCAAAAACAGGGACACTAAAAATCGTTTCCTTGGAATGTTAAACGTAAAATTAAACTTTACACCCGAACTATTTCTTCAGGGAAGAATTGGACAGGATTACACAGATTACGATTACTTTGGATACATTCCAAAGACAAGCTTAAACAATCCAATTGGATACGCACAAGGTTCCCGCGTAAAGCTGTCAAACCTGAACTCAGAAGCTATACTAAACTATACCAAAAAGAACTTGTATAAAGATTTTTCTCTGAATGCATTACTTGGAGTAAACTCCCGTACAACCTTACGCGATGAAGTAAGCCTTGAGGGTTCAAATTTTGTCCTTGATGATTTTTTCGCTCCAACCAATTTTACTACTTTATCGTATACTTATCCTTATGGAAAAACAAAAACAAACTCTGTTTATGCTTCCGCAGATCTGGATTACAAAAATGTAATTTTCCTAAACGTTACAGGACGTCAGGATTGGTTTTCAACCCTATCTAAAGAAAACAATAAAGTGTTCTACCCCTCCATAGGAACAAGTATCATTCTTTCTGATATTGTAAAAATGCCGGAGTGGATTTCATTTACAAAACTGAGATCTTCATGGGCCCAGGTTGGAGGTGCTACACCAGATCCATACGCCCTAAATCGATCGTATTCAATGGTTCAGGGAGGACACAAAAACCAACATGTACAAGTCCCTACAGGAACAAGAGTACCAAATCCTACATTAAGCCCCTTAACTTCAACAACCTTTGAAATTGGAACCGATATGGGCTTCTTTAACAATCGTTTGAATGTTGACTTTGCCTGGTACAACCGTGCTACCACAAATGACATTGTGCAAACGACCATTTCAAATGCATCAGGTGCAAATACGGCTTTGCTAAACATTGGAAAAATGAGAAATAAAGGAGTCGAATTATTAATTAGCAGTAAAATCATAAACAATAGTAATTTCTCCTGGGACGCAAGTATTAACGGAGCCTATAACAAAAATACCGTTGAAGCACTTACAGATCAATTAAACTCGATTACGATGGCAATTTCTGTAAACGATTATGCCCTTATTACGAGTGACGTAGGACGCCCTTACAGCACTATTAAAGGGTATAAACCGCTTAAAGATGCAAACGGAAATACTGTTTACAATGTAAGTGGCAATACCGCAACCGTAGCAAGAGGTCCGCTTCAGGAGCTGGGACAGGGTGTTCATCCTTGGACAGCAGGACTTAATAATGAATTTAAATACAAAAACATATCTTTAAGCTTCCTGATCGACGGTAAATTTGGTGGTAGTTTATACTCCGGAACTGATTTATATGGAACCCGTATGGGATTAACCAAATTAACACTTGAAGGTCGTGAAAACGGCTTACCAATTAAGGGTGTTGATACTAAAGGAAATCCGGTAGATATGGTAATTGCTCCTAAAGACCTTAGAAATTATTATGATGGTCTAAAAAACATTTCATCAGAATTTGTCTACGACGCAAGCTTTATAAAACTAAGACAAGTTATTATTGGATATCAATTCCCTATTGAAAAAATAAGCAGTTTATCAAAACTTCAAAGTATATCCATTTCTTTCATAGCAAGAAACTTATTCATTCTTTACAAAAAGACTCCAAACGTAGACCCGGAATCTGTATTTAGTGCCGGAAATGCTCAGGGTATAGAACAATTTGGAGTTCCGAGAACCAGAAGTTTCGGTTTAAATTTAAATGTTAAATTTTAAACACCCCCTATCCCTAATTTTTAAACTAAAAGACATGAAAAAGATAACCCTATTATACATTTCAGGCATACTGTTGGGTTGCATGACAGCGTGCACCAAAGATTTTGAAGAAATTAACACTAATCCCAATGCCGTTGAAAAACCAAATCCTAATTTTATTTTCAGCAGAGCTCAAATTGACGGCCTAGCTAATAATTATTTTTTCACTAACATGCTTGAATGTGGCGGAATGCTGCAACATTATGCTACTTACAAAGAAGTCTCCGGAGTGGGTGATAAATACTTAGATGGAGAAAAATACTATTCCGGTTACTTTAATCAGGCATACCCAACAGCATTAAATGAAACTGAAATCGTAATTAATGCCGTAAAAGATACGCCGAACGACAGCAACAAACTTAATATCGCCCGAATCTGGAAAGTTTTTTTATATCATAAAATTACAGATTTGTACGGAAGTATTCCCTACTCTCAAGCAGTACAGGCATACACTACAAATCTACTTCTTCCAAAATATGACTCGCAGGAATTCATCTATAAAGATTTATTAAAAGAGCTTGATGAAGCTGCGACTGCACTGGATCCAGCGAAACCGAGTTTCGGTACTGCTGATTTTATCTATAACGGAAATGTTGCCAAATGGAAGAAATTCTCTTACTCCCTAATGCTTCGCTTAGGCTTGCGTTTAACTAAAGCGGATCCCGCTTTATCAAAAACCTGGGTTACCAAAGCCATTGCAGGCGGAGTAATCGTTAATGGAGCAGACAATGCCATCATGAACTATACCGACGGCCCAAATAACTTCAACAGAAACCCCGTTGCTTTTGACTCAAGAACCGGAGATTATGCAAGCGGATCATACGGTCAAGCTAATACTGAGGGAGGCAAACTAGCCAAAACTTTCATTGACTTATTAAAAACTACTGCTGACCCGCGAATCAGTGTTTACGCCGGAGTTTGGCAAGGAACTATACAAAATACTAACCCGGCCGTGCAGAAAGGTTTCCCAAATGGAACCACAACAGCATTAGCACCATTAGAGCAAGCCACTTATTCTGAGCCAAATCAAAATACCATTTTAAGATTCGATGCTCCGCTGGTATTAATAAGCAATGCCGAAACTAATTTATATCTGGCCGAAGCTGCTGCAAGAGGATGGTACACCGCCGAAACTGATAAGGACTTATATGAAAAAGGAGTGAAAGCATCTTTCCTAAATATGGGAATTTATGGAACATCCTACGCCATTACAGATGCAACTCCTTATTTAACGGCTAATCCTTATAACGCAACAGGGACTTTTGAAGCCAAAATGAATCAAATTCATACCCAGGTTTATGTAGCTTTATTTGTGGACGAACAGGAAATTTATGCCAATTGGAGAAGAACCGGATACCCTGTTTTAACTCCCGTAAATTTCCCTGGAAATGTAACAAATGGCACAATACCAAGGCGTCTTAGATATCCAACCAGTGAATATTCAGTAAATACAACTAACTTAGCAGAAGCGGTTAAACAACAAGGACCTGATACTTTTACTACAAGAATCTGGTGGGATAAACAATAAAAATCCATTGCTATAATTAATTTAAACACATAGAGACATAGATCCTGCAATCCTAAAAAGATGTTTCACTTGCATTTACACATATCCCGATGCATCGGGACTATGTTTTAAAAGCTAACTTTTTTTGTTATTCTTTTATGAAGTAAAAAAATCTATGTTTCTATGTGTTAAATCAATTTTTTACGAATTACACTCTGCGGAGTTACTAATACAACAGATAAATGAGCATTTTAATTCTTACGGCATGCATTGCGTTTCTAATCGTCCAGATCGCCTGGTTTAAAATCAATCCGTTTATTGCCTTTATCATAACAGCTTTACTAGCAGGCCTTTTTTTAGGCCTGCCAATAAATACTTTATCACAAACTGTACAAAAAGGTTTGGGCGAAATGTTAGGATCTATTACGCTGATTATTGTTTTCGGAACCTGTATTGGTAAACTTACCGTTTCATCAGGCGCCGCCAATGTTATTGCCAAAACGGTTATGGGATGGACGGGTAAAAAATACGTTCGCCTTGGCTTAATGATTACCGGATTTATTGTTGGGATACCTCTATTTTATAGTGTTGGTTTTGTTTTGTTAGTACCCTTAATCTTCTCAGTAGCCCATCAATTTAAGCTGTCAAAAGTATATCTGGGTATTCCAATGCTGGCGTCGCTTTCAGTAGCACACGGTTTCTTACCCCCACATCCGTCTCCAATGGCTTTAAGCAGTATTTTTAATGCCGATCTTGGACTCGTTTTAGTTTATGGAATTATCATCGCCATACCAACCATTTTTATTGCAGGTCTATTGTTTTCGAATTTACTCAAAAACATCAAAACCGAATCGGATCACGAAATCTTAAACGTTGAAGAAGTTGCAAACGAAGGCAAACTTCCAAGCTTTTCATTGAGTCTGTTCTCTGCTTTATTTCCGGTTTTTGGATTAACAGTGACTTCGATAGCACCTATGATTTCTAAAAATGAAACTCTGGCTGATATCTGCAAAACAATTGGAGAACCAAGCATGATTATGCTGATCTCTTTACTGATCTGTACTTACACTTTAGGCATCAGAATGAACCGCAGCATTACCTCAGTAATGGAGGACTATGCCGTTGCGATCAAAGATGTTGCCTTAATCGTTTTAATTGTTGGAGGGGCCGGCGGTCTGAAAGAAGTCATGATTGTAAGCGGTGTAAACGAAACCATCGTTACAGCTTTAACACAAATCAACATTCATCCTTATTTATTGGCATGGATGATGGCAGCGATCATTCGTGTTTGCGTAGGTTCAGCAACAGCGGCCGGACTAATGACCGCCACGGTTCTATTGCCTTTATTGCAAACTGCCGGACTTGACCCTAACCTATTAGTACTGTCTGTTGGAGCAGGAAGTTTAATGTGCTCTCACGTAAACGACCCAAGCTTTTGGATGTTCAAAGAATATTTTAACATCAGCCTGAAAGATACTTTCAAATCATGGACCGTTATGGAATCCTTAGTATCCGTTTTAGGAATCATTTTCATTTTTATTTTAAACACTATAATACATTAATATCATGAATTTATTACCACAAGAAAAATTTGAAACCCTTGGATTGTCCCTTCCTCCGGCGCCTCAGCCTCTAGGAATATACAAGCCCTATTTAGTTGATGGTAAATATTTATACCTTTCAGGTCACGGGCCTGTAAGAGACGACAAATCCTTAATCATTGGCCGAATTGGTGATGACATGGACATCGAAGAAGGAAAATTAGCCGCAAGGCAAGTCGGATTAACCATGCTTTCTACAATTGTAACCAATTTTGGAAGCCTGAACAAAGTAAAAAAAGTTATAAAAGTACTCGGAATGGTAAACTGCAATGGCGAGTTCTTAAGACATCCATACGTTATAAACGGCTGCAGTGAATTATTTGCCGAAGTATGGGGACCCGAAAACGGAATTGGAGTACGAAGCGCCGTAGGAATGGGCTCTTTACCGGACAATATTCCCGTTGAAGTAGAAGCCGTTTTCGAATTATATTAAAAAGTTATGTCACAGATTTTAATGATTAAATTGATTTTTTTGTTTGCAACGAATTTCACGAATTAGCACGAATTAATTTTTCACGCACTGATTTGCGAAAATTAGTGAAATTCGTGGCGAAAGAATTAAACACATAGAAACATAGATTTTTTTACTTCATTGAGAATAACAAAAAAACTCGTTTTCGCACATAGCTGTGTGTATTAATGCAAGTGAAACGCCTATTACAAGGTTTCAAAAACTATGCTTCTATGTGTTAAAAAAATAATCGCTAAGTTTATAAATCAATATAATCCCGACAACTATCGGGAGTGGCAAAAAAACAAAAAACATGAATACAAATACCTCACAAACAAAAATCGCAACTTTCGGTGAATTATTACTCCGGATGAATGTTGCCAACGGAAATCGATTTACACAAGCCAACGAAATAAAAATTTACGTGGGCGGTGCCGAAGCAAATGTTTGTGTTTTACTTTCCCAACTCGGAATACCCACCGACTACATTACCCGATTACCTCAAAACGACTTAGCACAATTGGCTGTAAACGAACTTCAGAAATACAAAGTAAACACCTCGAAATGTGTTTACGGTGGAGACCGTTTAGGTTTATACTTTGTCGAGGCCGGAAATCAGATCCGACAGTCGCAAGTCATTTACGACCGAAGCAATTCGTCCTTTGCGACCATACAAAAAGATCAGATTAACTGGGATTTAGCTTTGGCCGATGTAACCCATTTTCATTGGTCCGGAATAAGTCCGGGAGTTTCGCATGAAGCCTCTCTGGTCTGTAAAGAAGCCATTCTCGCGGCACATCAAAAAGGACTACCTATTTCTTCTGACTTTAACTATCGCTCCAAATTATGGCAATACGGAAAACATCCGTCAGAAGTCATGCCTGATTTACTTCAATACAGCACCATTACGGTTGCCGATTTAGATGCGATTGAAATTTATTTCGGAATCAAAACTGACGCACGAGAATCTGATGCCGACCGTTTTCAAAAAACATACGAATTGTTAAAAGTAAAAATGCCTTTTCTGCAAACACTCGCCATGAGTTTCAGAAAGTCTGACGGACCGGCGCATTTATACAAAGGGTTATTGCTTCATGAAGGCAATTTCTATCAAACACCCGAACACAAAATACAGGTCGTAACAGACCAAATAGGTTCCGGAGATGCCTTCAACGCAGGATTATTATACGGACTGACTCATAAATTATCCGGTCAGGATTGTATCGAGTGGGCAACTGCCTGCGGCGTCATCAAACAAAGTATTCACGGAGATTTTGCCATAAGCACTCCTGACGAAGTAAATCATTTTATTAAAAATGGCTCAAGTAACAGAATTAACAGATAAAACAAAAACATGTACAGCATATTAAAAACGCAAGGTGTACTTCCGTTAGTGACACAAATCAACATTGAAACAGCCCAAATAGTCTTGCAATCGGCGGCTGATGCTGGCATAAAAATTATCGAGTTTGCCGCTCGTGCAACTGATGCTAAAGAAGTTTTTAGCCAAATGATCCATTTTAAAAAAGCAAATAATTTAGAGGTTAAGATAGCCGTTGGATCTATATTAAGCGTTCAGGATGCCGAAACCTTTCATCAGTTAGGAGCAGATTGCATTGTTTGTCCACATACTGATCCGGAAATTGGGAACTATTGTTTCAAAAACAACATTTACTGGATTCCCGGAGCCGCGACCTTAAATGAAATACTTCATGCCAATAAATTAGGTGCTGAAATTGTAAAACTTTTTCCGGCCGATAAAATTGGTGGTCCCGGATATGTAAAAGCCATCAGAGCCCCTTTCCCAAACTTAAAAATAATGCCAACCGGCGGAGTAACCTTAGAAGAAAGCAACCTGAAATCATGGTTCAAATCAGGAGTAGTTTGCGTTGGAATTGGTTCTAATTTATTCACAAAAGAAATGATGCTTGATTTAAGTTATGAGCAGTCACTTAAGGCTTTTCAGAATTTAATTGAAGTTGTCAAAAAAACAAGAAACTAAGTTATGCAAAACAATTGGTGGAAAATTAGCTCCGAAATCCGTGTAGATACCCCATTTTTGGCCGTTTACGAAGATCGCATTCAGACCAACATTGAACGTTTGATAGAATCTGTGAACGGTGATACTCAAAAATTAAGACCACACATCAAAACCCATAAAATTGGGGAGATTCTGGACTTGTTTAAAACCTATAATATCAACAAAGTTAAATGCGCCACAATTGCCGAAGCAGAACTTGCTGCCATACACGAAATTGAAGACGTGCTTCTCGCCTATCAGCCTGTAGGCAATAAAAAAGAGCGATGGATTTCCTTACTTAAAAAATATCCTGCTACCGCTTTTTCGACCATTGTTGACAATTACGAATCGGCAAAAGCACTGGATATCGCGGCACATAAAAACAACCTAAAACTTACCCTTTACCTGGATCTGAACTCCGGAATGAACAGAACCGGAATTTCAATTTCTAAAAACTGGGAAGCCCTGATTGATGAAATCATCAAACTCAAAAATATTCATTTTGCAGGTATTCACCTGTATGATGGTCATCTGAAAGGAGATGTTGAACATCGAAATTCGGTTGCCTCAAATATCTTCTTTAGCATCAACGAAGAAATTGAAACTATACAGAAAAAACTGGGTTATGAATTAAAAATTGTAGCAGGAGGATCTAACACCTTTCCTTTTTATGCCACGCAGAAAAATGTAGAATGCAGTCCGGGAACTTTTGTCTTCTGGGATTCCAACTATCAAATTAACTTACCGGAGCAACATTTCGAACCTGCTTTAGCAATCGTTGGAACCATCATCTCAAAACCAACCGATACTACTTTTTGTATCGACATTGGGTACAAAGCGGTCGCTTCTGAAAATCCTATCGATAAAAGACTGGTCATTTTAAATGACAACGACCTGATCCCAATTTCACATTCTGAAGAGCATCTGGTCATCGAAAATCGCGGTAAAAACAACTATGCGATTGGTGATACTATTTATGCGCAGCCCTACCACGTTTGTCCCACTTGCGCATTATACGATTCCGTTCAGGTAGTCAATAGCGAACAGCAGATTTGTGATCAGTGGCTTGTGGTTGCGAGAAATCGGAAAATTAATATCTAGTGAAGAAAATAGAACCAAGAGAATAGAGAAAAGGAAAAAGACCATAGACCTTGTAGAAAACCTCAGAACCTTAGAACCTTAAAATACTATGTTTATAATAGATGCCCATTTAGACCTTAGCATGAATGCGATGGAATGGAACAGAGACCTACGAAACGATGTTGCCACTTTACGCCATTTAGAAAAAGGCATGACAGACAAACCCGATCGTGAACGTGCCACTGTTTCTTTTCCTGATTTGCGAAAAGGGAATATCGGAATTGTAGTTGCCACTCAAATTGCACGATTTGTAAAACCCGACAGTCTTATTCCCGGCTGGAACTCTCCTGAGCAGGCATGGGCACAAACACAAGGGCAGCTCGCCTGGTACAAAGCCATGGAAGAAGCCGGAGAAATAACTCCTATTACAGACAAAAAATCACTACTGAAACAGATTGATTTATGGAATGACGGAACGCCAAATGATAAAAAACCGATTGGTTATATTTTAAGTTTAGAAGGTGCCGATTCTATTATCGATATTTCTTACTTGGAAAAAGCACATCAATACGGATTACGTGCTATCGGACCCGCACATTACGGTCCTGGCCGATACGCAAACGGAACAGATGCCACCGGAAAAATGCAGCAAAACGGAATTGATTTACTCAAAGAAATGGAACGTCTGAACATTATTCTGGATGCCACTCATTTATGTGATGATGCTTTCTGGCAGGCATTAGACCACTACAACGGACCAGTCTGGGCAAGCCACAACAATTGCCGAAGTCTGGTAGATCACAACCGGCAATACAGCGACGAAATGATCAAGGCTTTGATTTCACGAGGAGCCGTTATTGGAGGAGCTTTAGACGCTTGGATGCTCGTTCCGAATTGGGAAAGAGGAGTTTCAACCCCACAGGGAACTAACTGCAATCTTGAAACTGTTTTCAGACACATGGATCACATCTGTCAATTGGCCGGAAATGCCAATCATATAGGAGTAGGTTCTGATCTTGATGGTGCTTTTGGTACAGAGCAATCTCCGTACGATTTAAACACTATTGCCGATTTGCAGAAACTAGTTCTGATCTTTAAAAATCATGGCTATTCAGATGAAGATTTAAATAAAATTTTTCATCAAAACTGGATCAACTTTTTACTAAAAAACTGGGATTAAACAAAAACTAAACTGGGAACTGCCTTCTTATACGACTGTAGTTTTTCGTGATCGGGGTCTACTTCCGTCACCACGTAATCAACCTCGGATAAGTTGGCAATTTTCATTTTTAGAACTGTATCCAGTTTTTCAGAAATCGTAAGAATGGCTGTTTTTTCAGAAGCCTGAATCATCGCTTTTTTGACCTGAACTGTTTCCCAGTCCGAATCTGAAAAGCCGCCTTCGATGTCTAAGGCATTGGTTCCTAATATTAACAAATCGACTTTAATATTTGCCAGCTGATTGTAAACATCACCGCTCACACACATTTGGCTGTACGACGAAATGCTGCCGCCAATCATGATAATTTTAACATTGGGTTTGTCCAGAAGTTCAACCGCCGATAAAACGGTAACGGTAAAAATCGTCAGGTTTAAAGTGTCGGGAATCAATCGGATAAACTCTCTGATGGTTGTTCCACCACCAAGTAATAAAACCATACCATCACGAAGTAAACCTAAAGTTTTCTGTGCAATGGTTTGTTTTGCTTCTCCTGCATAAGTTTGATTGGAAGAAGAATGGTGATAGGCTTTTGTCATCGCACCACCTTTCACTTTAATCAATAAGGACTCTGATTCAAGTTCATTAATATCTCGTCTCACAGTATCTTCTGAAACAAATAATTTAGCCGAAAGGGTTTCAAAACTTACACGAGTGTGCAGGTTAATCTCTTTTAAAATAAGATTTTTACGTTCTTCCTTGGTGTAATTAACCACTTCATTATCATTATTCATGCATGTTCAATTTTAGTAAAGCAAATGTAAACAATTAATGCAATATTATTGCGAAACAAATTAGAATACAGTGTAATAATAACGTTAATTCATCTATTATAAAGACTTTTAAACACAAATAGCATTTGCAAAAAAAATGCAAATCACCCAACAAACCTTACATTTGTTTAACAAACCCAAAAAGTAATCATGCGAAAAAATATTTTTATTCTTTTACTATTTTGTTATTCTTTTGGAAGTGCCCAGACTTCCTTAAATAATAATTCGATCATTCCGGCTCCTAATTTCTACAAAGCCACCGGAGACAGTATTCGTTTAAATGGGCAAATTAAAGTGCTTTTTGAGAAAAATAAATTCAGTGTTAAAGAACAAAAAACAGCAAAGCTGTTGGAGTCTGCTATAAATGCTAACACCTCAAAGAAAAAAAGCACTATCGATGTTTTATTCCTAACACAAAATCCTGCTTCCTCTCTAAAAAAAGAAGGATATAAAATTGCAATCACTCCTAAAAAAATAACCGTTACCGGAAGTGAAGAAGGATTGTTTTATGCAGTTCAGAGTTTATTGCAAATGCTTCCGAACAAACCTAAAAGTCAGGAAATAAAACTTCCTTGTGTGACGATAGAGGATGAACCGAGATACGATTACCGAGGCCTGCATTTAGACGTTTGCCGTCACTTTTTTTCTGTTGATGTTATAAAAGATTTTATCGCTCAGATGTCCAGTTATAAATTAAATAATTTCCATTGGCATTTAACGGACGATCAGGGCTGGAGAATTGAAATCAAAAAATACCCGAAGCTAACCGAAGTAGGCTCGAAAAGAGCCCAGACTCTCGTAGGAAATAAGTTCGAGAGATTCCCTTATTTTTTTGACGGAAATCCTTACGGAGGCTTTTATACTCAGGAAGAAATCAAGGACGTGGTAAAATTTGCTGAAGAACATTATGTCAATGTAATCCCCGAAATCGAAATGCCGGGACATGCCACTGCAGCCGTTACCGCTTATCCAAATTTATCCTGTTTTCCGGATCGCCTTTATAAAGTTATTGAATACTGGGGAGTGTTTGAAGATATCTTCTGTGCCGGAAAAGAAGAAACCTTTACTTTTCTGGAAGATGTCTTAACCGAAGTCATGGCGTTATTCCCTAGCAAATACATTCACATTGGTGGTGACGAATGCCCAAAAGCCAGATGGAAAGAATGTCCAAACTGTCAAAAAAAGATCAAAGAATTAGGATTGAAAAACGAACACGAATTACAAACTTATCTTACCACCAGAATCGAAAAATTCCTGAACAACAATGGAAGACAAATTCTCGGTTGGGACGAAATGCTCGAAGGCGGCCTGACTCCAAATGCAGCAGTAATGTCCTGGCGCGGAGAATCGGGCGGAATTGCCGCAGCCAAACAAAAGCATTTTGTCATCATGAATCCGGAGCACATTTTGTATCTGGATTACAATCAGGCGTATTCTCCAAATGAACCTTTAACGGTGGGAAGATTAGTCACAGTCGAAAAAATGTACAACTACAACCCGACTCCAGTTGACAGTTTAACGATTGACGAACAAAAATACATCATGGGCGTACAGTCCAATTTATGGTCGGAATATTTAACGAGTCCGGCCAAACTAAATTATCAGCTTTATCCCCGAATGTTTGCTTTAGCAGAGATAGCCTGGACAGCCCCACAAAATAAAAATTACGATAATTTTGTTCTGAATCGCATGCCGCATCATTTAGAAAAACTGGAACTACAGAAAAGATTATACAAAGTACCAACACCGTTTGGAGCAAATGAAACTGCTGTCATTACATCAGAATATCTTTTGAATCTCCAACCCACTATTAAAAATGGACAAATTTTCTATACCATCGACGGCTATAATCCGGATGAAACGGCAGAACTTTATACCAAACCTGTCGCGATACACGTTCCAAAAGGAGAATTCAGAACCGTAAAAACCGTTCAGATTAGCCCAAGCGGAAGAAAAAGTTCAATCAACAAAATTATACTCCGAAATCCTGATTTAAAACCTGCATTAGCTGTAAAACCAACCAAACAAGGTTTGAAATACGAGTATTTTGTCGGAACCTTATTTCAGCAGGTTCAGGATTTAGAATTAGTAAAACCAGTGAACTCGGGAATTTTTGAAGGCACCATAAGCAGCGAAAAATGGAAAACGAAAAAAGAGCGTTATATTGGCTTAAAATTCGACGGATATATCTACATTCCGGAAACTGCAAATTATACCTTTTCAACGCTCTCAGACGACGGATCGAAGCTTTTTATTGACAATGAACTGATCGTGAATAACGATGGAATACATTGGCTCAACGAAGCCTACGGAGTCGTGAAACTCGAAAAAGGTTTCCACAAATTCAATATCAGTTATTTTGACCAGATTGGCGGAACTACTTTAAATTGTTTTATCCAACCCGAAGGAAAAGAAAAACAGGAAATCAGCGCTTCGCAATTCTATTACGAGTAAAAGCACAAAAGAGATAACCCAAAATAACAACTCCTTTGATGGAACAAAAATTCGTAAAAAAGCAACAGTAAAACCCCAACGGGGTACTCTATTTATAAAACTTCAACAAGACCTATAAAAAAAGCTCCAGAGGAGCGATATCTATTTACAATCTAACACCTATCGCTCCTCTCGAGCTAACAAAAAAAAAGCATCCGCCATAGCGGATGCTTTTTTTTTACAACTAAAAAGATACGTTTAAAATTATCCTTTCAAGCTTGCTGCTAAATACTCACGGTTCATACGTGCGATATTTTCAAGAGAGATTCCTTTAGGACATTCTACCTCACAAGCTCCGGTATTTGTACAGTTACCAAAACCTTCTGCATCCATTTGGTGAACCATATTTAAAACACGGTCAACTGCTTCAACTTTACCTTGCGGTAATAAAGCGTATTGAGATACTTTTGCAGAAACGAACAACATTGCTGATGAGTTTTTACAAGTTGCCACACAAGCTCCACAACCAATACAAGCTGCAGCATCAAAAGATTTATCTGCATCGTCTTTGTTGATTGGAATTGTATTTGCATCAATTGTATTTCCTGAAGTATTTACAGAGATAAATCCTCCCGCATGTTGAATTCTGTCAAAAGAACTTCTATCAACTACTAAATCTTTAATTACAGGGAAAGCTTTTGCTCTAAATGGCTCGATAAAAATCGTATCACCATCTTTGAACATACGCATGTGCAACTGACAAGTAGTAACTCCTCTGTCTGGTCCATGTGCTTCTCCGTTGATAAACAAAGAACACATTCCGCAAATTCCTTCGCGACAATCGTGGTCAAATGCTACCGGTTCGTCTCCTTTATTGATCAATTGTTCGTTAAGAACGTCAAGCATTTCAAGGAAAGACATATCCGGTTCAATTCCGTCAATAGGATATTCAACAATCCCTCCTTTATCTTGGGCGTTTTTCTGACGCCATATTTTTAATGTAAGTTTCATTTTCTATAAGTTTAAAAGTCTTAAAGTCTAAAGTCATAAAGTCAAAAATCGAAAGCTTAATACTTTAAGACTTTGGACTTAGGACTTTGGACTAAACCCTATTTATAACTACGTTGTACTAATTTGATGTTTTCGTAAACCAGAGGTTCTTTGTGTAATACTGCGTCACTTGGTTTTCCTTTGTATTCCCAAGCTGCAACGTATGCAAAGTTCTCATCATCACGAAGTGCTTCACCTTCTTCTGTTTGATACTCTTCACGGAAGTGACCTCCACAAGATTCGTTACGGTGTAAAGCATCTTTTGCGAACAACTCTCCCAATTCTAAGAAATCGGCAACACGAGTCGCTTTTTCTAATTCCTGGTTAAATTCGTTAGCACTTCCAGGTACTTTTACGTCTTTATAAAACTCTTCACGTAAAGCGGCAATTTCTTCGATAGCTTCGGCTAAACCTTTAGCATTACGAGCCATACCCACTTTATCCCACATGATTTTCCCTAATTTCTTATGGAAATAATCTACAGAATGAGTTCCTTTATTATTGATAAATTTCTCGATTTGATCTTTTACTCCTTTTTCTGCTTCTACGAATTCTGGTAAATCTGTAGAGATAGGTCCCATTTTAATATCCGGAGCCAAATAATCCCCGATAGTATAAGGTAATACGAAATAACCATCTGCTAAACCTTGCATTAAGGCAGAAGCTCCAAGTCTGTTTGCTCCGTGATCAGAGAAGTTAGACTCTCCGATTGAGAAACATCCCGGAATGGTAGTCATTAAGTTATAATCAACCCAGGTACCACCCATAGTGTAGTGAACCGCAGGGTAAATCATCATTGGCGTTACATAAGGATCTTCGTCAACAATTTTCAAGTACATCTGGAATAAGTTTCCGTACTTACTTTTTACGATATCCGTTCCTAACTTAGTTACTAAAGCACTGTCATTTTCATTCAATCCTTTTACGTGAGCAGCCTCAGCACCGTAACGTTTAATAGCAGCGGCGAAATCTAAGTAAACCGCTTCTCCTGTTTTGTTCACACCAAAACCGGCATCACATCTTTCTTTTGCAGCACGAGACGCAACGTCACGAGGTACTAAGTTACCAAAAGCAGGATATCTTCTTTCCAAGAAATAATCTCTTTCGTCTTCAGATAAATCAGTTGCTTTTTTCTTTCCTTCACGAATTGCTTTCGCATCTTCTAATTTTGCAGGAACCCAAATACGACCGTCATTACGTAACGATTCAGACATCAAAGTCAATTTTGACTGGTGATCTCCTGAAACCGGAATACAAGTTGGGTGAATTTGTGTGTAACAAGGATTCGCGAAAAACGCTCCTTTTTTATGTATTTTCCAAGCTGCTGTTGCGTTACTTCCCATAGCATTAGTTGAAAGGAAAAATACGTTTCCGTATCCTCCTGAACCTACTACTACCGCATGAGCAGAGTGTCTTTCAATTTCTCCTGTGATAAGGTTACGAGCGATAATACCTCTCGCTTTTCCGTCAACGATTACAATGTCAAGCATTTCGTGACGGTTGTACATTTTTACTTTTCCACGACCAATCTGACGGTTCATTGCAGAATAAGCTCCTAACAATAATTGTTGTCCGGTTTGTCCTTGTGCGTAAAAAGTACGGGAAACCAAAGTTCCTCCAAAAGAACGGTTATCCAATAATCCACCATATTCACGAGCCAATGGCACCCCTTGAGCCACACACTGGTCGATAATATTAGCCGAAACTTCAGCCAAACGGTGAACGTTTGCCTCACGTGCACGGTAGTCACCTCCTTTTACAGTATCATAAAATAATCTGTAAACAGAGTCACCGTCACCTTTATAATTTTTTGCAGCATTGATACCCCCTTGTGCAGCAATAGAGTGCGCACGACGTGGTGAATCCTGAAAACAGAAAGCTTTTACGTTATATCCTAACTCAGCCAAAGTAGCCGCAGCAGAACCTCCAGCCAAACCTGTTCCAACGATAATAATATCTAAATTACGTTTGTTAGCAGGGTTTACTAAATTAATATGATCTTTATAATTTGTCCATTTGTCCGATATTGGACCATTTGGAATTTTTGAATCTAATGCCATTATAATTGATATTAATTATTGAAATGATGAAATAATGCGATGATAACGAAAAGTGCCGGTACTACAACCGCAAATCCATAACCAACTTTACTTAAGAATCGAGAATACTTATTGTGCATCCCAACGGATTGAAGAGATGAACTGAATCCGTGCCAAAGGTGAAATCCTAATAACACAAATGAGATACAATAAATACCTGTGCGGATTGGGTCATGAAACTTATGCACTAGCTCTCCATAATATCTTGTCGCGTCCGGTGCTGTACCTGCAATATATTTGTAAGTAACTTCAGGAAACCAAAAATCATAGAAATGCAATCCTAAGAAAGCCAAAATAACTAAGCCTGAGATAATCATGTTTCTCGAAGTCCATGAAGCATTAGCAGCTCCGTTGTATTTTGCATAAGCAATTGGTCTTGCTGCGCTATTTTGAGCAGTCAATACAAATCCCATTACGAAATGGAAAATTACTCCGATTGCCAAAACAGGTTGCATTACATATTGAATCAGCGGATTGTATCCCATAAAGTGAGAAGCTTCGTTAAAAACATCTTCACTAATAATAGAAATAAAATTTAAGGAAACATGCAGCGCTAAAAACGTGATTAAGAATATTCCCGAAAGGGCCATAGCCACTTTCTTTAAGATGGAAGCATTCAATAGTGCAGATTGTGCCATAAGTGTTAAAGTAGTTTGTTTTAAAAAATTAGACAAAAATAAAGCAATTAGACATGAACTACAACCATTTCGTTGTTATTTATAATGATTTTAAAGAGCTTTCGGTGATATTATTGCAAATTATTTAAAAACAATAAAATAGAAATTTTTCGCAAGTGATTTTAACGAATTCCTAGTTTTTATATAATTACCAAATTGTTATTTTTCACCCCTTTTTGCTCTGTTTTCCTCAAAAGTAAAGCGAGCCCGAATTTTATTGAATGAAAACAAGGGAATTTTAAGAGCATAATTTTACCTTTATCGGCTTCAAAAAAAATGACAATGAAAACAGGAATTGACGCTATTTCTTTTGATGTAGCCAACATACATTTACCTATAAAAACTTTGGCGACTGCCAGAAATATCGAACCCGAAAAATTAGAAAAAGGCCTTGGACTAATTCAAATGACTTTACCTGATGTTCATCAGGATCCAGTAGTTTTTGGAGCAAATGCTTTAACGAAACTTATTCTCGATCACAACATCAACCTAAACGAAATTAGCAGGATCTATGTTGGAACTGAAAGTGGTATCGACAGCTCTAAACCGATCAGTTCGTTCTTAATTAGTTTGATAGAGCAAAAATTTGGCGAAGATACTTTGGCGGAATGTGATGTAGTCGATTTTACTTTTGCCTGTATCGGTGGTGTCGACGCTTTGCAAAATTGTATTGACTTTGTAAAATTGAATCCAGCCAAAAAAGCAATTGTCGTAACAACCGATTTTGCCAAATACGATTTAAACTCCACCGGAGAATATACTCAGGGTGCCGGAGCAGTTGCAATGTTAGTGACTTCTAACCCCAGAATTATCGCTTTTGACGAAAATTGGGCAACCAGCACAAAAGGAGTTTTTGACTTCTTTAAACCGTACCGAAGCATTTCAAAAGAAGCAATTACACAAAATACCAACAACGATCTTTGGTTTGATAATTTAGAAGCCGAAATAGAAATCCATAAAGACCAACCAGTTTTCGACGGTCAGTATTCCAACCAATGTTATATGGATCGTACCCGCAATGCTTATTTCTCCTTCAAGAAACTAAAAAATACTACGGAAACTTTATACACTACCTGGAACAGCATCATCATGCACCTTCCCTATTCGTTTCAAGGACGACGCATGTTATCTGAAATTTACACTTTAGACAGTGCCGAAAAGATCATTTCAGAAAACATTGAACCGGCAGATTATCAGGCTAAAATTAAGGAAGTCGCAAAATCTGAAGAATATAGAAATTTTGTAACCGAGAAATTACAACCTGCTGAATTGGCTTCGTCTTTAATTGGTAATCTTTATACAGGATCTATTTTCATGGGATTGTTATCGACTTTGGCTCATTATTATGATACCAATAAAGAAATCGCCGGAACCCAATTTGGATTCTTAGCTTACGGAAGTGGCTCGAAATCGAAAGTTTTTGAAGGTACAATTCAGCCGGAATGGAAAGCTGCACTGGCAAACGTGAAGCTTTTTGAAAATTTAAAGGAAAGTAAAGAAATTGATTTCAACACTTACGAAAGCCTTCACAAAAAAGAACAAAAACAAAGCGTCAGAACTCCAAAAAACGAATGGATTCTAGACCGAATTGAAAAAGAGATCCCTGTTTTGATTGGGGCGAGATATTATAAGTGGGTTGATTAAGAAATTCTAATAAATAGAAAACCGAGGCAAATTGCTTCGGTTTTTTTTTAAAACTTAACTTTTAGATGTAACCGCAAAGAGCGCTAAGATTTACGCAATGTTCGCTAAGTTTTGTGCGACCTATAAACACAAAGCTTTGCGAACATTGCGTTTTTAAGACATTAAATAGACAAAATCTTTGCGCTCTTTGCGGTTAAACAACAAATCAATCCTTCTTATGTTGTTCCGTATAGTTTTGATTTCCTTTAAGAGCTTCGTCATGCACATTCATTCCGTGTGACATTCCGAGCATGAAAGCAGTTAGTATTACTATTAATTTTCTTTTTATCCAATGAAGTGGTCGCTTAGATTGCTCTAAACGTGTTTTATTATTTTGTTTATACATTTTGAAAATGATAAATGATTAGACATTATTTTACCATCGTATGCGTTGAAGCGCATCAAAACTTAAGAGAGAATCCCTTTAAGCTATGTATAAACTTGTTTTAAAATTTGCAGAGTTAACGGTTTCATTTACAAAAACAGACTGCTTTATAAACGAACTTACTTTTTGAAAAAGAAATAGTTGAAGATTTAGAGCTCCCCTGATTTGAAGACTAAAAACATCTCTTAAATCGAGATACTTTAAAACAACCGAAAACAGCGTCCTTACCCGTGAAGCAGATGGAATAAATTTATATAAACGAGAATTAGAAAAATCTAACTCAGCTCTCAGAATTACAAACGAAGATTGATAATAATCTGCCGATTTTGAGGGAGAAACTAAAACACCATCATTCACAATCACGACAAAAGCCAGAAAGAGCGAAAGCAGGTATTTTGTATAGTTTTTCAATTTTAATTTGATTTATTATAATTTCATTTTCATAATGGGCATAAACCTGTCTTTTATCGAAGTTTCGAATGCTCCGATTTTTACAAACCCCATTTTTAAGTAGAAACCTTCAGCATTTGGTTCTGAATCGAGTTGAATGGTTTGAATTCCAGCCTCTTTCATTCGGTTTAAAAAATCAAGAAACAGGTATTTTCCAAAACCTTTTCCTATATATTCAGGCAAGATAAATAAATTATCCATTTTTACATTCTTTTCATCTTCAAAAAGATAAGAATAATAACCAATTATTACCTTATCCTTTACCAATTTGAATACATCATGTTCTCTTATATAATCTGGAGAAATAGTAAGATTCACCTCCCACTTTTGAATTTGTTCTGCTGAATATCCCCAATAAGCTTTTGACTTTTTGGTTATTTGTGTTAGAATTTCGCTATCGGTTGTATTTGCTTTTTCTATCCTCATTTTCACACAAGATGAAAGCGAAGATATGAATTAAAACAGAAGTTCTAATCTACCTGAAAACTCTTTCCCAATTGCCTTATACTCCATTTGTTTCTGGATTTTCTTTTCTATAAAGAAGCAAACCTAATCCTAAAACAAAAACCAAACAACTCAAAAGCATCAAAACGCCATTTTTCAAAGCAAAAAATGAAAATCCCACAGCAGCCGAACCAACAATTACCATCAAAGATTTTACGGTTTCCGTTTTTATAAAAGTAAATGCATGAATCGCCAAACCAACAAAAAGCAAAGAGGGCCCAACAATCACAAAAGGATAAAGAATAGATGGTGTATCACTAATCTGCTTGCTCAATGCCTCTCTGGCGAGATCGTTATTCCCGAAACTCCACATCATAAAATCAATCGTGCAAAGGCCAATGTGGGCAATAACACCAAAAGTGGTTAATACTGATGCAATCAAATTTAGCTTGCATTTCGGAAACACATCATTAAATGACAACAACAAACAGGCTCCAACTAAATTAAACCAATGCGCAAAATCGATTGGTTTTTGAAAGTTTGGCAGAATCTTAGAAAAGAAGAGATAACTGATCAAAAAAAATAGCAATCCAAGCAGGCAAATGTGTTTTGTTTTCATAATTTATTTTTAAAATTGATGAAGCAAAACTATTTTTTAAAATCCGCTCAAACCCCATTTTTATTGGCTTTGGTACAAAACGTACTGTTTTAGGTACGAAATTACAAAGTCAAAAGACTTGCTTTATAATTTTTGGATACCGGAAGTTCTATTTGAGTAAGAAGGATCGTATTTGAATTCCTCCAGGATTTAAAATGCAATGGATTTATTAAATGCGAACGATGAATTTGAAGCAAAAAATCAAAATCTTCCTGTACTTTTTTGAGTGAAGACCGAATCAATTTTGTCCGAAGCTGATTGTTTTCCAAATAAAAGATCTCGACATAATTTTGTGCATTCGAAACACAAACCAAATCTGCTTTTTTAATTTTTAAAACATCTAATTTGTTTTCTCCTTTAACAATCAAAAAATCCTCTTTTATCGGAATCAGTTTAAGCAAATAACGTCTTGCCAAAACAATTACAGGAGTTAAAATCAGGGTGACTTTGATAAAAATAATCGAGAAAAATGCTGTAAAATCATATCCTCCGTTTAAAATAGGGCTTTTATAATAGGTGTAAGTTCCAAAAAGATAAATCAAATAAAAGAAAACTATACTTGCGATTTCTAAACTAACATTCCATTTGGATATCTTCTTGTAAATACTCTTTTGAATAAATCCGACAATTGAATAACATAAAAATGCCAAAACACTAAAGCCTAAACTAATTAAAAGCCATGACTTAAAATTGATCGTTCCGTCGTCAAATGGTCTAATGATGAAAGCAAAAACAAATAGCCAAACACTAATTAGTGCACCAACTATCAAATGATGTTTTATGGACGTATTTAATTGCTGCATTTTTTCTTTAGGCAAATTATTAATTTACAATATTAAACTTTTACCCAACTTCCATCAAGTAAAAATCACTCCGAATCAAAAACTTTATTTTGTAAGTATTTATTTAAAAATAATTTATATTTTTATCAAAGTGGTATCCGAAAAACTTATAGAGTAGGAAAATCAAAAAACAAAAAACCATTTATGAAAAATTTCGAAAAATTAACAAAAGAAGAATTAAAATCAATTAATGCCGGTGGTACCAGTACTATAGAATGTGTACCATATCCGATGTGTAACGGCGAAGAAATCTATCCTTCTATCGGACAAAACAGATGTGGTTGGATTTTATACAAAACGGCAGTAGGCAGTATCTGTATGGAATACTCACATTAATGACAACATAATTACCCATTTATTAAAACTGCTGCCTACAAAACAGCAGTTTTTTTTATGTTGAATCTTCCCATCGCTGCAAAGTTTACTTATAAATCGTAAACTTATTATGACTTAAAGCAAACCCAAGATTCTCGTAAATGGCAACATTCTCTACACGTCTTTTATTGGTGGTCACTTCAATACTTTTTAAATTATGCTGTTCTGCAAAATTTAAAACCTCATTTATTAATAACCTGCCAACCCCTTGCCCGCGATGTTTCTGGTGAATAAAGAACTCCTGGATTTCACCTACCAATCCGCAATGATGCAAAAGATTTTGGGTATGAAAACTAATAAAACCTAACCCTTCTGTTTCGTTTTCGGCAATTAGATAGAGATTCTTTTTATTTGAAATGTTTTCATCAAATATCTGGCTAAACACTTCAAAATCTAAAATTTCATTTTCAAGCTCTTTTATCGCTTGGTAAACAAAATCTAAATCCTGTTTTTCAACTTTTCTGATTTTAATATTTGATTCCATAGTCTTCTATAAATTACCATAAACCACAATATACTCAGCATAAACTAATTTATCGTTTAACCAATTTATTGTTTCCAATAAAAAAGCATTCTCCTTTTCATTTTCATTTTCTATAAGTTTTATTTTTTCAACAATCAAGCTGATCGTTTTATGGTCAAAAAAATTATGACCCGTTTTATCAAATTCATCTTCAATTACATCATTCCACGGATTTCGCAAGGGAAAAACAGATTGAAACTCTTTCAAAAAAAGATCAAAATCTTCTGTTGGAATAAAAGCATCATTTCGCTTAACAGTTTTATAGAATTCACCTTTTCCATTTTCGGGCCATAAAACAAAGCCTATTTTAGAATCTGTTGCTTTTCCTGTTGTTATGATAATTGTTTTTTGATTAATTCTTTCGACTGTTTTTACAACATCGTAATTACATAACTCATAATTCTCTTTTGCAACATCATAATCACACTCTGTTTTTATGCTGATTGTCTTGATATTATCATTATGAAATTCCTGCTCACACAATTCAATGTCATCATTATTTTTTTTAAGAAGTCTAATAGCCTGGCTTAATGGAATTGAAATTTTATTTCTTAGTGTTCTTAGCTTTTCATTGTCCATAATATAAATCTAATCTCTTGAATTCTTTTCTCCAGTTTTATAATTAGCTAATATCACTCAATTTTAAAATCTTATTATCTAAAAATTCAAAAACAGATTTCCCCTTCAAGTTTAATTCTTCTCCCGCTTTCATTCCGTTAGGAAAATCCATCGCCAAAACAGCATGGTAATCAATTTCAATCTCTGTTTTAGACTCAAAATGATTCAATACAGTAATTACTTGTGATCTGGTGGAAAAGTAGGCTTTTGCATTTTCGGCTTGTTCTTTAAATTCATTTAGTCCGTTTAAAGTCATATTTACTTCACCGTTCTGAATGTTTTCAAAAACAATATCCCGACTAAAGTCAGCTGTCATTTTATCAATATCGAATTGATTGTAACCTTCAACGTAATTCTTAATTATTCTCTCTCTATCAATCATAATCTGTTTTATTTTATATTTAAAGCCTGATTAAAGAAATTAGTTTAATCCAAGACGCCCGAATTTAACTTTATATTTTTGAACATAGTTATCCCATTTCGATTTATTTTCTTCATTATTATAAAGAGATGCCGCATAATCAACAACTTCGACACTAAAGTGATTCCCAAAAATAGCGTCAAGATGCTGTATTCCGGAATCAATTACACTTTTTAAAATAGATAATTTATCCTTTCCGTTTTCTTTGCAAATCTTGTCGAGCCACAATCCTTTACCAATTTTCACATATGCTTCAAGTAAACTATCAGTGATAAATTCAGCAGGAACATCATTAATATTCGGTTCGTGTTTGCCTTTTTTAAAAGTCGTTATAATTAACTCTTCCGAATAAAAACGCCCCGGAATCAGTGAAACCAATGTTCCGCTCTCAGCCGCTTTCCAACAAAGTTCTTCGGTTATAAATTGATCGAGAATTACCTGAAGTGCAAAACCATCCTTACCGACTAATTTCTCGCAAATTTCAGACGTAATAAAATCTTCCTCCACAAACGGTAACGCATGATGGGTGATATTTAATGCCATCTCGCACAATGCTGCTGTTTTAAACTCGAGCGGAACTATTTTTAAATCTCTGTAATTGGACAAAACTCTCTTTTGCCAGTATTCCTGATTTTTTGGCAACGGATTACTTTCTTTTAAAACTAACTCACCCTCCTCCAACTCTCTTTTGAGTTCTTCAAAAGTGGTTATTAGAGAATTATTAAGGTGTTTTCGCAATTCGGCTGAAATAACTTCTTCGTCACTGTCCTCATCATATTCCGATTCATTTTCAGGATCCATGTCGTCTGTTTTATCATTATAGTAGAACAAATTGTTATTACGGCTTGAGAATGTGGTATAATGATCTTCGACTATAAAAACCGGAGCTTCAATACAGCCCGAACATTTAAAATTACCGTGATTATAGGAAGTCATTACTACTTCTTTCGCAGTAACGTTGCCTTCAATTTCGACATACGAACCTCCCAACAACATGCTTTGACAACTCACATTTCCTTTAATAAAAACATAAGGTCCGTAATCGCCTTCGGCATTTATAATCGTTCCGTTTACAGAAAGATTTCCATTTATTAGGACTCCTTCAATTCTAAGATCTTCCATTTCTTTTAAGGGAAGATTTAATACTCCGGCAAGCCATTTTTTCTCTTTATTCTCATAAAGATCGAAATAAAAATTGGCCTCAAAATTTACACTTTCGAATGCAATCAAAAAGAAATCCTCCTCTTCCCATTCCTCAAAATAATCGAAACCTTCCCGATCGATTAAAAATGGATATTGCGATTTGACTTCTTTGATTGTTATTAATTTGAAACCTGAGTGATGCATTTTATGTTTTATTGGGCTGTTACTTGTACATAGATTATACAATATTACGCAATATTGTCCTTTCGACGAAGTAGATCACAGTCGGGATTCGACAAAGATTGGCGAATTACTGTGTAGATTTTCTAATGTGATTTACTTCGTCTGTTCGCTCTCGCTCGAGTCTCCTGCGTCGAGATGACAAGATTAGTGGTTAATACTTACGGTAAAAAGAAAAAATCTGCAGAATCTGCGAAATCTGCGTGAAACAAAACCGCCAATCTTTGTCGAGTTACTAGTGTGATTCTTCGTTCCTCAGAATGACAAGATTGTGGTTAAGACCAACTGTAAAAAAGAAAAAATCTGCAGAATCTGCGAAATCTGCGTGAAACAAAACCGCCAATCTTTGTCGAGTTACTAGTGTGATTCTTCGTTCCTCAGAATGACAAGATTGTGGTTACTTTGCGGTGATCCTTCGACTTCGCTCAGGAAGACAAGATTGTGGTTAAGACCAACTGTAAAAAAGAAAAAATCTGCAGAATCTGCGAAATCTGCGTGAAACAAAACCGCCAATCTTTGTCGAGTTACTAGTGTGATTCTTCGTTCCTCAGAATGACAAGATTGTGGTTACTTTGCGACTTTGCGAGAAAAAACTAGCGTGCTTTGCGTAAACCTTAACGCCCTTCGCGGTGATCCTTTGACTTCGCTCAGGAAAACACAAAACAAATAATAAAACTTTAAGAAATCAATTTCATGCTGTTTGCTGAAAAAACGTAATTTTGAAATTCGAAGTTCAAAAACCGAATTATCATGAAATATCACCAAATAAACAGCGCTCTTTTTGTAAAAAACCGCAAAAAATTCACGGCAGAAATGAAACCTAATTCAGTTGCCGTTTTTAATTCTAATGACATTTACCCGGTTAGTGCCGACAGTACTTTGCCGTTTGCACAACACCGAGATATTTTTTATCTGAGTGGTGTAGATCAGGAAGAAAGTATTTTGCTTTTGTTTCCGGATGCACCTTATGAGCATCAAAAAGAAATTCTTTTCCTAAAAGAAACCAGCGAACATATCGCCATTTGGGAAGGTGAAAAACTGACTAAAGAACGTGCTTTTCAGGTTTCAGGAATCAGAACAGTGTATTGGTTACAGGATTTTCATAAGATTTTGAACGAAATGATGACGTATGCCGATACGATGTACATCAACACCAACGAACATTACCGCGCTACAGTGGAGACAGAAACCCGTGAAGCCCGATTCGTAAAATGGTGGAAAGAACATTATCCGGCACACAATGTAGCCAAAAGCAACCCGATTTTACAACGTCTTCGTTCTGTAAAAGAAAGCGAAGAACTTGATTTGATTCAGCAGGCTTGTGATATTACCGAAAAAGGTTTCCGTAGATTATTATCATTTGTAAAACCAAATGTTACCGAATACGAAATTGAAGCGGAATTGATTCACGAATTTATTCGTAACCGCTCTAA
Organism: Flavobacterium sp. UGB4466; assembly: GCF_903469665.1. GTDB lineage: Bacteria > Bacteroidota > Bacteroidia > Flavobacteriales > Flavobacteriaceae > Flavobacterium > Flavobacterium lipolyticum. Next base: position 133,436 of record NZ_CAGKLC010000001.1, on the reverse strand, counting down.
AGGTTTTGCTTATACTCCAATTATTGCTTCGGGAAATAATGCGAATGTTTTACATTATATCGAAAACAACCAACAATGTAAAGAAGGGGATTTAATTTTACTGGATGTTGCTGCCGAATACGCCAACTACTCAAGCGATTTATCCCGTACAATTCCAGTTTCGGGAAGGTATAACGAAAGACAAAAAGCAGTTTACAATGCTGTTTTAAGAGTAAAAAACGAAGCTACAAAAATGTTGACTCCGGGAACACTTTGGAAACAATACCATGTAGAAGTAGGGAAAGTGATGACCTCTGAATTATTAGGTTTAGGTTTGATCGACAAAGCCGATGTTCAGAACGAAAATCCGGAATGGCCCGCCTACAAAAAATATTTTATGCACGGAACGTCTCACCACATGGGTCTGGACACGCACGATTACGGATTACTTCACGAACCAATGAAAGCCAATATGGTTTTTACCGTTGAACCGGGAATCTACATTCCGGCAGAAGGATTCGGAATTCGTTTAGAAGACAACGTAGTGATTCAGGAAAAAGGAGAGCCTTTTAACCTGATGCGTAACATTCCTATTGAAGCTGACGAGATCGAGAGTTTGATGAATGAATAGATAAGAAAAAAGCCCTTAATAAAAATATTAAGGGCTTTTTCAATTTTATATATCAATTACTCTCCGATTTTTGCGATTTGCACATCCAACTGGAATTTTCCGGCAGCTTCGCTTTCATCAATCAACTCAAAAAGCTCTAAAGCTCTTCTTGCGTTTTTCTCTTCTTCTCTCTGCTCAGCAACATACCACATCATAAAATCTTCTGTAGCATAGTCATTTTCAGCTCTACATTTTGCAATTACTTTATTCACTGCTTGTGTAACTGCAATTTCATTCTGCAAAGCAATTTCAAATACTTCTCTCAAAGAAGCAAATTCCTGCTGCACTTCCGGAACAGACGGCGTAACGGCAATCCCTCCCATATCTGTAATATATTTGAAAACTTTTAGGAAATGCTCTCTCTCTTCCTCGGCTTGTTTGTACAAATAAGATGCTGTATTAGCATAACCATTTCTATCTAACCATGCTGCCATAGCTAAATATTTGTTAGAAGCGTCACTTTCTAATTTTGCTTGTAAGTTTAATATATTTTCTACACTTTCAACTAATGAAGTACGTGTTCTTAATAAATCTTTCATATCCTCTAATTTTTATATGTGTAAAATTACAAAAATTAAAGAAGGCACCTCTAACTGCTCGAAAATTTGGATTTGATCTAAGTAAGAATCTAAATAAGCTCTACGTTTACAATATTACAAAGCATAGAATGTAAAGTGAGGGTAAATTTAGTTCCGTTTAATAAATCTCTTAACTGCACTATTTCACAGATAGTAAGATTTCTGGAAAAATTTCTTTTGGTGGTTTCAATCAATTGTGCGTCTGACCGATCAGATAAGTCATAAAGCATATTAAGAATGTCAACGCTATTGACCTTTCTTTGAAAAATCAAAAAATCATGAATTTTGTAACTTGACACTGTATCAACAAAATTGATGATTATACTATTAGTCAAATCACATTGATAACTATATCCTTTTTCGGTTTCAAATAATACTTTGGTGGTCAAATCACTAACTAACGCCATTCTGATAAAATATAATAACGTTGCAAAAATATAGAATTTAAAGCAATAAAAAACATAATTAAGACTAATTTAAAATAACAAAATCATTTAATGCTCTTAAAAACAGCGGTAACTGACTAAAGAATGTAACATTCTACAGCATTATTAGTCTAATTTTAAAAACAAATAAATTAAGAAATTATGCAAGCACACGAAATAGATTATCAGATTTTTGGGGAAGAAATGCAATATGTTGAAATAGAACTGGACCCGCAGGAAATTGTAATTGCCGAAGCTGGCAGTTTCATGATGATGGAAAACAACATCCAGATGGAAACGATATTTGGAGACGGTTCTCAACAACAAGGATCAGGTTTGTTTGACAAACTTTTAAGCGCAGGAAAAAGAGTTCTTACCGGCGAAAGTTTATTTATGACAGCATTTTTAAACCAAGGCAATAGCAAAAGCAAAGTTTCATTTGCGTCGCCCTATCCTGGAAAAATCCTTCCAATTGATTTAACAGAATTTCAAGGCAAATTTATCTGCCAAAAAAGCTCGTTTTTATGTGCTGCTAAAGGTGTTTCTGTCGGAATAGAATTTTCTCAGAAACTTGGACGTGGTTTATTTGGCGGTGAAGGCTTTATTATGCAGAAAATCGAAGGAGATGGAATGGCATTTGTACATTCGGGCGGAACAATGGCTAAAAAAGTATTGGGACCAGGCGAAGTCCTAAAAGTAGATACGGGATGCATCATTGGTTTTACTAAAGATGTAGCTTATGATATTGAATTTATTGGCGGAATTAAGAATTCTATTTTTGGTGGCGAAGGATTATTTTATGCCACTTTAAAAGGTCCCGGAACAGTTTATATACAATCGTTGCCTTTCTCGAGACTGGCTGACCGCATTATTGCATCGGCACCAAAATCTGGCGGAAACAGCCGTGACGAAGGAAGCCTGCTAGGCGGATTAGGAAATCTTTTAGATGGTGATAACCGATTTTAATTTGTAATGGCTTTCAGAAATGGAAGCCATTTTTAATTCGTTCACAAACCATATTTTGCTATAAATAAATTTATTCCAGTTTTAAAGATTTCCCAATTAAATCAAGACATCTCGATATTTTACTTCAGCTTTCTTAACTTTGTGCCTGACAACAAAAAAAGTTCATTTTGAAAACGCTTTTATACAAAAATACCAAAATATCATACTCAGATTCGGGAACTGGAAATGCAATTGTATTCCTTCACGGCTTTCTGGAAAACAAAAAAATGTGGAAAGACTATGTTGATTTTTTCTCTGAAAAATATCGTGTCATTATAATCGACTTATTAGGACACGGCGAATCGGATTCTTTGGGATATGTGCATACGATGGAAGACAATGCCAATGCCGTTCAGGAAGTGCTGAATCATTTAAAGATTGAAAAAGCTACTGTTGTAGGGCATTCAATGGGAGGTTATGTTGGTTTGGCTTTCGCCGAATTGTTTCCAAAAAACATTCAGAAACTGGTTTTACTCAACTCTACTTCAAAGGAGGATAGCCCAGAGAGAAAACTTAACCGAACACGAGCTATCAAAGCAGTCAAACAGAATTACGCAACCTTTGTGAGTCTGGCTATTGGTAATTTGTTCAGTGAGAACAACCGAATCCGATTAACCGACGAAATCGAAAAAGTAAAAACGCAGGCACTCCAAACACCTTTACAGGGAATTATTGCTTCACTTGAAGGAATGAAAGTCAGAAAAGACAGGGAAACACTTTTGCAACAAAACCTTTTTCCCGTTTTATTAATTTTAGGAAAAAAAGATCCTGTTCTGGATTACGAAGATTCCCGTACTCAGATAGATGATACTACAGCAGAACTCATTTCTTTCGAAGACGGACATATGAGTCATATCGAAAACAAAGAGGAATTAAAAACCGTTTTGTCTCAATTTTTCTCTTAGATCACGGCCTTCAACATAAAAAAAGACCGTTTCGAAAAATTATCGAAACAGCCTTTTCTTCTTTTTGTTGGGGGCAAAAATTTATACTTTTTTTAAAAATTTCTTTTTAAAAATTTCGGCAAAGTTATTCCTTTTATGCACTAATCCTAAGCCCTTGAATCACTTTTATTTATAGTTTATACTTTGATGGTTTATTGGGTGAAATTTGTAGACAAATTCATCAAAAAGAAATACACTCCTTAAAAATTATAACATTTTACTTCATAAAATTCATTTAAAAAAAGTCCATTTTAAATATAATTTCAGAAATGAAATCACTTTTTCATCAGGAAAACATCAAAGTTGATATTCTGAATAAAAACGATTAATCCATTTTCTCTTCAAAAGGAATTGCCCGGTCAAAAATCTCTTTTAACAGTAATACGATTTCCTCTAAATACTTACTCAAAATTTCTTTTGAAACTGTAGTAGTACTCTCTTTATCCTCTTTGAATGTGAAAGGCAAAAAACCTGATTTAAGATTTTTAAAAGAAATTATACCCGCTTCGATGGGGATTTCTTTCGCTTTGGTTTCAAACATAAAGGCATAAGCCAAAACCTGAATAATTTTATCATTTTTAAGCTCCTGAGTCAATCCGTTCCATGATTTCAGGATAACATTTGTCTTTTCAACTTTTCCTGTCTTATAATCAATAATTCGGATTTTCCCGTTGCGTAATTCAATACGATCCACATTACCTCTAATTAAAACAGGAAACGGCAAATCCGTATGATTTAATTCACGTTCAAAAGTTTCCTCCAAAGCTATGATCTGAACCGCATCTCCATTTTTAAGAGATTCTAATTCCATTTTCAAAAAATTAGAGACATTTCGCTTCGCTACTTCAAAGGCCAAAAGATTACGTCCTTTTTTTATCTCACCTTCTTTATAAACCAATTTAAACTGATTTAAAACTTCAGCATCCAATAATTTGAAACAATTTTCGAGATCTGTTTCCGAGATGAACTTACCTATAAAGGGCTCATAAAGTGTCTTTAACGTTTCGTGAATGATAGTTCCAAGAGTATTCAGCGCGATATTCTCCTCAACCTCTTCCACTTCCCTAATTCGAAGTATTTTTTGAAAATAAAAATCTATCGGATTTCGGATGTAACTCGTCAAAGCCGAAGGAGAAAAACCGGCAAGTGCAATTTCTTTTAAACGATCCATCACAGCATCGGATTTAGGAACCACCATAGGCTGATAAGCCGTTGTGGGCAAAACAGGATTATAGATATCAAACGTTAAGTTGTGTTTCTTTTGTTTCTCTACCTCCAATTGTGTGATAAAACGACTACGTTCTCCGGCATCCAATCCATCATTTTCAGTATTATAAATCAAATAGATATTTTGGGCTCTTTGCAGTAAATGGTAAAAGTGATAGGTATAAATGGCATCCTTCTCTTTAAAGGTAGGCAATCCCAGTTCGTTTTTGACATCATAGGGAATAAATGAATTCTGAGATTTTCCAGCCGGGAACTTTCCTTCATTCATCGATGTCACAATTACAGTATCAAAATCAAGTACACGACTTTCCAGAACCCCCATAATTTGCAGTCCACGTAAAGGCTCTCCTTCAAACGAAACTTCAGCCACATCAATAATCTGTTTATAGATCGCATGCAAAGTATCTATATTATCAATGTGATTGTGTTTTGTGTAATAATTAATTAGCTTATTAATTACTTTAAAGACAGCATAAACAAAAGCTTTGGCAATTTTTTCCTCCTCATTATCATTGCTGAAATTTCCTTTTATCAAAAGTAAAAGAGCCGAAACATTTTCAAGAACAGCAATCGATCCATTCTCCCACTTTTGAAAAAGCAGATCAAACAATGGCGTTGGACTCAAATTGAGTTCTAAAACCCGATTATGCGTAATAAAAGTGTAATTATTCTCCTTGATAATCCGAACCAAGTTATTGGCATTGGCATAAGGTTCAACCAATGGATGTGTAAGAATATCAAGTATATCTTTATAATAAAAGACATAACTTTCTCCTTTACGCGAAAGCGCATTGGTATGCATTCTAAACAATTTCGCGATTAATATCTGCGATGGGTTGTTCTTTCCCGAATAACCCATTGTAATATTCAAACTTCCAACCGAAGAAGGCAGGGAATATAAAACCGGCATCAGTAGATTCTCCTCACCCAGCACAATAGCCACTTTATCTAAAGCAGTAGTTGGGTTTTCTGTGATCATATTCTCGATAATACTACCCGCTAGTTTTGCCTGACCAATTGTTTTAGGCGTCCCAATGATCTGAATGTTTTTAGACTGTGAAAAATCATCTACAATCCATTCAAACGGATGAGCCTTATAATGTTTCCAATTTTCTTTAAAACGTCTCACAAAAAGTCCCGCATCATGATAAGGATCATTTAAGAAAGTCTGATCAACATCCCAATAAATCCTAGCCTGATCTAAGGCCAAAAGATGCTGAACAATTTTTTCTTCAGCTGCGTTCAAAGCATTAAATCCTGCAAAAATGAAACTACGATTTGAAACGGTATTCGAAAAGTGATTGAGATTGTTTACGGCTTCCCGATAAATCAATCCCTGGTATCCAATTGATTTATTCAGTAAGTGATTGTATAGCGAATCATAATACAACGGAAGAAGTTTCCAAAAATCAATATAATTCTCTAAAAGTTTGGTTTTGTTCTCGACTTCAATCCCCCATTTTTTGATGTCTTCAATATCACTTAAATACGACAAGACATGCGAAGGATCTAACAGATAGCGATCGATTTCATTAAAATCCTGCAGAAGTGTTTTTGCCCAATTGGCAAATAATTCAAAAGACTGTTGATGTTGTTTCTCTGTTACGGAAAGATACACATCATAGAATTCAAACAAAAGCTCAATTGAATCAACTGATCGGATCGAGGCTACGTCCTGCACAAAATCTTCAATACTAATAATTTCAGGCGAAAGTATTGTTTTCTTCGTCTCATTTTTCAGGGCCTCGATTAAAAAAACTTTTGCTCTTTTATTAGGCAGAATAATAGTTGTTTCAGCAAGTTTATCTGAATATTCCTGAATTATAACGGTCGCTATTTTCCCGAGAAAAGAAGTATTTATCATTTGATAAAAATAAAAAAAGCCATTCAATTAAGAATGGCTTTTAGTATTTATTTAGACAGTAAATTAGATTTTACCTTGGTATTTAGAACCAATGTGTTTAATTTCTGTTCTTCTGTTTTGTGCTTTACCTGCAGCAGTTTTGTTGCTTGCAACTGGTTGAGAAGATCCGAATCCTTTAGACTCTAAGTTCTCAGCATTTACACCTCTTTCGATTAATGCATTTTTCACAGCGTCAGCTCTTTCTTGAGAAAGTTTGTCGTTGATTTTTGCAGAACCTGTACTATCTGTGTGTCCTTCGATAGAGAATTTCGCGTTTGGATAGTTTTTAAGGATTTCTTTAATTGCATCTAATCTAGCTGGAGTTTCTTTGTCACCAGTTTTGAAAGTAGCTTTTCCTGAGTTAAAGTAAACCGCTCTAGCTTGAACTTTAAGATCTTCTAAAGCTTCAGTAGTTACTTCAGGACAACCTCTGTTAGAAGCAGGACCGTAAACTGTAGGACAATCGTCATCTTTATCAGCTACACCGTCTTTGTCAGCGTCTAAGAAAGGACAACCACCATTTTCTCTAGGACCAGCAACTGTAGGACATTTGTCATCTTTGTCAGCGATACCATCACCGTCAGTATCAGGACAACCTTTTAAAGCAGCTAAACCAGCAACATCTGGACAAGCGTCATCTTTGTCAGCAATTCCGTCTCCGTCAGTATCAGGACATCCGTTTAATGCAGCTAAACCAAATACATCTGGACAAGCGTCAGAAGCGTCAACGATTCCGTCTCCATCAGTATCAGGACATCCGTTGAATTGTTTTAAACCAGCAACATCTGGACAAGCATCATCTTTATCGTAGATTCCGTCTCCGTCAGTATCTTTACCTCCGAATTTGAAAACTAGACCTGCAGTGTGTTGAAAGTGAGATGGAGCATCTGGAACACCAGCTTTGTCTGTTCTATCACCACTAACTGACCATTTGTATCTTGTAGCAAGCTCAAGACCAATAGCATCAGTAAACCAGAAAGTAACACCAGCACCTGGGTTAACAGTTCCGTAGCTGCTATCTCCGAAGAAAGTATAACCTCCACCAACAGATAACGAAGGATCGATTACTTTAGATTTGATTAATTCCTGGAAGCTATATTTAATAGTAGCATCAATTCCGTAATACATCAAGTCACCAGGATTAGTTACTACGTTACCTCTACTATCATGCCCTACAGCAGATGGACTGAAAGTAACATACTTATCAATCTTGTTCACAGATCCTTGTAAACCAACAGAGAAACCGCTACCTACATATCTATTTACACCAATGTAAGATAGAGAAGGAAGAATATTCCAGTTGTCTTTTACAGCGAATGGCTGAGAAAAATGTTGATCGAAGAAACCACTTCCTGACCCAGAACTTGTTCTAGTATCAACGGCATTAACTCCAAAAGAGATAGCCCATGGATTGTTGCTGTCTTGTGCGTGAGAACTTAAACCCATCACCATCATCACAGCAACTAAAAGTTTGTTAAGATGTTTCATACTTAATTTTTTTTAATTACAATTTAGTTAATTACAAGCAAAAGTAACACCAAAATTTTTAAATACAAAATGAAATGTTAAAAAAAACCTACAAAAATTCGACCAAAGTGGGAATTATATAACTTTTAACATTTGTCCGACAACTGTAAAAGCGTCTATAGCCCTGTCTAAGTGCTCTTTTGTATGCGCGGCCGATAATTGCACTCTAATCCTCGCTTTTTCTTTAGGTACTACAGGGAAGAAGAATCCGATTACATAAATGCCTTGTTTCAATAATTCATTTGCCATAGTCTGCGACAATTTCGCATCATATAACATGACCGGAACGATAGCCGAATCTCCATCAATGATATCAAAACCGGCTTTTTTCATTCCTGCTTTAAAGTAATTGGTATTCCATTCTAATTTATCTCTTAAAGTAGTATCCTTTTCTAACAATTCAAATACCTTAATAGAAGCCCCAACAATAGCCGGTGCTAGTGAGTTTGAGAATAAATACGGTCTTGAACGCTGACGCAATAACTCAATAATTTCTTTTTTGGCAGTAGTATAACCTCCCATTGCCCCACCTAAAGCTTTACCAAGGGTTCCGGTAATAATATCAACTCTTCCCATAACTCCTTTTGCTTCGAGAGTTCCTTTTCCGGTTGCTCCGATAAATCCTGCAGCATGGCACTCGTCTACCATCACCATAGCATCGTACTTATCTGCCAGGTCACAAATTTTATCAAGGGGTGCTACAAGGCCGTCCATTGAGAAAACTCCATCAGTAACAATTAATTTGAAACGCGCACCAGCTTCATTTGCTTTAATTAATTGCTGCTCCAAATCTTCCATATTACTGTTCTCATAACGGTAACGCGCTGCTTTACACAAACGAACTCCGTCAATAATAGACGCATGATTCAGACTGTCTGAAATAATAGCATCATTTTCTCCTAACAAAGGTTCGAAAACACCACCATTGGCATCAAAAGCCGCGGCATAAAGAATAGTATCTTCTGTCCCATAAAAATCTGCAATCTTCTTCTCTAAAGTTTTATGAATATCCTGTGTTCCGCAAATAAAACGTACTGATGACATCCCAAAACCATGTGAATCCATTGCGTCTTTTGCCGCTTGTACCACTTCAGGATGTGATGAAAGTCCTAAATAATTGTTGGCACAAAAATTTAAAACTTTTTCTCCTGTGGAAATCGTTATCTCAGCATCTTGTGCTGAAGTTATAATGCGTTCTTTTTTGAAAATTCCGTTTTCTTCAATTGTTTGCAACTCATTTTGCAAATGTTCTTTTATTTTACCGTACATTTCTATTTATTTAAAACGTTAAAAATTAACAACTTAAGACAAAAACACCTAGTCAAACCTTTAACATCTGATTAATTTTTTCACAAATTTACTACATCGATTTCTGATCCGATGTATACCAACGCTTTTTTTAACACTTTATAACCTAAATCCTCTATAGCCTCCTCATACTCCTGAATTTGTCTTGTATATTTTGAATTGATCACTCCTGTTTTATAATCCAACAAATAAGCTTCTTTATTTGAAGTAAGAACAATACGATCGGGTTTTAAAATCCTGCCTTCTTTCTGAACAATTGTCTGTTCGTTCAAAATAGTTGCATTTCCATCGAAACAAATACTCAGCTCCGGATGATTCACAATTTCCTGAAGTGTCTTTGAAACCATATCGACCTGATCGTTTGTAATAAGTCCATTTTCAATTCCTTTTGTAATTGCCAGATCCACATCCGACCGATCTTTAACAAAAGCCAGAATTTCGTGAACTATATTACCATAAGCGATTGCCTCCTGCTGATGCGTTCCCCACATTAAAGCCTCTCGTTGTGCAATCTTGATGTTTTTCGGATTTAAAACTTCCGAAACAACAGGAATCGTCTTCACCAAATCAACTGATTTTACAGCATTCGAAAGCCTACTCTTATTGCCAAACTCATACTCTGATCGTTCAGCATCATAAACCCCTTTATGCATTAAATACCGAATAAAAAAAGAAGCCATATTATTAGGCAATTCACCATCTTTCCTTTCTTTCATCCCTTGCGATATCACATACAATTGCTCTTCAGCACGTGTTAAAGCAACATACAAAACATTTATATTATCCAGCAGTTCTTCCTGTTTCTTCAAGTTAAAAACTGCCGAAGCACTCTCACCGAAACCTTCAACCGCACTACTATTATCGATCAAAGCTTTTGGAACATCTAAATTTACATCTTCGGTGTCGAGCCATAATTTATCCTTTGGCTTTCGATTGTAGTCTTCTTCCGCAAAAGGCATAATGACAACCGGAAATTCCAATCCTTTTGATTTATGAATCGTCATGATCCGAACAGCATTGTTTCCTTCAGGAGACGGAATGCTAAATTTCTCCGCATTTTTATCCCAATAAGTTAAAAAATCAGCTATACCAGCCTGATTTCTCATGTCCCGCTCTAAAACAATATCCAAAAAGAACTGAACATAGGCATTTCCTTCATTAGGAAGAATAAATTTTGCAATTATAATTTCAACCGCCTCATACAAGGATTTTTTACGAACATCTTCGAAAGAAAGTGAGACATCAAAAGTTAAAAGCCATTTTTCAAAATCACCTTCCTTTTTTTGAGACATCCCTAAAGCAATAAAGTCATGAATTGGCAGCTGAACTTCTTTATTGGATCCCAAAAAATGAAGAAAATTTGCTTTCGACTCCAGATCAGCACTGTTGTTTAAATATTTCAGCAAGTAAACAATCAAACGCACCTCTGTTGCATTTTGAATCATTAGGGTTTCAGATGATAAAAGCGGAATATTCTGCTCCGTTAAATAGTTCGCAATAGCAATTCCCTGATCTCTTTTTCGGGTTAAGATTACAATATCCTTGTATTCAAAACCTTCCCGAACCACTTTTTGAATGGTATTTAAAGTCGCCAAAACATACAGATCCGATTTCTCGACCACTTCTTCTTCGTCTGCATAATCTGACTTCTCGATTAGAGGAAGAAAAGCAATATTAACATAGCCTCCCTTCTTTGAATTTATGTTCTGAAAACTATGATTTTCATACAAATCTTTGTAATCTTCATTGGTAAACTCTGCCGAAATTAATTTAAAAAAATCGTTATTGAATTCAATTACCTCACTATAACTGCGGTAATTTGTATCTAAATGCTTAACCTCTTTTTTATGGTTAAAAAAAGCATTTTCTTCTTTTCCTAATTCTATAAACTGTTCTGCTTTTCCCCCTCTCCATCGGTAAATAGATTGTTTCGGATCTCCCACTATCATCAGCGTCCCTTTGTTTCCAAAATCATCTTCTCCGGAAAGGGAATTATGAATCAGCGGAATCAGATTCTGCCACTGCATCTCGGAGGTATCCTGAAATTCATCGATAAAAAAATGGCGGTATTTCTCTCCCAAACGCTCATAAATAAACGGTGCAGGCTGATTCTGAATTTCACGGTGAATAATGGCGTTGAATTCAGAAATAGACAGTACATTTTGCTCTGATTGAATTTTAGCCAATTCATTACTAACCGTATTCAACAGCGACAATGGCGTAATATTTTTCAGAAAGGCTTTATAGAAATCTCTTTTTTCGAAATTCTTATAGATTTTCACCAGAATATGAAGCAGTTCAGGGATTACATTTTCAATTAACGCACGGTCTTTTGCGGTTTTATTGATTGCTATATCATCAAATTCGTGAAAAGTTTTATTTCGGGGATTAAATTTCCCGTCGCGAATACTTTCTAAATGGTTTGGAAAAGTACCGCGAGAGAATGACTTCAAATCGATTCCGTTTTTATCGATTAAAGCTAATGCCTCAATCGCAAAATTTTCATTTTCAGATTCGAGTTCTTTACACAAAGCGAGCATTTTTTTCTTGATCTCAATAAACTCTTCAATAGATTTATCCTGAAAATGAGAAATTTCATTCCGATTGTTTTCATTCAGAACGAGCCTACCCGTTTCTAAGATTTCCCGGGAAACATCCCAACTTTTATCATCGTCGGTTTTTTCCATCGTAAAATCAACCAACAGCTTAGTCAATGTTTCGTCCTGACCGGCTTGTGCAATTATAGCATCAACCGCCTCAACTAATAAATTCTCTGTATCCAAAGTGACTTCAAAAGTCATTGGCAGATTAAGATCATGTGCAAAAGCGCGAATTACTTTATGTGTAAATTTATCAATGGTAGAAATATCAAAAGCAGCATAATTATGAATTAAGTGCTTGATAATATTTTGAGATTTTGTCTTAATCTTAATAATCGAAAGTCCTGTATCCCGAGACAAATCCTCCATCAAATCAACTGCTTTTACAGAAGGCTCTTCTTTTGCAAACTCAGACAAACTCCCAACAATACGGCTTTTCATTTCATGAACTGCTTTGTTGGTGAATGTAATGGCCAGAATGTTGCGATAAGCATCGTTCCTTGGTGAAGAAAGAATAATTTTAAGATACTCTTTTACCAAAGTATAGGTCTTTCCGGAGCCTGCAGATGCATCATAGATAGAGAAAGACGGACTTTGCATAAGTTTGGTTTTTCGTAAGGTAAAAATAACACATTAATTTTAAACAGGCTCTAAATCCCAATAATGTAAAATTCCAAATTCCAACAGGATGTACTGCCATTGGAATTTGGAATTTGAATATTTTAAATTTTCTATAAAAATTATGCTGTTTTAGGAAATGCTCTTTTATTAAAAACCAGTAATATACCTACTCCTGTAGAAATGGCCACATCGGCAACATTAAAGATTGCATTAAAAAAAGAAACCTCTTCACCACCCCATAAAGGAAACCAGGCAGGCAAAGTACCTCTCCAGATCGGAAAGTAAAACATGTCTACAACCAAACCATGAAACCATGTTCCATAAGGTTCCGGCGAGAAAAGCGTTGCTAAATTACTATCACTGGCATCAAAAATAACCCCGTAGAATACTGAATCGATTATATTTCCGGCAGCTCCTGCAAAAATCAAAGCAATGGCAACAATTAAATAATTAGAATAACGCTTCTTAACCGAATCGGCTAACCAGTATCCAATTCCGAATACAGCAAAAATCCTGAAAACAGTCAAAATCAATTTACCATATTCTCCGGGAATTTTAGTTCCCCAGGCCATTCCCTCATTTTCAATAAAATGAATTCTAAACCAGTCAAAAACTTCCACTTCATCTCCTAGCACAAAGTTTGTTTTTACATAGATTTTTGAAAGCTGATCAACAATTAAAACTAAGAATATAAGCAAATACGCTTTTCGTAATGACATTTTATTAAATTTTGATGCGGCAAAAATAACAATTTAATCAAAAAAAACGCTCCCAATGGAGCGTTAATTGTTTTTTGAGGACAAACGAGCAGGTATTACATCAATTCATCACCTATATAGAGAATTTATTTTCTCATATTGGACTGCGCTGACTTTTTGGGAGGATCAGCGAAGAATTCTGAAATCGACTTAAAGAGCCCTTTCCCTTCTTTTCCTGCTGCTGCGTTCTTAGCCTCAGCTTTCTTGACCTGAGTTTTAAACTGAATACGAATCCTTTCAAATTCTTTCATTCTGTGCTCTACATCAGAGCTTACCTCTTTAAATTTCAACACTTTAGCCATTTTACAAGATTTTAATGTTAAATAAATAAAATTATTCATGATTTGGTATTACAATGATACATAATTTAATTTATATTTGTTAATAAAAATTAACACTTGTTTAGATTAAAAGATCATATTTACCCTTTATACGGTATTAAAACGAAAAGAATTTAACAACTTTCTTAAATCCTACAAATATGAATGAAATCACAACTACTCTAAACGATTTTCTGCTTCATACCAAATCTTCCGCAGCATTAATTATCAATGGAAAAGGAAAACTAATCACATCACTTCACTTAGACTATGCAGACAGTATTGCCGCAATGAGCTCTGCCATAGTATCGATGAGCGACAAATTATTATTAGATCTTGAAAAAGGCTCCTTAAAACAACTCTTTTTAAAAACCACTGAAGGAGTTATTATCGGAAACAAAATAAGCGGCACAAATTTCATTATTACATTTTCAAAAGACGGAAGCAATCTGGGGTTATTATTACGATCGACCGAGGAAACTGCTGCTGAGTTAAGCAAAAATTCACTGTTAAAATAACATATTTCTATTAACACCAAACCCCGAAAACTATGAGTAATGACTTTTTAAACGTTTTTTTGAATGAAATGAAAACTAACGTAAACGGCTTTATTGCAGTAGCTGTAACAGAAATCGAATCAGGATTAAGCTTTGGAAACCTGACAATAGATCCGGCATTTGACCCTGAACTTGCAGCAGCATACAACCTAGAAGTTGTTAAAGCAAAATTAAGTGCCGTAAAAGCTTTAAATTTAAATCAGGAAATCGAAGACATTTTGATTACACTTTCGAATCAAATTCACATCATCGACATTTCTCCCAACAAAAAATTCATGATCTATCTTGCCGCTGACTCTACTAAAGCAAATTTAGGAATGACAAGAGCTGTTTTAAGAAAACACAAATTAGAACTGGAAAAAAATCTGGCTTAATCTCAAGCCAACTTTTTAATTAGAACTGTCTTCCAAACTGGCAGTTCTAATTATTTTTTACTCCTTATAGTCTCCAAAAACTATCGTTTGAAAAATTCTTACAAAAAATAAGCAACATTATTTTACTACATTTAGCCCTTTTGTAATTCAATTCTTTATTTATCACTCCGTTACTCCTTAAACAAAACCGTTAAAACATTAAACAAAAAAAACGCCCCTAATTAAGGAGCGTCTATTTTATGAAGTATTAAAATTGAAAATTATCTCTGCAAGTTTTTAGCTTCGATACTCATTGTAGCATGAGGAACGATTTTAAGCCTTTCTTTGCTGATTAATTTACCTGTTACTTTGCAAATACCATAGGTTTTATTTTCAACACGGAATAATGCGTTTTTTAGATCGCGTATAAACTTTTCCTGTCTGATCGCCAACTGTGAGTTTGCTTCTTTAGACATTGTTTCGCTTCCTTCTTCAAATGCTTTAAAAGTTGGAGAAGTATCATCTGTTCCGTTATTCAAATCGTTCATATAAGCACTCTTAATTAAATCCAGATCAGCTTGTGCTTTTTGTATTTTGCTTTGAATTATTTCTTTGAACTCTGCTAAATCAGCATCAGAGTATCTTGTAATTTCATCTATCATCTTATATTATTTTGAAATTAATATCATTGTTTTAATGTCATCAAATTCAATTTCTGTGCCGTTTTCTAAAGCGTCAACAAAAACCAAATCATCAGTCAATGTCTCAGACTTAATATAGTCTTCATTTTTTAGAATTGCCTCTTCTAAAAGGCCACTTCTTTTTATTTGAACTTTAATTTTATCGGTAACTTCAAATCCTGAGTCTTTACGAATATTTTGAATTCTGTTTACCAATTCTCTCGCGATTCCTTCGTTTTTCAATTCTTCAGAAATTGTAATATCAAGTGCAACCGTAATTCCATTTGAATTTGCAACCAGCCAGCCTTCGATATCCTGAGATGTTATTTCGACATCTTCTAATGATAAAGTTACGGTATTTCCTGCAATTACAATATCCAATGCTCCCTGCTTGTCCAATTGATTGATCTGATCCGCAGAAAAAGACTGTATCTCTTTGGAAATCAACCCCATATCCTTACCGAAACGTGGCCCAAGAGCTTTAAAATTAGGTTTAATCTGTTTCACCAAAATACCTGAATCATCGTCTAAAAGCACAATTTCTTTAACGTTAACTTCTGCTTTTACAAGTTCAGAAATCGCTTCAATTTCAGCCCTCTGATTCTCGTCAAGTACCGGAATCATTACCTTTTGCAAAGGTTGACGTACTTTAATCATTTCCTTTTTACGCAGTGACAAAACCAAAGACGATATAGTTTGCGCCTTCTGCATTTTGCTTTCTAACGTTTTATTAACAAAGTTTTCGACAAATTTCGGGAACTCTGCCAAGTGAACACTGGCAAATTGCTCTGTTTGCGTCGAACCTGTTAGATCGCGGTATAATTTATCCATGAAAAAAGGAGCGATCGGAGCACTTAATTTACTTATCGTTAATAAACAAGTGTAAAGCGTTTGATAGGCTGCGATTTTATCATGGACGTATTCTCCTTTCCAGAAACGACGACGACACAAACGAACGTACCAGTTGCTCAGGTTTTCCTGAACGAAGTCAGAAATAGCCCTTGCTGCTTTCGTAGGCTCATAATCTTCATAACATTCGTCAACAAATTTTATTAAGCTATGCAATTCAGACATGATCCACTGATCGATTTCCGGTCTTTCGTTTAACGGAATTTCAGCTTCTGCATATTTAAACCCATCAATATTGGCATATAACGAGAAGAATGAATACGTATTATACAGCGTTCCGAAGAATTTACGGCGAACCTCAGCAATTCCTTCAATATCAAACTTTAAGTTATCCCATGGATTTGCATTAGAGATCATGTACCAACGTGTGGCATCAGGACCGTACTCCTTAATGGTTTCAAAAGGATCCGTTGCATTTCCTAAACGTTTCGACATTTTTTGTCCGTTTTTATCCAGAACCAAACCATTCGAAACGACATTTTTGTACGCAATTTTATCAAAAACTAAAGTTCCGATTGCATGCAGTGTATAAAACCATCCACGAGTCTGATCGACACCTTCTGCGATGAAATTCGCAGGGAAATCTTTATTCTCATCGATTTTATCTTTATTCTCAAAAGGGTAATGCCATTGTGCATAAGGCATCGCTCCCGAATCAAACCAAACGTCAATTAAATCGCTTTCACGTTTCATTGGCTGGCCTGAAGCTGAAACCAAAGTAATTCCGTCGACTACATTTTTATGCAGGTCAACTAAATCATAATTTGATTCAGACATATTTCCGATTTCAAAACCTTTGAATGGGTTTTCTTTTTGAAAACCTGCTTCGATAGATTTTTCGATCGCATGATACAATTCTTCAACAGAACCAATAAGAACTTCTTCTTTTTTGTCTTCAGTTCTCCAAATTGGCAATGGAATCCCCCAATATCTAGAACGAGATAAGTTCCAGTCGTTGGCATTTTTCAGCCAGTTCCCAAAACGTCCTTCACCAGTAGACTTAGGCTTCCAATTGATAGTTTCGTTCAGGTCGAACATTCTATCTTTGACATCGGTTACTTTAATAAACCATGAGTCTAGCGGATAATATAATAACGGCTCATCAGTTCTCCAACTGTGTGGATAACTATGTACGTATTTTTCAACCTTAAAGGCTTTATTTTCTTCTTTTAATCGAATAGCAATTTCAACATCTACAGAACGCTCCGGCGCCTGACCTGCATCGTAATATTCGTTTTTCACATATTTCCCTGCCAAATCACCTACATGAGAAGTGAATTTTCCTTGCAAATCTACTAAAGGAACTGCTGTACCATTTTCATCTAAAACCAACATTGGCGGTACTTCCGGCTTAGCTTCTTTTGCTACTTTCGCATCATCAGCACCAAAAGTAGGCGCAGTATGCACTACTCCTGTTCCATCTTCTGTGGTAACAAAATCTCCTGTGATTACTCTGAACGCATTTTCAGGATTCTGATAAGGCAACACGTATGGTAATAATTGTTCGTAGCGAATTTCTGCCAAATCGGTTCCTTTTGCTTCTGCTACAATTTTATACGGAAGCTGTTTATCGCCGTTTTTCACTTTATCAAAATCAGCATCGTCTTCGCTGGCAAAAAATCCTTTTCCGAATTGCTTTCCAACTAAATTTTTAGCCAAAATCACATTGATCGGTTCAAAAGTATACTGATTGAACGTTTTTACTAAAACATAATCGATTTTTGGTCCAACTGTCAAAGCAGTATTCGATGGTAATGTCCATGGAGTGGTCGTCCAGGCCAGGATGTGAATATCTCCAAAACCTTTCAAAAATGAAGGTAATGTTTCCGGTAACGTTTTAAATTGTGCTACGATTGTAGTATCCGTAACATCACGATATGCTCCGGGCTGATTCACTTCGTGAGAAGACAATCCTGTCCCGGCTTTAGGTGAGTAAGGCTGAATGGTGTATCCTTTGTACAACAAACCTTTATCGTAGATTTGCTTCAAAAGCCACCAAACCGATTCCATATATTTAGGTTTATAGGTTACATACGGATCTTCCATATCTACCCAATACCCCATTTTTTCGGTCAAATCATTCCATACATCGGTATAACGCATTACGGTTTTTTTACACGCTTCGTTATATTCTTCGATAGAAATGGTTTTACCAATATCTTCTTTTGTAATTCCAAGTTCTTTTTCGGTACCCAATTCTACAGGCAATCCGTGAGTATCCCAACCGGCTTTTCTTTTTACCTGAAAACCTTTTTGAGTTTTGTAACGACAGAAAATATCTTTAATTGCGCGAGCCATCACGTGGTGAATTCCAGGCAATCCGTTTGCTGAAGGCGGACCTTCAAAAAACACATAAGGCTCAGCACCTTCACGGGTACTTACACTCTTTTCAAATATATTTTCTTTCTTCCAAAAATCAAGTACTTCTGACGCTACTGTTGGCAAGTCAAGTCCTTTGTATTCAGTAAATTTTGTGCTCATTTTATACTTTTCTTAAACGAGGTGCGAAAGTAAGGAATTTTGAGGAATATAGATAAAAGATGTTTAAAAAAAGCGCCCGGACAGAAAATTTCTAATAGATCTCGTAAAAAAGAATGTCGATTTTAAAAAATTAAGAAAAAATCTCCTTTAAAACCTCTAAAGATTTTGGTTTTTTGAATCCTTCCAAATGAAAACTGTAGTAATCAATGAGGATTTTCAGTAAAATTTGCCTTTCAGCTACATGAAAAACCTTCTGATCGTTTTCGAATTTAAGATCAATTAATTTCTTAAAAAGATTTGTTTCATGTTCTGTCAAAGTATTTGCTCCATGAAACAAAGTAAAAACGCCGTCAATCATTTCAAAATAAGAAAATTCAACTTCTGAAATATCAGGATAAAAACCAAAATACTTTGTAGCTTCCAAAAGCAGAATCAAATGAAAATTCGAAATTTCATCATGGTGATCCAGCCAACCCAATGCTGTCTCTAAAAACACAAAAAAGGCTTCATTTTTTTCTTCTTCCTGAATGGAATAATGGAGCATTTCAGACAAAAACATCACCATCGTACTTTTTACAAGATCGGTATGGATACTTTGAAAAGGTACTGCTGTTTTTATCTCCTTAAAAGTTTCTAAGGTTCCTTTGTTTTTGTGTACCGCCTCAATCTCAAGAACGGACAATGGCTGAAAATAAGCAATTTTCTGACTTGCTTTCCGACTCGAAAAGGCATCACGTACAAAATAGGATTTCAGTCCGTGTGAAAGTGTAAAACACTTTACGATCAGACTTTTCTCCTGAAATTTTAACGATGAGATTACTATTGCTTTGGTTTTGACTAGCAAGATTAGATTTTTAGATTGTTAGATTGTTGGATTATTAGACTGCTTAGATGTTAGACTTCTTAGATTATTGGATATTCAGATTATTGGACTGCTTAGATGTTGGACTTCTTAGATTGTTGGATTTTCAGATTATTAGACTGCTTAGATGTTAGACTGCTTAGATGTTAGACTTCTTAGATTGTTGGATTATTAGACTGCTTAGATGTTAGACTTCTTAGATTGTTGGATTTTCAGATTATTAGACTGCTTAGATGTTAGACTCTAATTCTTTCTAATAATCCAACAATCTAACAATCTAACAATCTAAAAATCTAATTATCTAATTAAAATTACCTTTTTTACTTTAGTTTCACTTCCATCTTCGGCTGAAATAAAAACCATATAGACCCCTGAAGCTACTTTATACTTTCCGAAAGCAGTGGTATCCCATTCGATTGTTCCGCCTGACGAAGTAGTTTCGTACACTAAATTACCTTCGATGTCTGTAATTTTAATATTGGCTTTATCAATAAGTCCGGCAACTTTTACGGTCCCTGCATAATTAGGACGCACGGGATTTGGATAAACGTAAACATTATTCAAATCATCGTTTGCTCCTGTTGCAATTCCTTTAAACGAAATCATTCCTTTGTTGGTTGCAATAAAAACCTCACCGGTAACACTATTGATTTTGACATCGTTTATTACGTTACTTGGCAAAGGCGAATTGTTTATTGTAAAATGATATTTTGTTTCCTGACCGTTTGGTGACACCATAAAAATCCCGGAATCAATTGTACCAATCCATTTATTATTTGCTCCGTCTACTGCGATCGATGTGATAAACTGCTCATAAAGCAGCTCCTGAGCCAGATTATCTTCCATGATTATGATTGGATTTGCCTTTAGCTGGCTCTCTGTTTGAAAACCCCCAACATTTGACAATACTCTCAACCCTTTTGTAGTACCAATCCAAAGCTGACTTTTGGCATCAAGTGCCACAGCCCTCACATCCGCAACCGGCAAATTTCCCACATCAGCTCCAAAAGTCATCTTTTTAAAAGTATTGTTACTCTCGTTAAAAGCAATTACTCCATCATTACTCGTTGCGATCCATTTGGTATTATTTCTATCGACAACAATTCCGGCATAACTGATTGTTTCTGCATCTTTAAGAATTGAAGTTGTCGCATAACTTTGCCATTTTCCATCGGTTTTCAAAACTTTTAAACCGTTCTTAATTCTGCTGTTAGTGACCCACAAATTCCCCGTTTTATCGAAAACAGTTCCATTAATACGAACATCAATATAGTTAGGCCCTGCAAACGAAATCGATTCTAATCCGCTATTTTTTTCATTGTACAATAAGACTGGGATATCGTTTTCTATTTTCAACAAACCGGAAAAGAAGGAACTTACAAAAACCTGCTTTTCATTATTGGGGTTCGTAATTACCCTTGTCATTGATTTCGCTCCAAAAACCCCTGAGTAAGGAATATTTAGCCAGCCCGAAGTACTATATTTACTCACTCCATAACTGTCTAGCTCATACGGATTGTAAAAAGTATCATAATCCCCATACACTGCCCAAAGCGCGTTAGGACTTACATCTAAAGAAAAAATATTATTTCGAACCGGCCCTGATGGTGTATTCTCCTGAAAAGCGGAAGTTCCTGAAAGTGTCGATGAGAACAATCCCTTTTCTTTTGTTCCTATATATATTTGATCTCCAATAACACTAGAACAGGTAAAATTTAGCATATTATCCAAGACCTGCGTATTGGTAACCTGACGCATCAATACCATTTGATTGTTATACACATAAACAACATCCGGCGTTGTGATTATTAGATTATGATTTACAGCCCGCATGTCAACTGAAGGTTTTGGGAGCTGTAAAAAACCAACAAATGAATTGGAGTTGTATCGGTGTATGAATCCTGCCGAACTTATCGCGACCAGCTCCGAATCTATCGGCTCAATACTACTCCAGTCACCCGCGTTTACCAGACTCCATTGATTAAAATCAATAAGATTGGTATTGGTACTATTGGCTTTTTTAATTCCGCTTGAAGTCGCCGCGTAGAAGAATCCATTAAAATAAGCCGTTTGTCTTACTCGAACTTCAGCCCCATTATCTCCAATAAAATAAGTATCTCCAAATTTGAGGCTAGTTAAATTAAACTGTACAATTCCGAAATCGCAGGAAACATAAATCACGCCATTATACTCCATAAAATGGTTAATTCTTTTCAGGTTGGCCGGCAATTGTTTGTTTATGATATCAATAACTTTCAGTATACTGCCATCGGTTTCATTTACCACAATCATTAGTCCGTTTTCGTATCCAATTATGGTTTTCTTAAATCCTTCACTATGGTATAAAGCAGAAATGGTCTGCCCGGAAAGTCCATCGACCGTTGTAGTCATTTTAACTGTGTTCATAGCTGTATTTTTAGAGAAAAGAGCATTCTCTGAAGCTACAAAAACAGTTGTTGAAGATTGTGAGATATCTTTTATTTCGTTAAACGAAAAATACCCCTGCCAGGACAATTTATTCTGAGAGAAACAAAATTGTACTACCAACAAAAGTAAAACATACAAAAACTTTCTTTTCATTGTTTGATAAATTCAGATAGACAAATATACTACAAACGAAAGTATTTGATTTTTGTTCTCCTGCAAATAAAAAATGCCTCCGATTTATCTTAAAAAAGACAAATGGAGGCACTAAAAAACTATAACTAAAAAATTATACTACACCCTGAGCAAGCATAGCATCGGCAACTTTAACAAATCCTGCAATGTTAGCTCCTTTTACGTAGTCAACATAACCTGATTTATCCGAACCGTATTTTACACATGAAGCATGAATTGCTAACATGATTCCTTTTAATCTTTCGTCAACTTCTTCAGAAGACCAGCTTAAACGCAATGAGTTTTGCGACATTTCAAGACCAGAAGTTGCAACACCACCGGCATTAGAAGCTTTTCCAGGAGCGAATAAAATTTTAGCCTCAAGGAAAACAGTAACTGCCTCTGGTGTAGATGGCATATTTGCTCCTTCCGCAACAGCAATACAACCGTTAGCAACTAAAAGCTTAGCTTCATCACCATTCAATTCGTTTTGAGTTGCACATGGTAATGCTACGTCACATTTAACTTCCCATGGACGTTTTCCTTCTACATATTTTGCATTTGGATATTTCGCCACATACTCGCTGATTCTTCCTCTAAGCTCATTTTTCAACTCCATTACGAAGGCTAATTTTTCAGCATCGATTCCGTCTGCATCATAAATATATCCTGCAGAATCTGACAATGTAACTACTTTTGCTCCTAATTGAGTTGCTTTTTCAGTTGCGTACTGCGCTACGTTTCCAGAACCTGAAACTGCAACCGTTTTTCCTTTAAAGTCATCTCCTTTAGTTGCCAACATACTTTGAGCAAAATAAACTGCTCCGTAACCTGTAGCCTCCGGACGAATTAATGATCCTCCGAAAGAAATTCCTTTCCCAGTTAAAACTCCGGTGAATTCATTTCTTAATCTTTTGTATTGACCAAACATATATCCTACTTCTCTACCACCTACTCCGATATCTCCGGCAGGAACGTCAGTATCAGCTCCGATATGTTTTGAAAGTTCCGTCATAAAACTTTGACAGAATTTCATGATTTCATTATCTGATTTTCCTTTTGGATCAAAATCAGATCCTCCTTTACCACCACCCATTGGCAATGTGGTTAAGCTGTTTTTGAAAGTCTGCTCGAAAGCCAAAAACTTCAAAATACTTAAGTTAACAGAAGGATGAAAACGCAAACCACCCTTGTAAGGTCCGATTGCGGAGTTCATCTGGATACGATATCCTTTATTAACCTGGATTTCTCCTTTGTCGTTTAACCAATTTACTCTGAACAAGATAACACGTTCAGGTTCTACCATACGCTCTAAAAGCATTTTGTTCTGGTATTTTTTATTTTCTTCAATAAAAGGAATTACCGTTTCGGCAACTTCTAAAACTGCTTGTAAAAACTCTGATTCATTCGGGTTTTTTTGACTAACCGAATCCATAAAAGCGGTAATACTTTGTGACATGATTATTAGATTATTAACATTTAAGAAAACGTTTTCGTTATTTATGACAAAGGTAATCGAAAATGACATTTATTGAATATTTTTTTACGATTCTCTTAAACTTTTATTCATTATACAGTAAATCAAGAAAAAAGATATTTTAGGTTTTGCGTTTTACAGTAAATTACTACCGATATATTTAATATTTTAATATTTTTAATAAATATTCATCAATACAGCTCTTTATACTTCTTAGTTGCTCCTCTTTTTATATATTTGCCGGGATCTGAAACCCCATACCAAATACCACATGCTTAAACCTATAATACTCACGTTTTTTGCCTTTCTAGGCATCTCAACAATATCGACTGCACAATCACTAGCACACGAGGTTGGAATAATATTCGGCCCTGTTCTTTTCCAATCTGATTTTGGCGAAAGAAACAATCTGGATACGACTCTTGGAAATACAGGGGTTGGAGTTGGACTTGTTCATTTTGTCAACTTTTCCACTAACAGCAACAGAGAACGATTCTTTTCTGAACACTTTAAAGTCAGATCAGAACTTTCATTCAACAGAACAAAACTGAATAATTTTGGAGAGTGGACAGAGAAAAAACCCGAAACACTGGGGGTTAGACAACTCAAAGCCATGCAAGGAAAATCGACTGTAATAAGTCTCGGATCCCAACTGGAATTTTCTCCAATGAAAATACATTATTATGAAAATTCTATAGGGGCTTTCAGCCCTTATGTAAGTTTAGGTTTTTTGGTAAGTTACTATACAACAGAAGTAAGTTCCAGCCTTGGTCAGTTGGGAACTCCTGCAGCTACATTTCCTAAATATCTGACTCCTTCAGATGGCCGTCAATTTGGCTTTTCAAGTGAAAACGGTATCGTTTTATCTGGTACTGCCGGAATAGGTGTTCATTATAAATTAAATGAAATGAGCGATTTGATGTTTGAAACCCGTTTTCAGGCTTTTAATTCCGACTGGGTAGACGGTCTAAATCCGAATAAGAAAATTCACAAAGAAAACAAATCAAACGATGCTCAGATTTGGTTTAATATAGGATATATTCAATACTTATAATTTTAAAAATCCCAAATAAAAAATCCCAAATTCCAAAATAATTCAAATTGGAATTTGGAATTTTTTTATTGATTTTTTTATGCTAAAGCCTGCTCTAAGTCGGCAATTAAGTCTTCGGCATCTTCAATACCAACGCTCAATCGAACTAAGTCATCGGTAATACCCACTTCGGCTCTTTTGTCTGCCGGGATCGATGCATGTGTCATCAAAGCCGGATGATTGGCCAAAGATTCTACTCCACCTAAAGACTCCGCCAAAGTAAAAACTTTCAGCTTCTCTAAAAAGGCAATTGAGTCTTCTTTTTTCCCTGATTTAAAAGTAAAAGATACCATTCCTCCAAAAGCTTTCATTTGCTTCTTGGCAATTTCATGAAAAGGATGACTCTCTAAGCCCGGATAATAAACCGTATTGATCTTAGGGTGTTTGCTTAAATATTCAACCACTTTTTCTCCGTTTTCACAATGTCTCTGTACTCTTAACGAAAGTGTTTTGATTCCTCTTAAAACCAAGAAGCTGTCCATTGGCCCTAATGTTGCTCCGGTCGCAAATTGCTGAAAATGCAACTGATCTCCTAAAGCTTCATCTTTCACAATTAAAGCTCCTGCAATAACATCTGAGTGTCCTCCTAAATATTTTGTTGCAGAGTGCATTACGATATCAGCACCCAAATCAAGAGGCTTTTGCAAATAAGGAGTTGCGAATGTATTATCAACAGCAAATAAAATATTATTGGCTTTAGTAATTTTGGCTACTTCCTGAATATCTGCTAATTTCATCAACGGATTGGTTGGCGTCTCCACCCAGATCAATTTCGTATTTTCATTGATTAATGATTTCAGTTTTTCGATATCTGTCATATCAACAAAATGAAACTTAATTCCTGAATCTTTATATATTCTGGAGAACATTCTGTAGGTTCCTCCATACAAGTCATCCATTGCGATAATCTCAT
This sequence comes from Flavobacterium sp. UGB4466, assembly GCF_903469665.1. Lineage (GTDB taxonomy): Bacteria > Bacteroidota > Bacteroidia > Flavobacteriales > Flavobacteriaceae > Flavobacterium > Flavobacterium lipolyticum. The sequence continues at coordinate 107,648 of NZ_CAGKLC010000001.1, read as the reverse complement.
CACCGGCCTTAAACGATCTCAGAATACAATCGGTAGCAGCCAAACCTGATGAAAAAGCCAATCCACGAGTACCATTTTCAATACTGGCCAAAGCATTTTCTAAAGCTGTACGCGTTGGATTTGAAGCACGACTATACTCATAATCTGCCAAAGGTTTACCCGGACTGGTTTGTATAAAAGTTGAAGTTTGATACACCGGAGGCATAACTGCTCCTGTAGCCGGATCATGATGCTGACCCCCATGTATTACTTTAGTATTGAATTTCATATGGTTATAAATTTTAAATCCTTAATTCTGGTACAAATTTACCGTTTAATTTATTTTAATCCTGATACAACTTCTTACCTTTGTATATAATTAACACTTTTTGACATGAAACATTATCCTTTTATACTCTTTTTGCTATTAACGTTTGTAAGCTGCAGCAAAGAACTTTCATTTGAAAATGAGTCATTTGAAAAAGAATCGACAATCCCTTGCGAAAAGGACTGTCCGAAAATAACGATCGACGTTCCTATTGCAAAAAATATTCCTGTTGTTGCCGACAGTATTAATAAAAAAGTTTTCTCTGTGATAAAAGAGATCGTCTATTTTGAAGAAGATCCCAAAAAAGCTAACGACTACAAATCTTTGGCAACCTCTTTTATAGCTTCTTATGAAGAAATGCACAAAAAATTCCCAACAGAAACTTTCGGATGGGAAGCGACCGTAAAAGGGAATGTCGAATTTGAATCTGATGAGATTATCAATATCAAAATTGATCACTATACGTTTACCGGAGGAGCACATGGCTATCAGGGATATCGCTCCTTATTGTTTCATTCCCAAACGGGAAAAACAATTTTTACCGATCAGATCTTTAAAAACGAAAAAGAATTTATGGCTTATGCCGAAAAGGAATTCCGCAAAAAATATAAAATCCCTGAAAAATCAAACATCAATGCAACTGGTCTAATGTTTGAAAATGACAAATTTCACCTGCCACAGAACATTTTTTATACAAAAGAAGGATTGCTCTTATATTACAACTCCTATGAAGCCGCTTCTTATGCCGACGGGTCTAAAGAGCTATTATTTCCGTACGATGAAGTCCACAAGTATTTAAAGTACCAATAGTTACACGTTTCAAAAATAACCTTAGAATCTCAGAACCTTAGCAACTTAGAACCTCTATTTAGCCCCTTCCTGAACATCGTATTTCATCTTACGCAAAACTCGAAGCGCCTCTTTAAATGATAAGTAAATATTCCCAAAAGGTTTTAAAAGCAGTTTGGCATCAATCAATTTTTGTTTGGCATCCTCAAAACCATTCAGATGACAAATCATAAAAGTAGAGGGCAGATTTTCCAGATCTTTTAATTCACGCGCTGACAAAGCGATCCCTTTCTGAAGTTTTTGGAGTAGCGAGATATTTGAATTGTAAATATGATACAACATTTTCCTATTGAATTCCGGGGGCTGAAAAAGCATTTCACTTTCAATTTTATAATAGCCGTTGTCAAAAAAATGAATGGTTTGCTTCTCCAACGGATAATAACTGGTCTTGTCATTTAAACCCAGCGGAACATATTCTGTTATGGTAAAACTATCTTCATCATACACAATCGTAACCACATCCTGAGCAGAATAAAAAAGCTTAATCTGTTCATTGATCAGCTCAATATCAACGCGGGACAAGAATGTTTTATCTCTGGATTTTTTAGGAACTCCTGCCCAGCAGATCACAAATAATTCTTTAAAAACATGGTACTTAGGCGACATGTCTTTGTGTCTGAAATTCATAAAATCAATTACCCCGTCAAGTGTGTACTGAATGCTGTTTCTTGAGCTGTTTTCGATCCCGATGACCGTTTCTGTATTTTGATAGTTCTTTTCGACCTCGCCTTCAACAGGAACAGAATTGCTTCCCCGTCGAATAAAAACACTATTAGCAAGAATGGTATGAATTCCTTTTTTAAAATAAGAGATTTTACTTTTGGGCTTAATCGTTACCAATCCGATTACTTTATCTTTTGGAAGATTTGGGAACGGTACATTCTCGTATTGAATTTTAGGCGGATTTTCTAAAAAGGCGTTCACGAGATTCTGGATTCGGCTGTCATCAAAGAAATCATCCCCAACGATTTCGTTGTCATGATCTTCCACCCCCACCACGATATAAGAATTATTGGTCGGGTTGGAATTGGATAAGGCACAGATATGTTTCAGGAATTTCCCCTTTCCTTCCCGCGAATGCAGATTCAATTGCCTTTTCTTATCATAAAAACTGCTCTCGTCATTATGAGCGAGCAGGTTTTTTATTAAAAGGCGCTTGTTGATCATTTTTTTTTAGATTGCTTGGATTATTTGAGTTTTAGATTGTTGGATTATTGCTTAGTCTAAAGATCTAATAATCCAACAATCTAAGAAGCCGAAATTGCTAGACTTCTGAGACCTCTAAATTAATCTAAAATTTTAAGAAGTCCGTAAACTCTATTTTAAGATTACTGATTTAGTATCTAAAAAAATCTAAGAAGTCTAAGCCAGTCTAAAAATCTAAGAATCCAATAATCTAACATTCTAAGAAGTCTAAGCCAGTCTAAAAATCTAAGAATCCAATAATCTAACATTCTAAGAAGTCTAAGCTAGTCTAAAAATCTAAGCCAGTCTAAGACGTCTAAGAATCTTTCTTAACAATTGTCGACGAGGCTTGTGCCGTACTCATGACCACTAAATCGGCAATATTAACGTGGTACGGTCTTGAAACTACAAAATGAATAATATCGGCGATATCTTCTGCTTGTAGCGGATCGAAACCTTTGTATACATTTGAAGCTCTCTCAGTATCTCCCTTAAAACGCACTTCACTAAATTCGGTTGCGACCATCCCGGGATGAATTCCTCCAACTCTAATTCCGAAAGGATTTAAGTCGATTCGCATTCCGGCCGTAATCGCATCAACGGCATGTTTACTTCCGCAATACACATTTCCGTTCGGATACACTTCCTTTGCGGCTGTTGAACCAATGTTTATAATATGACCTGATTTTTTGGCTGTCATTTTCGGAATCACCGCTTTTGAAACGTACAAAAGTCCTTTGACATTGATATCAATCATAGCATCCCAATCGTCTAAATCACCGGTTTGAATCGGGTCTAAACCATGAGCATTTCCGGCATTATTGATCAAAATATCAATATCTGAAAAGGATGCAGGAAGAGAAGCAATTTTTTCAAGAACATCCTTTTTATCCCGAACATCAAATGCTAAAGAATGTACTTCCGTAAACTCCGAAAGTTCTTTTTCAAGTTCGTTTAAGCGATCCGTACGTCTTCCGCAAAGGATCACTTTAAAATTGTTTTTGGCCAGTATTTGCGCAGTTGCTTTTCCAATTCCGCTTGTGGCCCCAGTAATTAAAACTGTTTTTTTCATTGTATATTTTTATTTTTTTACCACAGATTAAAAGATTTTCACAGATTAATCAATCATCTATAATCCGTTAATCTGTGGCAAAATATTTTTAGCATTTTCCCTGAATACTCAAAACTGCGACTGAAAACTTAAAAAAATTAAGCAACATCATCGCCCATACTTTCTGTCCAGATCGCAAACCAGTCTTCCTTATCCATTTCCAATTCTACTGCTTTCATCAACGACTGAATTCTGGCAATATTAACCGTTCCCGCAATTGGAATTACCTGAGCAGGATGTTTTAAAATCCAGGCTAATAAAAGAGTATCCGAACCAAATCCGTATTTCTTCACTAAATCCGAAAACAGCTTTTTCAAACGACGTGTTTTTTTAGTGTCTTCTCTAAAAACCGTTCCAAGCGGATTCCATGACAACGGACGAATCCCGTGAGTCTGCATATAATCGAAACTTCCGTCAACCATCGGCTCGAAATTCGTTGCTGAAAATTGCACCTGATTATAGCTTACTTCTGTTTTCTGACGAATCAATTCGGTTTGAGAACTTGTAAAATTCGAAAGTCCGAAATCAATAATTTTCCCTTCTGATTTTAACTTTTCAACGGCTTCCGCAATTTCATCGGCCTGCATCAACGGACTAGGTCTGTGCAGTAAAAAAACGTCCACATAATCTGTCTTTAATTTCTTTAGCGATTCTTCAACAGACCATATAATATATTCTTTCGAGTAGTCGTAATGTTTGATTGTATTTTTACGGCTTTCGGCAATCATCTGAATACCGCATTTGGTGATTAGTTGTAATTTTTCACGCGAAATTTTACTGGCCTGAAATGCTTTTCCAAAATCCGCTTCAGTAGTATAAGCTCCGTAAATATCAGCGTGATCAAAAGTAGTAATTTTGTTTTCGATACAAATCTGTATCATGTTTTCCATTTCTTTAAGCGTTAGGTTTTTATCCCATACACCCCAATTCATAGTGCCCGAAATAATAGGCGATAATGCTGTTTTACTCATGGTTTTATTGCGTTATTTTTGGTAATAAATATGCTTTTCTGAAGCATAATCACCAAAGTTCTTAAAAATATAAAAATAGATTCCCAATTCGTCCTTAAAATTAGGTCTTTGGTCGAAGTTTTAACCATTTTTTAACATCTTACTTCTCAAAAAATATTCAATTTGCACTCTCAAAAGTTAGGCATAAAAATCAAGGTTTTAAAAATATTTATATGGAAGAAAATACAACGACTTTAGACATTAGAGCGATAAATGAGAAAATTGAAAGAGAAAGTGCTTTTATAGACCTTCTTACAATGGAAATGAACAAAGTTATTGTGGGCCAGAAACATATGGTCGAGCGTTTACTAATCGGACTTTTAGGACAAGGGCACATTTTGCTTGAAGGTGTTCCGGGATTAGCCAAAACTTTAGCGATTAATACTTTGTCGCAAGCCGTTCAGGGATCGTTCAGCCGTATCCAGTTTACTCCTGACTTATTACCTGCCGATGTTATTGGAACAATGATTTACAACATCAAAGCCAACGAATTCTCCATTAAAAAAGGACCAATCTTCGCTAATTTTGTTCTTGCAGATGAGATTAACCGTGCTCCGGCAAAAGTACAATCGGCACTTTTAGAGGCGATGCAGGAAAAGCAGGTTACCATTGGCGATACCACTTTCAAATTAGATCGTCCGTTTTTAGTTCTTGCTACCCAAAACCCGGTGGAGCAGGAAGGAACTTATCAGCTTCCTGAAGCACAGGTCGATCGTTTTATGCTTAAAACTGTAATTGATTATCCAAAAATTGACGAAGAGCGCTTCGTAATTCGTCAAAACTTAAAAGGAAGTTACGAAAAAGTAAATCCTGTCGTTTCTGTAGAGCAAATTTTGCGTGCGCAAGAAGCTGTTCGTGAAGTTTACATGGACGAAAAAATCGAAAAATACATCTTAGATATCATCTTTGCTACCCGTTATCCGGAAAAATACAAGCTTGCCGACTTAAAACCTCTTATCAGCTTTGGAGCATCACCACGTGGAAGTATCAATTTAGCTAACGCAGCAAAATGTTACGCTTTCATCAAACGTCGTGGTTATGTAATTCCTGAAGATGTTCGTGCAGTAGTACATGATGTTCTGCGTCACAGAGTGGGTATCACTTATGAGGCTGAAGCCGAAAACATTACTTCTGTAGACATTATCAACAAAATCGTAAACGAGATTGAGGTACCTTAAAAATTTGTTTCAAGTTTCAGGTTTCAGGTTGTTGCAAGACTAACTTGAAACTTTTAAACTTTAAACTTTAAACAAATAAAATGGATACAAAAGAGCTTTTAAAAAAAGTACGGAAAATAGAAATCAAAACCAAAAGACTGAGTAATCATATCTTTTCAGGAGAATACCACTCTTCCTTTAAAGGACGAGGAATGACTTTTAGTGAAGTACGTCAATACCAATATGGCGATGATATTCGTAACATCGATTGGAATGTAACGGCGCGCTACAACGAAGCTCACGTAAAAGTTTTTGAAGAAGAGCGTGAGCTAACCATGGTTTTAATGGTAGACATCTCAGGCTCTGAAGGTTTTGGATCAAAAAGTCAGTTTAAAAAAGACATCGTCACCGAAATTGCGGCAACGATGGCTTTTTCGGCTACACAAAATAATGATAAAATTGGTTTAATATTATTCTCTGACAATGTAGAGTTGTATATTCCCCCAAAAAAAGGACGTTCTCATGTACTCCGAATCATTCGCGAGTTAATTGAATTTGAACCAAAGAGTCACAAAACCGATATTTCGCAAGCTTTGAAATTCCTGTCCGGAACACAAAAAAAGAAAGCGATCGTTTTTATGATTTCCGATTTCATGGCCGAAAATTATGAGCAGACTTTAAAAATTGCTTCTAAAAAACATGACATCACCGGGGTACGTGTGTACGATATCCGCGAGGAAAAAATTCCGAATTTAGGAATGGTAAGTATGCTCGATGCCGAAACAGGAAAAATTCAATTGGTAAATACCGGCTCAAAAACAGTACGACTGAATTACGAAAAACACTATCAGGACAGAGTGAATTATTTCAAGGATATTTTTAGTAAATCGGGAGCTGGTGTCGTAAATACAAGAGTCGACGAAAATTACGTAACTAAGTTGCTAGGCTATTTTAAATCAAGATGATCTTAGATTGTTAGACTTCTTAGAATATTAGTTTTCTTAGATTGTTAGACTGTTAGATCATACGAATTATAAAGTCTTTAGATAAAAAAATCCGTTTAAATCTGTGTCATCCGTGTTCCATTTTTAAGCATTCATTTTAGACCAAAATCTGAAATCAAAAACCAAATGAAATTAAAATTTTACATATTTTTATTTTTACTTTCCTCAGCTGTTTTTGCGCAACAAAAACAAGTTGAGACAAGTATTGATACTACAAAAAATAAAATTGGTGCCGAGTTTAAACTCACTCTTAAAACAGTTGTAAGTTCAAAATCTAAGGTTGTTTTTCCTAAACTAAAAAACATTGGTCCTTTAGAGGTTATTCAATCCTATCCTATCGACACTGTCAAGAAAAATGACACTTACGAACTGATTAAAAAATACGGATTAACCCAATTTGATTCCGGAAAATATACCATTCCGTCTATTAAAATTTTAATTGACAAGAAACCATATGCAACAGATTCTATTCGCGTTGAAGTGGCCAATGTAAAAGTAGATACGTTACAGCAAAAAATGTACGACATCAAAGACATTACTCCCGCAGACAATGGGATTGGTAACTGGTGGATTTACGTTTTGATTCTGATTGTAATTCTTGCCATCGGAGCGTTTGTTTATTGGTATGTTAAGAAACATCAAAAGAAAAAGATAGAAGAGGAAGTCTACAAAACTCCTATAGAAAAAGCGACAAGTTTGTTGAACAATCTGGAGCAGAAAGAACTGGTACAAAAAGGAGAAATAAAAGAATACTACAGTGAATTGACGGATATTGCCCGAAACTACATCGAAGAGGCAATTCATATTCCGGCAATGGAAAGCACCACTTCTGAATTGATTCAGGCCATCAGAACTGCTTCTACCAAAAAGAAGATGACTTTAACACCGGAAACCGTTGAAAACTTAGAACGTGTTTTACGTCAGGCGGATTTAGTGAAATTTGCAAAATCTAAACCCTTAGAGTTTGAAATCACAGAAGACCGAAATAAAATTCAGAAAGTAATCCTGACACTTGATAATGCTATTCCCACCGAAGTACCGGCAGAAGAAGAGGATCAATTGTTGAACGAAGCACAAAAACAAAAACAGATAAAACTTCAGTTGTTAAAGAAACGCAACAAACGTATTGCGATCTCAGTAGGATCTGTTTTATTTTTACTGATTGCCACTACCGCCTTCTTTATCGTTACAAAAGGTTTTAACTATGTAAAAGATAATGTAATCGGACATCCTTCAAAAGAATTATTAGAAGGAGAATGGGTAAAAAGTGAGTACGGAAATCCGGGCATCCTGATTGAAACCCCAAAGGTTTTAAAACGTATGGATACTCAAAAAGTCCTTCCGAAAGAAACCATGGCCCTCATCAAAGAGATGCAGCTTTTCGCTTACGGAAGCATGGTTGGAAACTTCTACGTAACCGTTTCTACCAGCAAGTTTAAGAATCCTGTAGAGCTTGACTTAGCCAAAGCATTAGAAGGTTCTTTAAAAGTTATTGAAGCTCAGGGCGGACAAAATATTATTGTAAAACAAGAAGATTTTCAAACCAATGAAGGCGTTCAGGGACTAAAAGGATACGGAACCATGACCGTTTTCAATCCTATTGACAAGACAAGTGCAAAAGCATATTATGAACTCTTACTTTTTAAACAAGATCAGGGATTACAACAGATCTTGATTTTACACGAAGAAGGAGATACCTATGCCAATGATATTACAACCAGAATATTAAATTCTGTAGAACTTAGAAAAGCGAGTAACTAATGGATAAGATAACTTTTTTAAATCCGGAATTTTTTTGGTTGTTTCTGTTAATCCCCATTGCGATCGCTTGGTTTTTCTGGAAACGCAACCAGCAATCGGCGACTTTAAAAATGAGTTCAACTCAGGGTTTCAAAAACAGCGAATCGCTATTGACCAAATTAAAACCTTGTTTGTATGTTTTCAGGATTATCGCTTTAAGCTCTTTAATCATTGCATTGGCAAGACCAAGAACGGTTGACATCAGCAATCAGACCAAGACCACGAAAGGGATTGATATTGTAATGGCAATTGACGTTTCGGGTAGTATGCTTGCCAAAGATTTAAAGCCAAACCGTATGGAAGCTTTAAAAAGAGTGGCCGCAGATTTTGTTGGGGAAAGACCTAACGACAGAATCGGATTGGTTTTATATGCCTCAGAAGCTTATACCAAAACTCCCGTTACAAGCGATAAAGCTATTATTCTAGAAGCGATCAAAGGAATTAAATACGACACGGTGCTGCAAGACGGAACGGGAATTGGAATGGGATTGGCAACAGCCGTAAACCGTCTAAAAGACAGTAAGGCAAAAAGTCGTGTGATTATTTTGATGACTGATGGGGTGAACAATGCCGGTTTTATTGAGCCTGAAACAGCTTCAGACATTGCAAAACAATACGGAATAAAAGTATACACGATCGGAATTGGTACCAACGGAATGGCTCCGTCGCCATACGCCTACGCACCAAACGGAGGTTTCCTGTTTAAAATGCAAAAAGTAGAAATCGACGAGCAATTGATGAAAAGTATTGCCCGCAAAACAGACGGAACCTACTTCAGAGCAACCAGTAACGATCGATTAGCCGAAATATACAGTGCCATCAATAAACTCGAAACTACCGAAATACAGGAACTAAAATTCTACGATTACGACGAAAAGTACCGAATATTTGTTTTACTTGCCGCCTTTTTGTTAGTATTGGAAGTAGGATTAAGAAATACAGTTTACAGAAGCTTTATATAATATTTTAGTCGCAGTCACAGTTTTCCGTTTAAAACTGAAAACTGCGACTGCGACTGAGAACTAGAATTAAAAAATGGAATTAGACGAAAAAAAATATTTATACCTTTTATTCTTACTCCCAATTGTGGCGTGCATTTTCCTTTTCAATATGTATTGGAAAAAGAAAAAACAACGTGAATTTGGTGATCTTGAAATGGTAAAAAGACTGAGCCCGGAACGCTCTGTTTTTAAACCTGTCCTAAAATTATCGGTATTGCTTTTGGCACTTGCCTGTTTAATTATCGGATTGGTAAATCCGAAGATTGGGACTAAAATGGAAACCGTAAAACGGGAAGGAATCGATATTGTTTTTGCCGTTGACGTTTCAAAAAGTATGCTTGCCGAAGATGTGGCACCAAGCCGTTTAGAAAAAAGTAAACAGCTGGTTTCTCAAATCATCAACAATTTAGGAAGTGACCGAATCGGAATCGTAGCCTATGCCGGAAGCGCCTTTCCGGTTTTACCAATTACTTCCGATTATAGTGTTGCCAAAATGTTCCTGCAAAGCATGACTCCCGACATGGTTTCTTCACAAGGAACTTCTTTAGACGAGGCCATCAGACTTTCCTCTACTTATTTTGACGAAAAAAGCAAAACCAGTAAATTACTGATTCTGATTTCCGATGGAGAAGACCACTCTGAAGGCGCTACAGCTGCTGCAGAAGAAGCCAACAAAATGGGAATGAAAATCATTACCATTGGTGTTGGAACTGAAAAAGGAGGTACCATTCCTTTAAAAGAAAACGGCGTAGTCAGAAGTTATCAAAAAGACCAAAACGGGCAAACCGTTACCACAAAATTAAATCAGGAAGATTTAAAAAATATTGCAAAAGCGACCAAAGGTGGTTATGTTTACGGCGGAAATACCAAAGAAGTGCTCGAATATATCAAGAATGCCTTAAATAACATTCAGAAAACAGAATTCGAAGCAACTCAAATGGCCGATTTTCAATCGCAATTTCAGTGGTTCATCGGATTTGCTTTTCTGTTATTGTTTTTAGACATTTTCCTTTTGGAAAGAAAAACAAACTGGATTAAAGAGTTGAATTTATTTAACGAAAAGAAATAATTGTTTCGCATAAAACCGGAAACAAAACATAAAAAAATTAGAATGAAAAATTTACTTCTTTATATTTTACTCACATTTTCTTTAGCAGTTTCTGCTCAGGAGAAAGACAAAACATTGCCTGAGGCCAATGAAGAATATAAGCAGAATAAATTTACGGACGCAGAAGCCAATTACAGAATTTCAGAATCAAAATTCCCAAAACGTACTGCTGCTCCTTATAATCTGGGAAACACTATATACAAACAGAATCAGGTTTCTGAAGCTAAGTTTGCTTACGCTAAAGCGATAAAAAATGCTAAAGCCAGACCTGATAAGCACAAAGCATTTCACAATTTAGGGAATGTTTTTATGAAAGAGAAAAATTACACACAGGCCGTTGAAGCTTACAAAGAAGCTTTGCGTAACGACCCTGCCGATGATGAGACCCGTTACAATTATGCTTTGGCAAAACAGAAACTAAAAGAAAATCCTCCGAAAAACGACAAAAACAAGGACAAGGATAAAGATAAAAAGAACGACAAAAAAGACGATCAGAAAAAAGACGGCGACAACAAAGACAAAAAGGACGGAAAAGACGATCAGAAAAAAGACGACAAAGGCGATAAAGACAAGGATAAAAAAGACGGTAAAAATGACCCTAAGAAAGATGACAAATCAGACAACAAAGGGGAGCCAAAACCAATGCCTGGAGGGATATCTAAAGAAAGAGTTCAGAATTTACTGGATGCCGTGAACAACGAAGAAAAGAAAATTCAGGACAAAGTCAACGCTCAAAAAGTAAAAGGTAACCAGAAAAAAACAGAAAAAGACTGGTAGGATTTCTTAGGTTAACCGTTTATTCGTTTAACTGTTAATTCGGACAAGCAGCAAAACTGTAGAAAAACGATTAAACAAATTACCAATTAAACGATTCAACATAAAAAAAGATTAAACAAGTAATGAAAAGATATTTAATTCTATTACTATTCACTTTTCAGGGACTTATGGCTCAAGTTCAATTTGAAGCCAGAGTAAGCAAGAATACGCTTGGAGTAAACGAAAGGCTTCGTATCGACTTCATCATGAATGTTGATGGGGACAACTTTGACCAGCCTTCTTTTGATGGTTTTAAAATTGTAGCCGGACCAAGCCAGCAAATCAGTCAATCCTGGATTAATGGAAGAAGTTCTTTTCAAAAAATCTATTCCTATATCTTACAGCCCGACCACAAAGGGACTGTAACAATCAAACAAGCTGCTATTGAATACAATGGTCAGATCTATAAAACGGCACCTTTAAAAATTGTGGTAACCAATGCCGTTGCACAGGAAAGAGATCCTAATGACAGACCTCAAGGATCAAGTACAGGTGATGAAATGCTACACCTTGTGGCCGAAATTTCAAAAACAAATCCGTATCTGAATGAACCTATAACTGTTGTTTACAAACTGTATTTCAACTATATCAATGTGACCGGTTTCAAAGAGTTGGCTAAACCTAAATACAATGACTTCTGGAATCAGAATATCGATATCAAACAACTTGCTGTTGAACAGGGAAGTTATCAAGGGCAAAGATGTTATTATGTAGTCTTGAAAAAGACCATTTTGTATCCACAAAAATCAGGAAGACTTACCATTGAACCACTTTCACTGGACATAGGCGTGCAATTGCCTACCAACCGTCGTGATATGTTCGGTCAGATGATTGTAAGCGACGACAATAAAGTAGTTTCGGCCGGAGCCAAAACAATCAACGTACGACCTTTACCGGAAGCTACCAAACCTGAAGGCTTTGGCGGTGCTGTGGGTAAATTTAATTTTACGGTTACCCCTTCTAAAACGACCTTGAAGAGCGGAGAAAGTCTTGACCTGTTTGTGAGCGCAGCCGGGAACGGAAACATGAAATTGTTTACTTTGCCAAAACCTGTCGTTCCTAATGCCTTAGAGATGTATGATCCGGTTCACGATGAAAAAGTAACCACTTCACTTTCGGGAATGTCCGGAAAAATAAGCGACAAGTACACCATTATTCCGCAATACAAAGGAAAATATGCCATCAAACCCATGCAGTTTTCTTATTTTGATTTGAGCACAGGTTCCTACAAAACGATCACTTCACAGGAAATCATGATTGACGTTTTAGACGGCCCAATGCCATCGGCAGCAAATACCCCTGCACATGCAGCTACAAATACAATTGCAAAAACGGAACAGTTCAAGTACATCAAACCTAAAACCACTTTGGTTTCGATCGCTAAAAATGATTTTTACGGTTCTAATTTATATTACACGCTATTGTTCCTGCCTTTCGTAATTCTGCCAATCATTATTCTGGCTAAGAAAAGAAAAGAAGCAATTGACGGCGACGTTACCGGAAACCGTATTAAAATGAACAATAAGCTGGCGAAGAAATATCTATCTGAAGCTAAAAAACAACTTAACAACAAAGAACCGTTTTATATTGCTCTGGAAAAAGCGATGCACAATTTCCTAAAAGCGAAACTGCATATCGAAACTTCAGAAATGAGCAAAGATAATATTAGCGAACTGTTATTGTCCCGAAATGCCAGCCCGGAATCGGTTCAAAGTTTTATTAATCTGACTGAAAACTGTGAATTTGCGAGATATGCTCCGGCATCCAGCACATCAATCCAACAGGATTTTGACAAAGCTGTTCTGATCATTTCGGACTTAGAGAAACAAATCGTTTAAACTTAAAAAATCAAACCCGACAAGTTTTAAAAAACCTGTCGGGTTTAACGACAATAAGATGAAAAATATAGTATATCTTTTTTTACTAATCACTCAGATTTTCTTTGCTCAAAGCAGCTTTGAAAAAGGAAATGCGCTGTATCAAAAAGGACAATATCAGCAAGCGGTTGATGTTTATGAAAGTATTCTCAAAGAAGACAAACAGCAATCGGCAGAATTGTATTTTAATTTAGGGAACAGTTACTATAAATTAAACAAAGTAGCTCCTTCGATCTATAATTATGAAAAGGCACTGGTTTTAAAACCACATGATTCGGAGACCCTAAACAACTTAAAATTTGCCAAAAAGCTAACCATCGATGAAATTAAAGAAGTCCCAAAAGTAGGTTTTGCAAAACTGATTCAGAATTTTACCGGAATCTTCGATTATAATACCTGGGCAATAATTTCTATCGCAATCGCATTTGCTTTCTTACTGACTTTTATCGGCTATTACTTCTCACAGCTTACGCTCTCGAAAAGAATTTATTTCATTGGAATGTTTGTTCTTTTGATCGCTTTGCTTTTAAGTGTTTCGGCAGGGATGTCTGAAAAAAATCATTTTGACAACGACCGTCCTGCAATTGTTTTTGCCGAATTAAGTGAAGTTCGCAGCGAACCTCAGAAATCAGGTTCTGCCATTATTCTACTGCACGAAGGAGCCAAAGTATATGTTTTGGAAACCGTTGGAGGCTGGAAAAAAATAGAATTAACTGATGGAACGGAAGGCTGGATGGATGCCTCTACCATTCGGGAAGTAAAATAAATATTCAAAAAAAATCAAATGAAAAAATCCCAAACACCCCTCTTAAAATGGTGTTTGGGATTTTTTGTATGGGTATCAATCACTTCGGAATCGCATCGATACTATAAATAAACTTAAGTTCAAAACCGCATACTTCTTAAGTTTACTTATGGCAAATTCTTGTTTTACAATTAAAAACTATAGATTTTTAAAGGCGTCACACAGTAATCCAGTTTCACATCTGATTCAAAAACATCCTCGATCTGATTTTCAGCTTCAAAAAAAGAAAGGCCAATCTTAATTGTCCCGGGTTTGCATTCTGACAGGAATTTATCATAAAACCCTTTTCCGTATCCTACCCGATTTCCAAAAACATCAAAAACTAAAAGCGGGACAAAAACGACCTCTATAGTTTCAGAAGGAACTTGCAAACCATTTACCGGTTCAGGAATATTGTATTCATTCTTTCTGATTTTGGTATTATCGGTCAACAAAAAATGCGTCATACCACGAGTCTCAAAATCACTTTTTGAAACTACTATTTCTTTATCTTTTCCGGAAAGCAAATGCAATACGTATTCTGTATTTACTTCCCGTTGCTCTTCAATCGGAAGAAAAACATGATAATAGATTTTATCCCAAATAGACAATTGGATTATATTATTGGCAATAGCCAGACTTTTCTCTTCGATATCATTTTCCGAAAGTTCTTTTCGAAGATTTTTATAGTGTAATCGTAATTCTTTTTTATTCGTCGGCATACTCGTCTCTGTTTTTAGACATATGGTAAATCGCATCTCCTTCGTACACGATGGGCGAGTGATTGGCATTGATCACAAATCCGTCATGCGGTGCTTTTACTTTTTGTTCAAATTTACCAAACGGATCGGTAATAATGGCTAAGATAGTCCCTTTCGTTACAAAACGTCCAATCCTGTTATAATCATGAAGCAGACCCGAACATTTCGCACGCAGCCAAACCGAATTTTTAATGTAGATAGAAGGATCTTCTGCGGTTTCGACAAGATGTTTTGAATCCAGCATATTCAAATAATTCAACAAACGCTTCACTCCCATTACCCCTTCATTTGCCACCGAATCATTAATATCCAGAGATTTTCCGCCCTCAAAAAGCAGCATTTTTATATTGGCCTTTTCACAGGTAGTGCGGAATGAACCGCTAATATTTTTAGAATACAAGGTAAAAGGCGCATTGAAAACATCGGCAAGTTCTTTCAGTTCCGGGTTGTTCTCCGTAATCCTGATTTGCGGAACATTAAATCGGCTCGCTCCCCCGGCATGAAAATCAACCGCATAATCAATAATTGGCAAAATTTCTGCTACGATATGATAAGCGAAACGGCTTGCCAAAGATCCTTTTTTGCTCCCCGGAAAAACGCGGTTTAAGTCACGCCCGTCGGGAAATTCTCTGGATTTATTTACAAAACCGTAAATATTGATAATGGGAATGCAAATAATGGTTCCTTTAGCGGGACGGTTGATTTTTTTGCTGATCAGCTGTCGGACTATTTCAACACCGTTAATCTCATCACCGTGGATTCCTGCCGAAAATAAAACGACCGGACCTTCAATTTTTGAACGGCGTACGATAATCGGAATATTCAATTTTGTAGTGGTATGCAGACGAGCAATTTCAACGTTTATTGTTTTACTTTCGCCCGGCAAAACTGATTCGCCAAAAATAATCAGGGGTTTACTGTTTTTCATGTGGAATTATAAAATCTAAATATAGAAATTATTCTTTTGATTTCGTAAATTTGAAACTAAATCAATGTTAAGCTTTTTAAGACCTCAAAAGGTTTTTTTAAGTTTAACAGCTATCTTCAGAAACAAAACAGAATGCACAAACCATCATCCTTAGATCTTCAAATCCTAACCTTGCCGGACAATCCGGGTGTGTATCAGTATTATGACAAAGACGGAAAGATTTTATATGTTGGAAAAGCTAAGAACCTAAAAAAAAGAGTCTCCTCTTATTTCAATAAAATACACGATACCGCCAAAACCAATGTTTTGGTGAAGAAAATTGTAACCATCAAACACATCGTAGTTCCCACAGAAACTGATGCACTTTTATTGGAGAACAATTTAATTAAAACACTCCAACCGCGTTATAATGTTTTGCTTCGCGACGACAAAAGTTACCCTTGGATCTGTATCAAGAAGGAACCTTTTTCGAGAATATTTTCTACCCGAAGAATGGTCAAAGACGGTTCTGAATATTTTGGTCCTTACACCAGTTTCAAAACAGTACATACTATTTTAGATTTAATCAAAGAATTATACCCTTTGAGGACTTGTAATTTTGATTTGAGTCCGTCTAATATTGATTCCGGAAAATTCAAAGTCTGTCTGGAATATCACATTGGTAACTGTAAAGGACCTTGTGAAGGACTTGAATCTCTGGAAGACTACCAAAGACAGGTTGATGCGATCCGCGAAATTCTAAAAGGGAATTTCAAAGAAAGCATGAAAGACTTCAAACGACTGATGACCAAGTATGCAAAAGACTTGCGTTTTGAAGAAGCTCAAAAAATAAAAGAAAAAATCGAAATTCTGGAGAATTACCAGTCGCGATCTACCATTGTCAATCCGAAAATTACAAATATTGATGTTTTCTCGATTGTTTCCGATGAAAGCTCAGCCTATGTTAACTTCCTTCAAATCTCACACGGATCGATTATACGTTCGCATACTTTAGAAATGAAGAAAAAGTTGGAGGAGACGGACGAAGAATTATTAGAACTTGCCATTATAGAATTACGTGAGCGCTTTCAGTTATTGTCTAAAGAAATCATCGTTCCGTTTGAAATTGATTTAGGTGAAAACATCAAAACTACCGTTCCTCAATTGGGAGATAAAAAACAAATATTAGAACTGTCTATTCGGAACGCGAAATTTTACCGAATCGAACAGCTCAAACAATTACAGATTGTAGATCCTGACCGACATACCAATCGGATCATGGCACAAATGCAAAAGGACCTGCGATTGCCTGTTGAACCCCGTCACATTGAGTGTTTTGACAACTCGAATATTCAGGGAACAAATCCGGTAGCCGCCTGTGTAGTTTTTAAAGACGGGAAACCCAGCAAAAAAGACTATCGTCATTTTAACGTTAAAACCGTCGAAGGTCCTGACGATTTTGCCTCGATGACCGAAATTGTCTACCGACGTTACAAAAGGTTATTAGATGAAAACGAACCACTGCCGCAATTAATCATCATTGACGGTGGAAAAGGACAGCTTTCTGCAGCATTAAAAAGTATCGACGCTCTCGAACTGCGCGGCAAAATTGCGATCATCGGAATTGCGAAACGTCTCGAGGAATTGTTTTACCCTGGAGATTCAATTCCGTTGTATCTCGATAAAAAATCCGAAACCTTAAAAGTGATTCAGCAGCTGCGAAATGAGGCGCATCGATTTGGGATCACTTTTCACAGAGACAAACGAAGCAAAGCCGCACTTAACTCCTCAGTAGAAGGCATACCCGGCATTGGCGAAAAAACAATGCTTACGTTAATACAACATTTCAAAAGTGTTAAAAGATTGAAACTGGCTACCGAAAAAGAAATATCTGATGTAATAGGGGTATCAAAAGCCAAAAAAATTGTCGACTTTTACAAAACCAACTAGTTATCTTTATGCGCCCAGATCAACTGCCCCACAAAAATACCACATCGAAACCTTTTTTTTCTCCACTGAAAAAAGATGTTTCTAAAGTTGTTCTATTCTTTCCAAAAGGAAAGTTTCTTTGTAGTTCGCAGTTGTCTGTTTCGATCTGGAGCACAGCACTATTCCTTTTTATAGTGTTACTTCTAAATCCGCAAAAAACATTTTCACAGGATCAAAAAAAAGACAGCATTAAAAGACCCAAAATCGGATTGGTTTTAAGCGGTGGAGGCGCAAAAGGATTCGCTCATATTGGAGTTTTAAAAGTTCTGGAAGAAGCCGGAATTAAAATCGACTTTATCGGTGGTACCAGTATGGGATCTATAATCGGCGGACTTTATGCTTCGGGATACAATGCCTCTCAAATTGATTCCATTTTCAAGAAAACCAACTTTGATGAACTCATCAACGATTACATACCGAGATCGTCCAAAAACTTCTATGGCAAAAAAAATGATGAGTTATATGCCATTTCATTACCTTTTAGCAACTTCAGAATCGGGATTCCGGAAGCCCTTTCAAAAGGAATGTACAATTACAATTTGTTAAGTGGTCTTACTCGGAATGTACGTCATGTACGTGATTTCAATCAACTTCCAACTCCTTTTTTATGTATCGGAACTAATATTGAAACCGGAGAAGAAGTTTTACTAAACAAAGGAAATCTCGTTCAGGCTATGATGGCAAGTTCAGCATTCCCCTCCCTGTTCACCCCTGTCGAAATTGAAGGAAATTTACTAGTAGATGGAGGTGTAGTCAACAACTATCCCATAAAAGAAGTTCGTAATCTGGGTGCTGATATTATTATTGGTGTCGATGTTCAGGACGATCTTATGAATCGCAAAAATCTGAAAAATGCGACCAAGATACTCGTACAGATTACCAATTTGCAGTCTATCGATAAGATGAAAAACAAAATCAAGGATACCGATGTTTATATCAAACCGGACATTCGCGATTATGGCGTAATTTCATTTGACAAAGGAGAAGAAATTATCCGAAAAGGAGAAGAAGCAGCTTTTGCGGTCTATGAAAGAATCAAATCTTTAACCGATGAAGCTCATTTTTATAAAAAACCTAAACTAAAAATTGCCAGTGACACACTGCAAATCAAACAGATAAACAGTGAAAACCTTGAGAATTACACAAAAGAATACATTCGCGGAAAACTGCGTTTTAAACCCGGAAGTACGATTACTTACAATGATCTGAAAACCGGAATCAATAACCTGAATGCCACCCAGAACTTCAGTACTATTTCCTACTGTTTACAGCCGGATGACCAACAGGACGATCTTGATATCGTCTTAAAAGAAAATCCCACTCAGACTTTTCTAAAACTAGGTCTGCATTATGACGGGCTGTACAAAAGTGGAATTCTGCTAAATCTTACCCACAAAAAGACCTTTTTAAAAAATGATGTTACCTCGCTTGATGTTATTTTGGGAGATAACTTCAGGTACGACTTCAACTACTATATAGAAAACGGTTTTAATATCAGTTTTGGATTTCAGTCCCGTTTGAATCAATTTAATCGGAATGTCACCACTAGCATTAATACCTTAACAGCACAGAATCCAAATGTAAATCTGATTAATGTTGACTTTTTAGACATTACCAATCAGGCCTATTTTCAAACCATCTTTGTACAAAAATTTTTAATGGGGGGTGGTTTTGAATACAAATATTTAAAAATAGACTCTCCAACACTTACCAATACCGTAAATACTATTGAAAAGAGCAGCTATCTTAGTCTTTTTGGTTACTTAAAATACGATTCATTCGACAGCAAAAGCTTCCCTCGTTCCGGCTTGTACTTCTCTACCGATTTACAAACCTACTTAGCGTCGTCTGACTATACACGTCAATTTAAACCATTCTCGATTGCAAAGGCCGAAATTGCTTTCGTAAAAACGTTCTTCAGAAAGGCTACTTTCAAAATTGACGCCGACGCAGGGTTTAACATTGGCAGCGACAGCGTTCCGTTTTTCGACTTTATACTCGGAGGATACGGTTATAGCAAAATCAACAACTTCAATTATTTTTATGGATACGATTTTCTAAGTATAGCCGGAAACAGCTTTATAAAAACGGGGATTACGCTCGATTATGAAATTTTCAAAAAGAATCACGTAAATCTTTCTGCTAACTTTGCCAACTTGGGAAATGATATTTTTACTAAGGTCGACTGGATCTCAATGCCAAAATATACCGGATATGCTGTTGGTTATGGACTGGAAACCATCATTGGCCCAATCGAGATTAAACAATCCTGGTCTCCGGAAATGTCTAAAAGCTATACCTGGTTTAGTATTGGGTTTTTATTTTAGCACTAAAGCAAAGAATGGTTCAACAAAATTGTACTATTTTTTTGCCCATTAAAAATTATATCAAAAAAAATTAAAAAAAATCATGTTTGTAAATGATATAATTTATAATTTTACTCAGCAAAAATTACGACATTTGTTATAATGAAAACAAAATGGACAGGTTTATTAGAGTATCTTCAATTCCTCATCAAGAGAAATCCTGAGTGAAGCTATCGAATTGAGATAATTGGTCAATTTTAAGAAATTGAGCTGGTTATCTGTTCACACAATTCAAATTTTCAAATTATCTAATTTTAAAATTATCTAATAGAAAAGCCATGCCATTATATCACAAACTTGGAGACTTCCCTCAAAAGAGACACACACAATTCGAAAAACCTAACGGAGGTTTTTACTACGAACAGTTATTCGGAACTGAAGGTTTTCACGGACACTCGTCATTATCTTATCATGTTCACAGACCAAC
Source organism: Flavobacterium sp. UGB4466 (assembly GCF_903469665.1). Lineage (GTDB taxonomy): Bacteria > Bacteroidota > Bacteroidia > Flavobacteriales > Flavobacteriaceae > Flavobacterium > Flavobacterium lipolyticum. The sequence goes on along the minus strand of NZ_CAGKLC010000001.1, from coordinate 87,189 downwards.
TCAGGTAAAAGAAATTTTAAATTCCTATTCCGTTGAGCCAAAAATTGCCATCGGAAAAAATATAAAATCGTTACTTTTTAAAGGTTTTGAATTAAAACCTGAAAATGACTTTTTGGACAGCCGTAAAGCGATGATGGTTAATAAAGACTGTATCATTGGACTGGCTGCTCCTAAAGAATCACTTCGAAATTATTTCTACAAAAATGCCGATGCTGATGAAATGCTTTTCATCCATAAAGGAAAAGGAAAATTAAGAACCATGTTAGGTAACATTCCGTTTGAATATGGTGATTACTTAATTATTCCACGAGGCATTATTTACCAAATCGAATTCGAGACGGAAGAAAACCGACTTTTTTATGTCGAATCCTACTCCCCTTTTTATACCCCAAAACGTTACAAAAACCAATCGGGACAGCATTTAGAGCACTCGCCATTTTGCGAACGCGACTTTATTTTGCCAAACGAACTGGAAACACATGACGAAAAAGGCGATTTTTTAATTAAAATCAAAAAAGAGGGCATGATTCATGAAGTGGTTTATGCGACACATCCATTTGATGTTGTGGGTTGGGACGGTTACAATTTCCCATACGGATTCTCGATTCATAATTTTGAACCTATAACGGGACGTGTTCACCAACCGCCTCCGGTACACCAAACATTCGAAACGGCTACTTTTGTCGTTTGCTCTTTCTGCCCAAGACTTTACGATTATCATCCGAAAGCAATTCCGGCACCTTACAATCACAGCAATATAGATTCTGATGAAGTTCTATATTATGTAGACGGTGACTTCATGAGCCGTAACAACATTGAGCAGGGTCATATCACTTTACACCCAAAAGGAATCCCACACGGTCCTGCGCCAGGCGCGATGGAACGTAGCATTGGTCACACAGAAACACAGGAATTAGCCGTTATGGTTGATACTTTCCGCCCACTTATGGTTACAGAAGAAGCCATGGGTCTTGACGACGGTCAGTATTATAAATCCTGGACGGAGTAATTCACTAAATCAATCTAACCGCAAAGTTCGCAAGGATTTTACGCTAAGATTCTTATTCCAACTTTGCGAACCTTGCGAACTAACTTCGCGCACTTTGCGGTAAAAAAAACTTAAAAACAACACTACGGTTCAATCAATTAAACGATTAACCGATTAAACAAATAAACATTATGTCAAAAGAAGTAAAATCAGTAGAATACGGATTGGAAAAAATCTTTGAAGGAGCACAGGATTTCCTTCCGTTATTAGGAACCGACTATGTAGAATTCTACGTCGGAAATGCAAAACAATCGGCACATTATTACAAAACAGCTTTCGGATATCAGTCATTAGCTTATGCCGGACTGGAAACCGGAGTAAAGGACAAGGCTTCTTATGTTTTAAAACAGGACAAAATCAGAATTGTTCTAACAACACCTTTAACTCAGGATTCACCAATACACGAACACCTTAAAAAACACGGTGATGGTGTAAAAGTAGCCGCTCTTTGGGTTGAAGATGCCAGAAGTGCCTACGAAGAAACGATGAAACGCGGTGCTCGTTCTTTTATGGAACCAACGGTTGAATCAGACGAATTTGGAGAAGTGGTTCGTTCGGGAATATACACTTACGGAGAAACGGTTCACATTTTCGTAGAAAGAAAAAACTACAACGGTATTTTCCTTCCGGGGTATCAGGAATGGAAATCGGATTACAATCCCGAGCCAACCGGTTTAAAATACATCGACCACATGGTTGGAAATGTAGGCTGGAACGAAATGAATACCTGGGTAAAATTCTACGAAGATGTTATGGGATTCGTAAATTTCCTGTCATTTGATGACAAGCAAATTACCACAGAATATTCAGCATTGATGAGCAAAGTAATGTCTAACGGAAACGGAAGAATCAAATTTCCTATTAACGAACCGGCAGAAGGAAAGAAAAAATCTCAAATCGAAGAATATTTAGATTTTTATGGTGGTCCCGGAATTCAGCACATTGCCATTGCTACAGATGACATCATCAAAACCGTATCACAATTGAGAGCACGAGGTGTTGAATTTTTATCAGCTCCTCCTCACACTTACTATCAGGCAATTCCTGAAAGATTAGGCGTGCATATGGATATGATGAAAGAAGACATTAACGAAATTGAAAAGCTGGCTATCATGGTCGATGCCGACGAGGACGGTTACTTGTTACAAATATTTACGAAGCCTGTTCAGGACCGACCAACACTATTCTTTGAAATTATACAAAGAATGGGCGCAAAAGGATTCGGCGCAGGAAACTTTAAAGCCCTTTTCGAGTCAATCGAGAGAGAGCAGGAATTGAGAGGAACGTTGTAAAAACGCATTTTTTTTACATTATGCAAAAAAATTCTCTGTAAAATGATGGTTTTTATGCAAATGTTATGTTAAACTCACTTTTTAACATTTATTTTTTGAACTTTGTATCTATCTTTGCACTCGCAAATCAGGAAGGGGTGGTTTCCTTCCGAATTGATATAAATTTCATAATTTATAGTTTTTTGGTTAGTTAATAGCATAAAAACTCCGTCATTCCTTGACGGAGTTTTTTTGTTTTGATACATTTGGAATAAAATTTGCATTTATATATCTTTAATAGTGAAATGTAAAAAATGTACTATGAAAAAAATAGTCCTGCTCATATTAGTTCTTACGACCCTAGGTTTCGACACTCAAAAAGAAGATGCTTTTGACACCGGAGAATACTTCAGATTCAGAATTCATTACGGAATCATAAACGCCGGTTACGCTACCCTTGAAATTAAGGACGCAACGATCAACAATAAAAAAGTTTTTCATGCTGTAGGTAAAGGATACACCACCGGAATGTCAAAATTTTTCTTTAAGGTGGAAGACCTTTATGAAAGTTATTTCGACAAACAAAACGGAGATCCTTATCGTTACGTTAGAAAAATAAACGAAGGAGGCTACACCAAAAACCAGGAAGGTTTTTTTGATCAGTCTGAGAAAAAAGTTTTAGTAAAAGATTACAAGCGTAAAACCGAAAAAACAATTGTAATCACCGACAATGTTCAGGATATTATCTCTTCTTTTTATTATTTGAGAAACCATCCCAACATAGACAAACTCAAATCAGGTGAGGCCATCACCATTGATATGTTTTTTGATGATGAAATCACAAAATTTAAGTTAAAATATGTAGGCCGACAGGATATTACAACTAAATTTGGTACTGTTTCTTCAATGGTTTTCAAACCACTGGTACAAACCGGGAGAGTTTTCAAAGAAAAAGAAAGCGTAACCCTTTGGATTACAGACGACGAGAACAAAGTTCCGATACGCATAAAAGCAGATTTGGCTGTTGGATCACTTAAAGCCGACCTTGACGAATATAAAGGATTAAAAAATCCATTTAAAGCAAAAAAATAATGAACCCTACTGATCATTCAGAATCAATTTTAAAAGAAATTGACCTTAAATTCCAAGCTATAAATCAAAAAACCGATGTACAATTAGAAGGATTGCTTTGGTCAAAACCTATCACCTACTGGGACTACATACAAACGGATGCCCTGTTAAGTTTACAAACCCAACGCACTACGCTTCCTGACGAGATGGTTTTCATCATGTACCATCAGGTAAACGAATTGATCTTTAAAATGATATTATGGGAAATTGACCAAATTTCCAACACGCAAGCTATTCAGGTTGCCTTTTTCAGTGAAAGATTATCAAGAATAACGAGATACTTTGACATGCTGACCAATTCGTTTAGCATCATGGAAAACGGAATGGAAGTGGATCAATACATGAAATTCAGAAATACACTGACTCCTGCAAGCGGCTTTCAAAGTGCACAATACCGATTAATCGAATTTGCATCGACAGATGTGATCAATTTAACCGATCGCCGATACAAATCAAACTTTGACGAAAATACTCCGCTAGAAACCAGTTTCGAACATTTATATTGGCAGGCTGCCGGAAAAGATTATCAAACCGGAGAAAAATCATATTTGCTTCAGGAATTTGAAAACAAGTACAAGGATCAGTTCCTAAGACAAATGTCAACTTTTAAATCAAAAAACATCTGGCAGAAATTTACTCAGTTACCTTTAGAGGACCAACAAAATCAGGAGTTAATTGATGCGATGCGTCATTACGACAAAACGGTAAACATCACCTGGGTAATGCAGCATTTAAATACTGCAAGAAAATACATACTGGAAAGCGGAAAAGGAAATGGAGAAGCCACCGGAGGAAGTGATTGGCAAAAATATATGCACCCAAAATACCAAAGACGCATCTTTTTTCCTAAATTGTGGACCGAAGAAGAATTGTCCAATTGGGGAAATGAAACAGCTAATTAATTTCCTAAAAAAATTTAAAAGTTTGAAAAAAGCATTCGTAATTATAACCGTTTTATTCTCAATATTTTCATGCAATAAAACTGCCGAAAAAGTTGAAACTAAAATCACTAAACCAAAAACTAAAAAAGTAGAATTTGGTTTTAATTACGCCGATTTCAATGTTATTCACGATACTATTAAAAAAGGAGATTCATTTGGATCTATTCTTCAGAGTCAGAATATTGGAGACAAAAAAGTCTATGATGTTGTAGAACAAATAAAGGATTCTTTCAATGTAAGGACCATTCGCTACAACAAACCTTATACTATACTTCGCTCAAAAAACAAAACAAACAAGTTACAGGTTTTTATTTATCAGCCGGATCCGCTGACTTATTATGTAATAGATGTAAGAGACAGTATTGCAAAGGCCAGCAAAAAAATAAAACCGGTCACTTTAAAACGTAAAATTATCGGAGGAGTTTTAAAAAGCTCTCTTTCTGAAACTTTAGGTAATGAAAGCGTGGAAGCCGCTCTTGCCAGCAGAATTACCAAAGTTTTTTCATGGTCGATTGACTTCTTTAAACTAAAAAAAGGAGATCGTTATGGATTAATTTTCACAGAACGTTTTATTAATGGCAAAACTTACGACGGTGTTGAAGATCTTGAAGCCGCTTTTTTCGAATATAAAGGCAAAATTATTTATGCTTTCCCATTTGAAAAAGACACTACTTCAGGAAAAATAGAATATTATGACGATCAGGGGAAAACGTTGAAAAACTTTTTCTTAAAAACTCCGATTAAATTCAGCCGAATCACTTCGCGATTTACAGCCAACAGATTCCACCCGGTACAACACACCTGGAAAGCCCACAAAGGAACGGATTATGCCGCTCCAACCGGAACACCAATTTCGTCAACTGCCTCGGGAATTGTAGAAGCAACAGGATACACGGCAGGAAACGGAAACTTTGTAAAAGTAAAACACAACGGAACCTACTCTACTCAATATTTACACATGTCCCGAATTTTAGTGCGACGCGGTCAGCGTGTGACACAGGGACAAACCATTGGATTAGTGGGCAGCACAGGGCTTGCAACAGGACCTCATGTTTGTTACCGTTTTTGGAAAAATGGCGTACAGGTAGATGCTTTGAGACTTAATTTACCAACCGGAGAATCTTTAACCGGAAATTACAAGACCCGTTTCTTCCAGCAAATAGAACCTTTGAAGAGAGAACTGGACAGTATTGGGAATCTATAAAAATCTGTTTTTATCCTTAATATAGAAACAAACATGAAAAACAAACGCATTAAAGACCTTCTTGATGAAACTTTTTCAGATTTAAAATTATTCTACAGAGACACCACTTTAGATGATCGTTTACTTACTGCGTATCAAATTGGACAAATATTAAAAGAAAAAGACTTTACAGACATGTCTTTTATTGGTGGCGGTCTTTCCGGAAACTGTAGATTTTTAATTGCAAGTGCCGGAGCAAGAGATTTATCCAAATTCAATCCGGATTCGGCAAAAAACGGACATGCTCTTCTGGATGACAATTCTTTCTTTAAAGTATTGGACATTTGTAAAATCGACAACAAAACCCAGATTTTCCTCCTCAACATTCCCGGAAACTCACTTCCGCTTTTTAAAAATTCGATTTCAAATCTCGAAGAAGAAATTACAACAAAAGCAAGACAAAAATTTACCGCTAAAATCAACGCTCCTCTAATTCCGGAATTACAAACCGAAGTTTGGAGAGAAAAAACAAAATCCCCTATTGGCATCAGTCTTTCCGGTGAATTACACTTTGACGATTCAACTATCAAAAAAGAGGAACTTCAAAGAATAGAAATCAATACAATCAAAAAGCGCATCGAAATCAACAAAAAGCCCTGGTGGAAAATTTGGTAAAACTTCCACTTAAAAACAAGTATTTATCAAATCCTACATCGACGCATGAAACGATTCTTACTACTACTTTCTTGTACAATAGCTGTGGGGTGCTCTAATCCACACACTTTTCTTTTAAACGATAAGAAACAAAATCAATACTTTGTATCGGAATCCATCCAACAGGCATTCGAAAAAGACATCATTACAAAATCGCCTTTAATTGTGATAAACGGAGTTCCGTTCCAGTACGACAAAAAGCAAGACACTATAATTTTGCCTCTTGAAAAAGCTGACATCATAAGTATAGATTTTTTAAATGAAAACAGCAGCCGCATCATTTACAACGAAAAAGAAAACGATGGTGCCATTATAATAACGGCAAGAATTCGGAACAAATAAACACATATATCGTTTTCGTAACTATTTGTTATATAATTGTGAAGCTTAAAGCTATTAGAACTAATTTCAGTATTTTTGTTTTTTTATAACCACATTCTCAATTAAACAAAAAATGGCTTTAAACACTACAAACCCAACCGGGACTGAAGCGTGGAAAAATCTACAAAACCACTATAACGCAACTCATACAACTACGATACAAGAACTTTTTCAACAGGACAATGCGCGTGTTGAAAAATTCAATTTACAATGGAATGACTTTTTAATTGACTATTCCAAAAATAACATTAGTCAGGAAACCGTTTCTCTTTTACTGGAATTAGCCCATTCCATTGGATTAAAAGAAGCCATCTCTCAATATTTTGAAGGAGCAATCATTAACCAGACTGAAAACAGAGCGGTTTTGCATACTGCGTTGCGTGCACCAGAATCTGCAGTTATTAAAGTAGAAGGCGAAAATGTAATTCCGGAAGTTTATGAAGTAAAAAACAAAATCAAACAATTCACGCATGAAGTTATTTCGGGAGAAAGAAAAGGTTTCACCGGAAAAGCTTTCACTGATGTAGTAAATATCGGTATCGGAGGTTCTGACCTTGGGCCGGTTATGGCAGTTGAAGCTTTACAGTATTACAAAAACCACTTAAACTTACACTTTGTTTCTAATGTAGACGGCGACCATGTAAACGAAGTGATTAAAAAATTGAACCCGGAAACAACTTTATTCCTTATTGTTTCCAAAACTTTTACCACTCAGGAAACCTTATCTAATTCTGAAACGATAAAAGAATGGTTTTTGAAATCGGCTTCCCAGGAAGATATTGCCAAACATTTTGTTGCGGTTTCCACCAATATTCAAAAAGTAACTGAATTTGGAATTAATCCTGACAATGTTTTCCCAATGTGGGATTGGGTTGGAGGAAGATTTTCTTTATGGAGCGCTGTTGGTTTGAGCATTTCGTTGGCGATTGGCTTTGACAATTACAACGAACTTTTAAAAGGAGCTAATGAAATGGACGAACATTTCAAGACAACAGCATTCGACAAAAACATCCCTGTAATTCTGGCATTGTTAAGCATTTGGTATAATAATTTCTTTGGTGCTGAAAGCGAAGCATTGATTCCATACACCCAATATCTTCAAAAATTAGCTCCCTACCTGCAACAGGCTACTATGGAAAGTAACGGAAAAAGTGTTGGTCGTGACGGAAAACCGGTTAACTACCAAACCGGAACAATTATCTGGGGAGAACCGGGAACGAATTCTCAACATGCCTTTTTTCAATTGATTCACCAGGGTACAAAATTAATTCCAACAGATTTTATTGGATTCGTTCAACCTTTATACGGAAACAACGATCATCACGATAAATTGATGTCCAACTTTTTTGCTCAGACGGAAGCCTTAATGAACGGAAAAACAGCTGCACAAGTTCAGTCCGAATTTGACAAACAAGGATTATCAGCAGAAAAAGCAGCTTACTTATTGCCTTTTAAAGTTTTCCCAGGAAACAAACCTACAAACACGATCTTAATTCAAAAACTAACTCCAAAAACTTTGGGATCACTGATTGCTTTGTACGAACACAAAATTTTTGTTCAGGGTATTATTTGGAACATTTTCAGTTACGATCAATGGGGAGTGGAGCTAGGAAAGCAATTAGCGAATTCTATTTTGGATGAAATTAACAGTACGACCGTAAAGAATCATGACAGCTCGACTTCTTTTTTGTTAAATCACTTTTTGAAGAACAAATAAAATTAACGAAAGCCTTTTTTCACAACATACTGAAACGCCTTGATTTAATAAAAATTAAGGCGTTTTTTCGTACGTAAACCTGCGAAAAAGGAGCCAAACAACGCGTTCTTGCAAGTTTAGCACTACAAGACCATTACAATCATTACGATTTTAACAAAATCAGTGTCTAAAAATTTACAAAAACTACATTTTATCTAGCAAAAATTAGAAAAATCATTTTAATGCGCAACACATTATACAAATCTTTCTTTTCTTAACACTTTGATAACATTATCTGATTTTATTGTTATAATTTTGCCAAAAACAATAAACTAATTAACAAATGAAGACAATGAAAAATTGGTTACTTACTGGACTATTGTTCATGATAGTTTCAACCGCATTTTCTCAAGGAAAAATTTCCGGTATGATTACCGACGGAGTGGGTTCACTTCCGGGAGCAAACGTTGTGATCAAAGGATCTACAGTTGCTACTTCTACAGATTTTGACGGTAAATTTACTCTTAATGCAACAACAAGTACAGGAGAAATCGTTATTTCTTTTTTAGGTTACGAGAACTTAACTCTTAGATTTTCAGTTAAAAATGGTCAAACTACTAATCTAGGAACAATTGTTTTGACTTCTAATTCTAACGAATTAAGCGAAATTGTTGTAAAAAGCACAATCGTTGACATCGCAAAAGACAGAAAAACTCCAGTAGCGGTTTCTACAATTAAAGCTGCTGAGATCCAGGAAAAACTTGGAACTCAGGAATTTCCGGAAATCTTAAGAAACACTCCTTCTGTGTATGTAACAAAAGCAGGTGGTGGTTTTGGAGATGCCAGAATCAATATTCGTGGTTTTACTCAAAACAATATTGCTGTTATGATCAATGGTATGCCGGTAAACGACATGGAAAACGGTTCTGTTTTCTGGAGTAACTGGGCTGGTCTTTCAGATGTTACATCTGCTATGCAGGTACAAAGAGGTTTAGGAGCATCTAAACTTGCAACTCCTTCTGTAGGAGGAACGATCAACATTGTAACTAAAGCTTCTGACAGAAAAGAAGGAGGATCTTTCTCTTCTGGTTTCGGAAACGGTAGAAATTTCAAAATTCAAGGTTCATACAATACCGGAAAATTAGAAAACGGTCTTTCTGCATCTGTTTTGTTATCAAAAACAATGGGAGACGGATATGTTAACGGAACTCAATTTGAAGGATCTAACTACTATGTTGCTTTAGGATATGGCAGCAAAAGTGGTAAACACGACTTTCAACTTACGGTAACAGGTGCTCCACAATGGCACAACCAAAGATCTACAGTATCTACAATCGCAGCTTACCAACAATACGGTAGAAATAACGAACCAAATATCAGATACAATCCTGATGCAGGATATTTGAATGGTGAAGAATATAACATTAGAAAAAACTACTACCACAAACCAGTAGCTTCTTTCAACTGGGATTATAAAATCAACGAAACTACAAAACTTTCTTCTGTTGTTTACGCTTCTATGGGACGTGGTGCAGGAGCTAGTGCAACTGGAGGAATTAAAGGAAAAGGATACAATGATGCTATAGCATTCAGAACTGCTGACGGTTTAGTAGACTATGATAAAATTTATGCTTACAACTCTGGAAAACCAGTTACTATCGCAGGTTTTACAGGACCTCAAACAAGACAAAAAATTGGTGGAGTTTATCAAAACAGTTCTTATTTTAATGCAGGTTCTGATGTAGCAAATTATAATCCAAGCACAAATATCAACACTTCTGGTATCTCACAAACGTCATCTATCAACTCTCATGACTGGTTTGGTGCGGTAATTAACTTAAACAAGAAACTTTCTAATACCTTAACTTTAGATTTCGGTTTTGACGGAAGAACTTATAAAGGATACCACTTTACAGTTGTAAATGATTTATTAGGTGGTGGTGAGTATTTTGACAACTTTATTGCTAGTCAAAAACCAAACGGAAGACAGTTAACTAACACTTACGATACTGATGTTCAATGGAATGTTTTCCAAAATAGAAAATACGACAAAGTATCTTTCAACAGTACTGGTAATGTAAAATGGTATGGTTTATTTACTCAATTAGAGTACTCTAAAGACAACCTAACAGCATTTGTTCAGGGAGCAATTTCTCAACAAGGATACAAAAGAGAAGATGACTTCGTTTATTTACCAACTGATCCTTTAGCTTCTACTCCTTACAAAAACTTATTAGGTGGTAATGCAAAAGCGGGAGCTAACTACAATATTAGCGAAAAAAGCAACGTATATGTAAACGCTGGATATTACTCCAAACAACCTTTCTTTAACTCTGTTTATCCAAACAACAGATCAACAGTAAACCCTAACCTTACTAACGAGAAAATTATTGGATTTGAAGCTGGATATGGTTTCCGTTCTAGATTTTTCAACGCTACAGTAAACGTTTACAACACTACTTGGAATGACAGATACTTAAAAGGTAATGCACTTCCAACTACTACTGCAACACCTGCAAATTCAACTTACACTGAGTTCTTAGGACTTAACGAAGTTCACTCTGGAATTGAATTCGAAGGATCTTCTAACATTACAGAAAGATTAAAAGTAACAGGAATGTTCTCTTATGGTATTTGGGAATACAAAGGAAATGCAACAGTTAATGCTTACTTCCAAGCAGACAACTCACCTGTACCAGGATTCCAAGGAACTACAGTTTACATGGACAAAGTAAAAGTGGGTGACGCAGCACAAATGACAGCCTCTTTAGGAGCATCTTACGAAGTTCTAACAAGAGTAACAGTTGATGCAAACTATAACTTCAACGACAATTTATATGCAGGAATCAACCCAACTAGTTTTACATCTGCAACAAACAAAGGAGCATTACAATTGCCTTCTTATGGTTTGATGGATGCTGGTTTCTCATACAAAATGTTAACTGGAAAAAACAAAGACAAATCAGTTAACTTCAGATTAAACGTTAACAACGTACTTGATAAAATTTACATCGCTGAATCAAGAACAAACTTTTTCGCTGATGACAACCTTCCTGTAGCTTCTGGCCAACCAGCTGGTTCAAAAGGAACTTACGCATCTAACGGAATGCTTTACAATGGAGTAGCAAACATTAACCAGGTATTCTTCGGTTTCGGAAGAACATGGAACTTCTCTCTACGTTATGATTTCTAATATTTAGAATCTAAATAAATACCTAAAGCGGCATTGACTTTTAGTCTGATGCCGCTTTTTTTATACCCTTTTTTGCTATATTTGTTTTATCAAAAAATCTAATTTATGTACTATTTTTTACAAAAATTCCATTCAGGATGGGCTTATTTGGCGCTGTTGCTTTTATTAATTGCTGTTGTAAATGCCATCCTTGGCCTTACTTCTAAAAAAGACTTCACAGCCAAAGACCGCAAAATTGCCTTGTTTGCTTTGATTGGAACTCATACGCAGTTATTGATCGGTCTTATTCTTTATTTTATATCTCCTTTAGGGAAAGCTGTCCTTGGCCAAATGTCTGATGCAGCACTTAGACTTACTTCATTAGAACACCCTTTAATCAATATTATTGCTATCATTTTGATCACCATCGGATGGTCTAAACATAAAAAATTAATCGATAGCGCTGCAAAGTTTAAAACATTTGCTATTTTTTACGGATTAGGATTATTGCTTATTTTAAGCAGAATCCCATGGAACCTATGGTTCTAAGAAAAAACCAATTAAAGCCCTAAAAAGAGGGCTTTTTTTATCTCGGCATATTATTTGTACAAACTCCCCAAGTCTGAAAAAAAATAAAACATGAGAAATAAAAAACATATTTTACTCACTGCACTTACTATAACTTTTTTAAGTTGTTTTACCTATGTTATAAGCCAAACAAAGCCTGCAACTGAACCTAAAATTACTCAGGATACTGTCAAAACTGCCAGACCTAATTTAATTGCAATACCAACTGATTCTGTTTTTACGGATAAGGGCTTGAAATTAAAACCTTATAAAAAAAATGCACATGCCTCTTATTACGCTGACCGTTTTAATGGTAAAAAAACAGCTAACGGAAGTCGATTCAGCAACAGCGCTTACACTGCAGCACACAAAAAACTTCCTTACGGAACCAGAATAAAAGTCACCAATGAAGCAAACGGAAAATTTGTAATTGTAAAAGTTACCGATCGCGGTCCATTTGTTCGAACAAGAGATCTCGATCTATCCAAAAGAGCCTTTATGGAAATCACGAAAAGTAAAGGAAGCGGTGCCATGAAAGTTACAATCGAAACTATAGTAGAATAACATCCTTTTAAAATACAAAATCCGACAGTTTTTTAGAAACCGTCGGATTTTTTCGTAAATTGAGTTGTCCCAAAAAAGATCTAAACAAACTTTCGAATACTCATTACTATCCCGGTATGAACGCCTTCATGATAATTATTAAAATCCAAAGCTCCGTTTATATTCTTCAGGGTATATCCTAAACTAGTGGTGTATTCATTATAATTCACAAAAATACCTGCCGCAAAATCATTTTCAACCTGCTTTAAAGTAGTCGAAAGCAACTCCCGTATTTTATCAACTTCCGCTTGCGAAACGTCTCCTTCCGGCTTAGTATCTTTTCGGTATTTAGCAATAAACTCTTCAGAAATGGTAACCGGTAAGCCCGATAACTTATAAACCAAAGCCTGCTGTGAAGCAACGCAATGTGCGATATTCCAAATGATATTATTATTAAATCCCGGTGGAATTTTGTTTAACTGTTCTAATGAATGACTGTCTAAAACTTTCAAAAGAATCTCTCTAATGGTCTTTTGTACTTCAAAAACTGGGTTCATATTTTTATTTTTTTTTCTAAAATTAGGCAATTTTAAGTTTCAAATGGATTTTCTTTGTAGTCTCTTAAATTTAAACTTATGAACAAAATATATTACTTAGCATCCTGCGATACTTGCCGAAAAATCATTAAAGCATTACCGGAAGGCAATAACCTGGTTTTTCACGACATTAAACAAAATCCGATTACAGCAACGGAATTAGAAGAAATGTATCAACTTTCGGGTAGTTACGAAGCTTTGTTCAGCAAAAAAGCACAATTGTATAAATCGATGGATTTAAAGAACAAATCTTTAACGGAAGCCGATTTTAAAAAATACATCTTGGAACACTATACTTTTTTAAGCCGTCCTGTTTTTATTATTGACGGCAAAATCTACATCGGCAACAGTCAGCAGAATGTTCTACAGGTAATGAAAGCCTTAGGACAATAATTTAGCTAAAAGCTGTAAAGATTCCCGGTTTGCGTTAGGGATAGAAGTGGAAATCCTTTTTTTGAGTTTTTTCTGCTCAAAAAAAGATTGAAACGAATAGCCCGACCGAAGGGAACGCCCAAAACCTTTTAAAAATAAGGCAATAGAAACTAGAAAACCTCACTCTAAAGTTTTTTAGTATCTTTGCGCCTTTATACTCAATTATATGATACAATCTATGACAGGGTTTGGCAAAGCTTCTTTGCAATTGCCTACAAAAAAAATTACCGTTGAAGTAAAATCCTTAAACAGTAAAGGTTTAGATTTAAATGTTAGAATGCCATCGGTGTACCGCGAAATGGAACTAGGTTTAAGAACTCAAATCTCTACTAAACTGGAAAGAGGAAAAATTGATTTCGGAATTTACGTTGAAAGTACTTCTGAACAAACCTCAACTAAGGTAAATGTTCCTGTTGTAAAAAACTACATCGCCCAACTAAAAGAAGTTTACCCGAATGCAGACGAAACGGAACTGATGAAAATGGCCGTTCGAATGCCGGATACCCTAAAGACGGAGCGCGAAGAAATTGATGAAAATGACTGGGAACAAATTCAGCTGATCATCGAAGAGGCCTTGGAAAACATTCTGACTTTTAGAAAAGACGAAGGCGAATCTCTTGAAAAAGAATTCAATCTTAGAATATCAAATATCCGTCAATACATGAATGACGCTCTGGCACTTGATCCGGAACGTATTAAAGCGATTAAAGACCGTCTGCAAACTGCTATTTCAGAATTGAAAGTGAATGTGGATGAAAACCGATTCGAACAGGAATTGATTTACTATCTTGAGAAACTTGATATTACGGAGGAAAAAGTTCGTTTAACCAATCATTTAGATTATTTCCTTGAAACTATTAAAGGTTCTGAAGCTAACGGTAGAAAACTTGGATTCATCACTCAGGAAATGGGCCGTGAAATCAATACCATGGGTTCAAAATCGAATCATGCGCAGATGCAAAAATTGGTTGTCATGATGAAGGATGAATTGGAAAAAATCAAAGAACAGGTTTTAAATGTACTTTAAAAGCCGCAAGCTTTAAGCAATAGGCTTTAAGCAAAAAAAACATAGAGTAAGTGAGCTTAAAGCGTACCGCCTAAAGCCTAAAGCATAAATTAATGAATAAAGGAAAATTAATTGTTTTTTCAGCACCATCAGGATCGGGGAAAACAACTATAGTAAAGCATTTATTGGGGAAAGAAGATTTAAATTTAGAATTTTCAATCTCAGCAGCGTCTCGCGACCCACGCGGAGAGGAAGAACACGGAAAAGATTATTATTTTATTTCACTGGAGCAATTCAAGAAACACATCAAGGCCGAGGAATTCCTGGAATGGGAAGAAGTGTATCGCGACAACTTTTATGGTACTTTAAAATCGGAGATTGAAAGAATCTGGGCTTTAGGTAAAAATGTGATTTTTGATATTGATGTGGCCGGCGGACTGCGTATCAAACATAAATTCCCGGAACAAACTTTGGCTGTATTTGTAAAACCTCCAAGTGTTGACGAACTAAAACGTCGACTAAAACAACGTTCTACTGAAAGTGATGACAAAATAAACATGCGAATTGCAAAGGCTTCGGTTGAACTGGCAACTGCACCGCAATTTGATACGATTATCAAAAATTACGATTTAGATACCGCTAAAGAAGAAGCATATCAGTTGGTAAAAGATTTTATTTCGAAATAGTTTATTAGTCATTAGTTACTAGTCATTAGCCCTTAGTTACTTGTTGCTAGTCTTTCGTCATAAATAGTAGATCTCGAATTTAAATTATAATATTACATGAGTGGAATTAAATCATATAAGGAATTACTAATTTGGCAAAAAGGGATTAAAATTGTTTCCCTGACGTATCAGTTGGTAAAATCATTCCCGCAAGAAGAATTATATGCACTCACTAGTCAGTTAAAAAGGGCTTCTGTTTCAGTTCCATCAAACATCGCAGAAGGCTATGGCCGGAATACTGATAATTCATTTACCCATTTCCTAAATATATCCAGAGGGTCTCTGTTTGAGATTGAAACTCAATTAGTAATTGCAAATGAACTAGGATTTATAACTAACGAAGTTCTTTATAGAGAAATTCTAAATCTAATTGAAGAAGAATCAAAAATGATTAATTCTTTTTGCAAAACACTTAAAGACTAATCACTTTTCACTAATTACCAGTTACTAAACCATGAAAATAGGCCTTTATTTCGGAACGTATAACCCCATTCATGTTGGTCATTTAATCATTGCCAACCACATGGCTGAATTTGCCGATTTAGATCAGATATGGATGGTTGTTACCCCACACAATCCGCTTAAAAAGAAATCTACCTTGTTAGACGATCACCAACGCTTGCAAATGGTGTATTTGGCCACTGAAGATTATCCAAAAATAAGACCTTCAGACATCGAATTCAAATTACCACAGCCTAGTTATACGGTCAATACACTGGTTCATTTGCATGAAAAGTATCCATCGCATGGCTTTTCTTTAATCATGGGCGAAGACAACTTAAAAACGCTTCATAAATGGAAAAACTACGAAGTGCTTTTAGCAGATTACGATATTTATGTCTATCCTCGAATATCTGAAGAAGAGGAAAACATTGAATTAAAATCGCATCCAAAAGTGCATATCATTGATGCTCCAATTGTAGAAATCTCTTCTACTTTTATCCGAAACAGTATCAAAGAAGGCAAAAACATACAGCCTCTTTTACCGCCAAAAGTTTGGGAATATATCGATCATAATAATTTTTACAAGAAATAATTTCTACGCAATCTTGTCATTCCGAGGAACGAGGAATCACAAGTCCATAAAAAATGCCCCAAATAGTGTCTAACTTTTTGGGGCATGTTCAAAATTCAGGCTTTTACATTTTATAATGTAACGCTTATTTGAGATTTAACTCGAAATCTAATATCTGCTAAAGACTGCTCTGTTAAAAGTTTCCCGTCTCTGAAAACTTCTTTTAATTCGCCTTGTTTTTCTTCTTCCCAGGAAACATTGTCCGTTAAATGATATACCCCATCAATTAAATCAATTTTCATTAATCCTTTGGCTGATTTTTTAGTTCCGTCATCTGTGATTGGATCTTTAAAGATCGCTCTGCCTTCTCCATTAACTTCTCCATAAGTTGCTTTCATTGCAAAACCAAAAGTATCTCGGGTATTGTATTGATAGGTAAACGAACCGATCCCCAAAACAACGTTTGTAGAAGCAAATCCTTTTTCTTTTAATCTTTCGCAAATTTGGGTGGCCCTTGCTACCGTAATACTATCACCGTAAATGGCACCAATCTGCGGAATAAGCTCTTTATATCCTTTTGCATTAACCGTGCCTCCAAAAACATCCCAAAGCAGCTCAATTACTCCTTTTTTCTCTTCTGCTGTTTTTCCGTTTGGATTACCACAAATAATATCTACCGGATCGCCACTATCAGGTCGGATCACCACTTTACCTTCTCTGGCAATTATTTCTTCTTTCAATCGTGGTAAATAGTCGGTCAGAACTTTCCATAAATCCCAGGTATCCGAAACTATAGACACGATTCCTTTTGGATACACTTCTGTAACCAGTCTTTTAAACGTTTCGCATTCTCCTTCAGTGGTTCCCATACACATTACAGAGTGCTCTGTTGCCGCAACTGAACCTGCAATCAATTCGGTATCAGAGTTAGCATTATAATATTCTTCAAAAAAGTCAATTACCGGAATGGTATCAGAACCCGTAAAACTCAATAAATGTCCAGCAGCAGAAGTAATTGCTGCCTCGATTCCACCCATTCCTCTCATTGAGAAATCATGCGCCTGCCAATCTACAAATTCAGGAACTGATGCTGTTTCGTCGGCAAATTTATCCAATACTTTTCGATATTCTTTTGCAATAGTAGCAGAGTTACAAGGCAACCAGACTACAGCAGACAATAAGGTTTCGAAATAATTAGTTAGCCAGAAAAACTCCGGAAGCGTATTGTACATCGTAAACATGGGTACTCTTAATGGCACGCTAACACCTTCTGGCAACGCTTTAAAAACCATTGGAATATATCCTAAATCATGTAAATCTTCAATATGTTTGGTTCCAACCTGATTTTCCCCTAAATAATTGTTGATTCTGCGAGCGTATTTTTTAACGACTTCTTCTTTTGGTCTTTTAAAGAAATCGGCCTCAAAATCATGAATGATATATTTTTTGATGAAATATTGCAATCCAAAAAACACAACTTCTTCTAAACCTTCAATTCTTGATTTTCTTGGCGTCCAGTTGGAATATACTAATGTTGTTCCGTCTGGGTATTGTCTTCTGTGGTCAACTTTGTAACCGTCGGTTAATAATAATGGGTTCATAAAATTTCTTCGTTATTTTTTCAATTATTTATTTCTTCCTTTTTCATTTGGATAAAGCTCTTGTACTATATCACTTTGCCAAAATACTTTTGTCTCTACATCAAGCCCCGTTAATCTGCCATAAAAGCCAGCCCCGGTATCGACATTCCACACATTACATCCTTGCATTGGAATCTCTACATTATAATGAAGGGTTGGTGTGTGACCAATATAAATCTCATCATAAAGTAACAATCTTTTCGGATAGGAAAGCGAATCTTTTTTAATTCTCTTATCCATTGTCAAAGCCATTTCCCACAACGTTCTATCCCACGAATAATTGCTTTGGTAATGTTCTTTCTCCGGGCCATGCATGGACGAAAAACCGGCATGAATGAATAAATTGTTACTTTCGTCTACAAAGTAATCTTTCATAGTATTGAAAAAATGGCGATGTTTTTCTTTTTCCGAACGTTCAATATCGACATAACTCTCTATAGTCGATTTTCCTC
Source organism: Flavobacterium sp. UGB4466 (assembly GCF_903469665.1). Lineage (GTDB taxonomy): Bacteria > Bacteroidota > Bacteroidia > Flavobacteriales > Flavobacteriaceae > Flavobacterium > Flavobacterium lipolyticum. Next base: position 68,676 of record NZ_CAGKLC010000001.1, on the reverse strand, counting down.
CATGCAAAAACCAAATATCGTCTATAACATCATTCTCTAACCACTCCTGACACCAGACATCATGATTTCCTTTGATAAAAATACACTCCTGTTTTTGGGGTAAATCAATCAGAAAATCAATTAATTGTTTTGATTCACTCCAGCCGTCTACATAGTCTCCTAAAAAAATAAACCGATCCTTTTCTGAGCAATCCATTCTCTCTAACAACTGAATTAATGCTTTTAATCCGCCGTGAATATCCCCAAAAACAAAGGTTCTTTTCATGATTTAATTAAACTTATTTTCGAGAGCCGCATCTAATTTTATTAGAAAGTCTTTTCCAAATGTATCATTCTCCAAACCTTCATACAAAAATGCGGGCAGGTTTTCATCGCAGTTTTCTTTGTTACTTAAAATCGCCATACACAAGGCAGCAACCGTATCGGTATCTCCGCCATAATCGATACTTGTTTTTAAGCAATCTTTCATGGAAGTCGCTTCGGAAACGATTTTAATAACCGCCTGTGTAGTCGGATAACCGTGCATATCGATTGGCGAAGTAATTTTATAGGTTTCATTCTCCTTTAGCGTTTCGTTCAAAAATGACACTAAAGTCGATCCATCACCCAAATTGTATTTGAAATAGTGAACGGCCAAGGCAATACGCTTCGCACAACTAATCCCTTCAGGAGTATGATGAGAAGTTCTTGCCTGAATTTCGCAGAAACTCATCAACTGCTCTATATCTTTTAAATAACCAATACTATAGGCCCGCATAGCAGAACCGTTTCCGTTACTGCCATTGTTGATTATTTTAATGAAATCAGATCCATTTCTACTTGCGTCCAAGGCATTGTAGACTCTATCAGAGTATCCTCTTCTTTTATCTCGGTGAAATACCTCAACAAACTTATCGGCTACTTTGATTTCGTTCCAATTATCCTCTTCTAATAACAATTCTGAGATGGCAATTGCCATTTGCGTATCGTCTGTATAGCGTTTGTAAATTTCAGTATAAAGTCCGTGTTTGTGATACTGGGTTAAATGGTTGTTTTGAGCAATAAAATCTAAATCCCGAAATTCAAAACCTGCACCATATGCATCACCTATTGCTGCTTCTAGTATCATAATTTGTTGTGTTTTATAATTTTAAAATGATGCCTACTACTCCTTATAATTTAAACTCTATGTACTTTGCCGGAACCTCAGCGGTCAGCCAAACATTATTTTCGGACAGATAAAATTGAAATCCGTCTCTGTACATGGCACCACTTCTTACGGTTAGAATTTGGGGGGCTCCTCGCCTGCTTCCCACCTTTATTGCCGTTTCTTTGTCTTTGGAAAGGTGTACGTGCTGACGGCTCATTTTTTGTAAGCCATCAAGTTTTATGCTTTCCATAAATTTCCCAACGGTTCCGTGGTATAAAAACTCTGAAGGTTCGGCCTCCTTCAAGTTGAGCTCAACTGAAATTGAATGTCCCTGACTGGCTCTGATCTTTGTTTTGTCTTCATTAAAAGCAAAACGTTTTTTATCATTATTTTCTACCACATAGTCCAAAAGTTCAGCCGTCATCTGATTTTGGCTTCCATTTTTATTACATTTTATAATCAATTCTTCAACATCTGCCCATCCGTTTTCGTCTAAGTTTAAGCCGATGGTTTCAGGTGAATGTCTGAGCACCAGACTAAGAAATTTGCTGACGCTTTTTGCTGTTTTTTCATTCATAACTTTTATTATTTTAACTTTAAAAACAATCGTTCACACAAATCATCAATATCGTTTTTTCTTGCTAATCCCAAAATCCACTTCTGAGGAATGTTCTCAATTCCATAATAAATACCTGCCAAACCTCCTGTAATAGCTGCAGTTGTATCAGTATCACCTCCTAAGTTTACTGCCTTTAAAACGGTTCCTTCATAAGAATTCCAATTTAAAAAACACCATAAACTGGCTTCTAAACTATGAAGAACGTAACCTGACGAATGAATTTCATTTTCGGGATATTCGGCTATATTACTCTTTAAAATTCTATCAAACAATTGAAGTTCAACAGGACTAAATTTTTTATCTCGCAAAAAGCCAGCGACAACATCCTGCATCCTTCTATAAGCTTCTGTCTTATCATTGGCATTTAAAAGTTCTAAACAGTAAACAACATAAATAAAACAGGCAAATCCTGATCTAAAATGGGCATGGGTAATAGACGATACTTCTTTTACTTTTTTATAAATGACTTCGATATCTTTTTCATTTTTAAGATAAAAAACTAAAGGTAAGATTCTCATCAAAGAACCATTTCCGTTATCTTTTTCTTCAAAACCGCCGCATAATTCTGGTTCATGTCCTTTCCCAATATTATGAATTGCATTTCTGGTTGCTATTCCAATATCAAAAACCTTTCCGTGTGGCGTCCATAATTCTGTGTTATACCATTTTACAAAATTTCTTGCAATATCAGATAAATCATAACCATTACACAAACTTTCTGCTAAACAAAAAGCAAGTGAGCTGTCATCACTCCATGTTCCTGCTGGCTGGTGATGTGTTCCAAAACCTATCATTTCAGAAACAGGATTTTCTTTTAAATCAGATCTAGAATAAAACTCAACTGGAACACCTAATGCATCACCAACCGCTACTCCAAACAAGCCGGATTTAATTTTATAATTGAAGTCATTTTCTATTATATCATTATAAATTTTGAAATTCTCTTCATCAAAACAAACAAAAACAATTTTTTCGAAATGATTTTTTAATTCAAAATTATCGATCATATTAATCGCAATTTCCGCCGCCAAATCTTTTGGGAATTTATAAATACCAGTACTTATATTAGGAAAAGCGATTGTTTTTATATTATTTGTGACCGCCAATTCTAAAACACTTAAATAACAGTTTTGCAACAATTCGACTTCAAAACTTTTACCTCCGTTCCAAACAGGTCCAACAGTATGAATCACATATTTTGAAGGCAAATTACCAGCTGTCGTTAGCACGGCATCCCCAACTTTACATCCACCCTGTTTATTTCGAATTTGGGTACACTCCTCTAAAATGGCTTTTCCTCCTTTTCTATGAATAGCCCCATCAACCCCACCACCGCCTAATAAAGAAGTATTTGCTGCATTGACAATAGCATCAACGTGTATTTCGGTTATATCGGTTCTAATGATTTCTATTTTCATAACCTATAGTTATCTCAATTCATCCCTAACTTCCATCAAAGCAAAACCTAATAAATTCAGCCCTTTCCACTTTTCAGGATTCAGAACATCTTTATGGTCACCTGCCATTCCAATTCCCCAGATAGGATCAACGGGACTCGCTTCGACTATTACTCTTTCATCTGTGTTTAGCAAAAATGCTTTCAAATCGGGGTTTTGACTGAACTTATGGTAGTTTCCTTGTGTAACAATCTCAAATCGATTGGCTAACCAAAGTGTATCGTCATAATTTTTAACTTGACGTCCCAACTTTTTGGCTTCAGCAGGAGAATTGGCTTTAATAATTTTTGCTAAAACTTCATTGTCATTAAACAATTCGGCTTTTTTTGCCATCATCCAATGTTCGGCAGTTTTGTAAGTCACTTTATCAACGGTAAAGGCACTTAACCACCACTGACTGAAACAGGTTTTCGAAATGCTTCCATCTTTTGTTGGCTGGTGTCCCCAGAAAAATAAAAATTTACTTTCCGGAGCTATGGTATCTATATTGTATTTCATGTTTTTTGTTATTGAAACAAAGAAACGAGTTCTCTGTTATTCTGTTTCAGGTTCCTTATACAGCTTGAAACCTGTAACTTGAAACTTCTTAAATTAATTGATCCAATCCAATCACCTGAACGCTTTCACCTTCGAAGTCTTTTACTGAATTGGTGGTAAAAATGGCATCGAAACAATCCAAAACTTCAAAACCTTTATTAAAAATTCCGTGGCTTACGGCCAAATACAATTTTCCAGCATTTTTCTTTTTTAATTCTTCAGCCAGCCCTACGAAAGTTCCTCCTCCGTCGCAAATATCATCTACAATTAAACAGTCCATTCCGTTTAGATCGTCTTCATAAACTTTAAAACCAGATAGTCTTCCAGTTTTTACATCACGGCTTTTGCTGCATTCTACTACTTCAATACCTCCAAGAAATTCAGAAACTTTGTAAATTTTCTTTAATGCTCCGCCGTCCGGAGAAATTAATTTTACGTTTTCGCCAATGACTTTCAAAACCGCTGCAATAAAAGTATGATTCGGAATCACTTCGCAATTGTTTACTAAGGCCGGAGTCACTTCAGAATGCGCATCAAAAACAAACACTTTATTCAACTGAAGTGCATTAATGATATCAGCATATACTTTTACAGATAAAGATTCCCCTTTAATCATGACACGATCCTGTCTGGCTGCAGGAAAATAGGGAATAAAAAGATCAATTATTTTAACCTCCATTCTGCGCAATGCATCTACTGTGATGCACAATAAACCTAAATCGTTGAATGAATTTAATCGGTGTGTGATGGTTACTTTTTGGGTATTATCAAAATCAGGATTGATTTTAATATGTGGTTCTCCTCCTGAAAATGTAAAGCTTTGGAATTTTATTTCTTCTTTATTAAGAATTGGAGTGAATTTTGGGTCTAAATTAAGTATCATAGTATTTTAGTTTGCGTTAATTATACGCAAATATAAAGCAATATATTTATTAAACAATTTATTTTGTGTAAAATTTACGCAAACTTTATTTCAAAGTGAAACCCTTTCTCAATTAACTCTTTATATTTCAAATCGTTAAACTTGAAAAGTTTTGCAGGACGCCCACTTTTAACTGGCGAAAAATGATCGGTTTGATCTAAAAAGCCGTAGCTGAGTATCTTCTTTCTGAAATTTCGACGGTCTATTTCTTTCTCCAAAATGGTACAGTAAAGATTCTCGAGGTCAGAAAACAGAAATTCCTGCGGAAGTAAATCAAAACCAACGGGTTCATAAGTCAGTTTTGCTTTTAATCTTGTTATGGCAGTTTTTACGATTATATTATGATCGAATGCCAGATCAGGGATCTCATCAATTTTAAACCATTGCACGCGTTCGGCATCGGTATCGGCTTTAATTTCCAGACCTGAGGCATCTACTAAAGCATAATAGGCAACAGAAATTACGCGATTTCTGGAGTCCCGGTGAATGTCATCTCCAAAAGTATACAGCTGCTCCATAAAAGTAAGCTGAACGCTGGTCTCTTCATGCAACTCCCTAATCACAGCTTCACTTAAAGATTCGTCCTGTTTTACTAATCCACCCGGTAAAGCCCAATACTTATCGGCAGAGCCAAATTTTTGCTCAATTAAAAGCACATACAAACTGTTGTTCTTATATCCAAACACAATGGCATCAACCGCAATTCGAATATTTTGAAAATTTTCCATATTTAAAAACTCCTATCTCACAAATATAACGAATGAGAGTCAATTTTATAATCTATCACATCAGCAATAAATTATAAAATTGACTCTCATGAATATCCTTTTCCTTCGGCCTGCCTAGTTTATTGTTACGTTTCTCTTTGGAATAGAAGTACAATTTGCACCATCTTTTGCAACTGTAACTTCCGCTTTAACTTCATAGGTTCCTGCTGCCGGATAAAGATGTGTAATATCTTTACCTGTTCCGGTAGTCCCGTCTCCAAATGTCCAATTTACACTAACTAAAGTTCCGGTTCCGCTATATCCAACAGAATAGTTCATTAATTTTGGATTAGTAGCATCTGTAGAATTGTGCAATTTTACATAAATTGCTTCTGCAAAACAATCCAAGATAACCTCGTCGTCATGTTTGCTACAAGAATTAGCCGTATAAAATATCAGGGCAAGCATTAAAATTGATGCAATCTTTTTCATTTTTAAAAATATTAAGAATTTATCTCCCAAAATTATTCTTTAAAAATACAGAAAACAATGATTTTCATCATAATCTGTTACCAAAAAACAATTTTAACTCTTTGGAAATAATTTCAAAAAACGAATTCAGATTATTGTTTTTAGCGGTTAGCAGGTACACATACTCTTCCGGTACGTAAAAACTATTCCATAATAACTGCAATTTATTTTCTTTAATATATTTTCGTGCATTGCAGTTCCAGGTTATCGCTACTCCTTCATTATCGGATAACATCCTTAACATTTCAGATTCAGACGGAATAATATAGTTCGGAACCATAGAGGGCCTTTTTTTATTAAAAGCGTGTAGCCAAAATAACTTTATATGTGGAATTCTGGCATCGTGACTGTACCATTTTTGTTCATTGAGCCACTGCTCTACTTCCGTATAATTATCTGATTTTAATTTCTGACGGAACTCTGTTCCGTCCAAACGTACTGGTGCCACCATGATGAGCTTAATTTTCCCCACAATTTCGTAGACCGTATCAAAGGTGTCAAATCTTTTTGTGGTAATTGCGAAGTCAAGCTTTTTAGCATCCACTAACTCAAAAAGCACATCGTTTTCTGCAAAAGTAAAATCGATCAAATCGAACTTAGCAATCAACAGGTTTCCAATACAATTAAAAAGATTTTTGGAGATCCCAACAGAGATTAGCCGATTGGCATCTTCCGCTTTTGCCCGAAAGCTGCTTTCTACATTTTCAAGCCGATCCAGCGCATCTATAATTAAATTATTCAGTAACTTAGCGTATTCCGTTGGTTCTACGCCTTTTGACTTTCGATTGAACAATTTATTTCCAACATGTGCTTCCAGCATAGAGATTTGCTGGCTCACCGCAGGCTGACTCATAAATAACTCTTTTGCAGCGATAGAAAAATTCCCGTTTTTATATACAGCCTTAAAGGTTCTGTACCACTCCAAATTCACCATGATATAAATATATTTATAACAAACATAGTTTATTTTATTTTTACTGATATCACTTTAGTCGTAAATTTGATCAAAATTTAAACTTATGAAAAAGATAACCTTACTTACGATTATAGCCTTTAGTGCTTTTAGTACTTCAGCTATAGCACAAAAAGCAACGAAAAAAAGCACCAAAAAAGTACTATTTGTTGTGACCAGTAACGATAAACTGGGAAATACAGGAGAGAAAACCGGATTTTGGTCAGAAGAATTTGCTGCACCTTATTACGAATTGTTAGATCAGGGCGTCGAGATTACAATTGCTTCTCCACTAGGAGGTCAGCCTCCAATTGATCCTAAAAGTGCCGATCCGGCATCGGCCACTGAAGACACCAAACGTTTTGACGCCGATAAAACTTTACAGGAGAAGTTAAAACACACCCATAAACTTTCTACGATCAACCAGAAAGGTTATGATGCTGTTTTTTACCCGGGAGGTCATGGTCCGCTTTGGGATTTGGTAGAAGATAAAAGTTCCATTGCTTTAATTGAATCTTTCTATACTCATAAAAAACCCGTTGCTTTTGTTTGTCATGCTCCGGCAGTCTTAAAAAACGTAAAAGTTAAAGGCGAATTTTTAGTAAAAGGCAAAAAAGTAACCGGTTTCACAAATGCCGAAGAAGAAGCGGTGGGCTTAACCAAAGTAGTTCCGTTCTTATTGGAAGATGCTTTGACCAAAAATGGTGCTATCTTTTCGAAAGCAGCCAACTGGCAACCTTATGCTGTAGAAGACGGCCTTTTAATCACGGGGCAAAACCCCGCTTCATCTAAATTAGTAGCCGGAAAATTATTACAGCAATTGAATTAATAAAGACACTGAGATACTAAGGTTCTGAGGTTCTAAGCAACAGGACTTAGAAACATTAAAATAAAACAATTACTATAATGAAAGATGCTGAGACATTGAGATTTTAAGAATCTAAAGAAAACTTAGAACCATAGAACCTCAGCATCTTAGAAACTTAAAAAATTACCGGGCAAAACCCCGCTTCATCTAAATTAGTAGCCGGAAAATTATTACAGCAATTGAATTAATAAAGATTCTGAGGTACTAAGACACTAAGATTCTAAGTTATTAAACTAATGAACTTAACAATAAAAAAATAATGAAAGATGCTGAGACATTGAGATTTTAAGAATCTAAAGAAAAAACTTAGAACCCTAGCCCCTCAGCATCTTAGAAACTCTAAAAAAAATGCTAAACTTTGAATTATACAATCCGACGAATTTAATTTTCGGAAAAGGACAAATTGAAAAACTTTCTACTCTGGTTCCTAAAGATGCCAAAATCTTATTGGCCTATGGTGGTGGAAGTATTTTTAAAAACGGAATTCACGAACAGGTGATTCAAAACTTAAAAGGTTTCGATATTGTAGAATTTGGCGGAATCGAACCCAATCCGCATTTTGAAACGCTGATGAAAGCGGTTGCTGTGATCAAAGCTAAAAAAATTGATTTTATCTTAGCTGTTGGCGGTGGTTCCGTAATCGATGGTGTAAAATTTATTTCAGCAGCTGTAAATTTCGACGGAGATCCGATTGATATTCTGCAAAAACGATTACTTATTAAAGAAAATGCTATGCCTTTCGGAACTGTTCTGACTTTACCTGCAACAGGAAGTGAAATGAATTCGGGAGCGGTTGTCACTATTGAGGCAACTCAGGAAAAACTTGCTTTTGGCGGAAGTGCTCTTTTCCCTAAATTTTCAATTTGCGATCCGACTGTAATTGCTTCGTTACCAAAAAGACAATTACAAAATGGCGTTGTGGATGCTTATACGCACGTAATGGAGCAATACCTGACTTATCCGCACGAAGGTTTTTTACAAGACCGCATTGCTGAAGGAATTTTACAGACGTTAATTGAAGTTGGTCCAAAAGTGGTTGAAAATCCTACCGATTATGCTTTGGCTTCTAATTTTATGTGGAGCTGTACCATGGCTTTAAACGGATTGATTCAAAAAGGAGTTCCTTCAGACTGGGCAACTCACATGATCGGACACGAATTAACAGCCTTATACGGAATTGATCATGCCAGAACTTTGGCAATCATCGGACCTAGTTTATACCAAATCATGTTTGAGACCAAAAAAGAAAAACTTGCCCAATACGGCAGAAGAATTTTCAACTTAGCGGGTTCTGACGATGAAGTAGCAAAAGAAGCCATCAATCAAACGGTAGCATTTTTCCATACTATGGGAATGGATACTAAACTTTCGCAATACACAGACGATTATAGCAAAACGGCTGATTTTATTGTAAACCGATTTAATGAAAGAGGCTGGAAAGGTTTGGGCGAAAAACAACTAATTACTTTAGACAAAGTAAAATCGATTGTTGAAATGAGCTACTAAGGCATAAATTCTAAATAAAAAAATCCAAATTCCAATTTTAAGCTCATTTGGAATTTTACAAAAAAAGGCGTTCTCATTTTATGGGAACGCCTTCTTACAATACTAAAACAAAATTAACTAACTCAATTCTTGCTAAACTCATTAAATTCTAATTTATAAATAGTTACAACGTACTGATTACCTTTTTATTGTGTAATCGTTAAAATATTTTCTATTCCAATTTAAATCCTCCGGAAACCATTGTATTTAAAGAGCCTTTCCAAATTTCTTAAATGAGATTTTGTATTATTACTACATTATTAAGTACTTTTGCTTTAAATTATTAAAATAATGAGTGAAAATTTAAAATTTGCAGTAATTGGAGGAGGAAGCTGGGCAACGGCAATTGCAAAGATGTTATGTGTAAATCTTTCAGAAATTGCCTGGTACATGCGTAATGATGCTGCTATCGAACACATTCAGAAATACAAACACAATCCGAATTACTTAAGTTCGGTTGAATTTGATACGGCAAAACTTAAACTGACCAATAATATTAATGAAGCAGTTGCCTATGCAGATTATGTAATTTTTGCAATTCCTTCTGCTTTTTTAGATGGTGAATTGAAAAACTTAACGGTTTCATTGTCTGATAAAATTATCTTTTCTGCTATTAAAGGAATCGTTCCTGAAACAAGTTTGATTGTTGGGGAACATTTTCACATTCAATACGACATTCCCTACTACAATATCGGTGTAATTACTGGTCCTTGTCATGCTGAAGAAGTAGCATTAGAAAGACTTTCTTACTTAACAATTGCCTGTGGGGATCCGGAAAAAGCTTCAATCGTAGCAAAACATTTGTCCGGAAATTATATCAAAGCCAAAATCTCAGACGATATTATTGGTACTGAATATGCGGCAATGCTTAAAAACATTTATGCTATTGCAGCCGGAATTGCTCACGGATTAGGTTATGGGGATAACTTTCAATCGGTTATGATGAGTAACGGAATTCGCGAGATGAAGAAATTTATCCGCAAAGTTCATAAAATGAAACGTAACATCAATGACTCCGCTTATTTAGGCGATTTATTGGTTACAGGTTACTCTGTGTTCTCAAGAAACAGAATGTTCGGAAACATGATTGGTAAAGGCTATACGGTAAAAAGTGCGATGATGGAGATGAGTATGGTGGCCGAAGGTTATTACGCCACTAAAAGCGCTTATAAACTAAATCAGGGCTATGGTGCAAAAACGCCAATTATCGATGCTGTCTACGCTGTTTTATACGAAGGAAAAGATGCAAAATCGGTTTTCAAAAAATTAACGGAGTCTTTGGATTAGTTTCTTTTTAGAGAAGTGAGAGTATAGAATATAGAGGCAAGAGCAAAGAGTATAGAGACAAGAGCAAAGAAGCAAGATTATAAGATTGTGAGCTTGTTTTTGACAGATAAAAAAAGAGTCAGGACAGAATTAAAATTCATCTTGACTCTTTTTTATTTTAATATAAAGAAATCTAAACTCTATATTCTATTCTCTACAATCTATCTTCTTGCCTCTTTGCTCTAGCTTCTTGCTTCTTGCTTCTACAAATCTGCACTCCGCTCTACTTACTTCACCATAACTCCTTCAACAAATAAAATAGGCACTTCCTCCGTATCGTTTTCGTTGATCAGGTTTGCTTTAAAAGTAAATTTCTTGTCGTACAATGTATTTCCAATGAAGAACGTTACCATAAACTCGTTGTTCAGTACCAGTAAACTCTTTTCAACCATTTCGATTTTGACAACCGAAACTGCAGGAACTTCTACAAAGGCATGACGTAAAACAGACGTTTTTTTCATCTCGCCATCAATCGTTCCAAATGCTTTTGAAACTACCATCACGCTGTCGAGGTTAAAATCACTGTCATTTACCAGGTAAGCGTACCATACTTTTTCCATAAAGTCGTCGCTCCATTCCTGTACTGCTGCAAGAAATACGTTTTCTACTTCGGGAATTGTTATATCTTTTTTCATAATCTTAGTAATTCATAAAATGTAAATAGTGATTAGAAAGAAGGCTTCTCACTAATCACTATTCACTAATAACTTTATTTTTAAATATTGGCCTTGAACTGTTCTAAGAAACGAACATCATTTTCGTAAAACATACGAATATCACCAATTTGATACAGTAACATAGCAATACGCTCTACTCCCATTCCGAAAGCAAAACCGTTGTATTCATCAGGATTGATGTCACAATTTTTCAAAACATTTGGATCTACCATTCCGCAACCTCCAATTTCCAGCCAGCCAGTACCTTTGGTAATACGATAATCAGTTTCGGTTTTTAGACCCCAATAAATATCAATTTCGGCACTTGGTTCAGTAAATGGAAAGTAAGACGGACGCAAACGAATTTTCGATTTTCCGAACATTTCTTTAGTGAAATAAAGCAACGTCTGTTTTAAATCGGCAAACGATACCTCTTTGTCAATATACAAACCTTCTACCTGATGGAAAATACAGTGTGAACGAGACGAAATCGCTTCGTTACGAAACACACGTCCCGGAGAAATAGTACGAATTGGCGGTTTATGATTTTCCATATAACGCACCTGAACAGATGATGTATGCGTACGCAACAACACATCAGGATTAGTCTGAATGAAAAAAGTATCCTGCATATCACGTGCCGGATGGTATTCCGGTAAGTTCAAAGCGGTGAAATTATGCCAGTCGTCTTCGATTTCCGGACCTTCAGAAACGTTGAAACCAATGTTTGCAAAAATATCAATAATCTGATTTTTAACAATTGAAATCGGGTGACGTGAACCAATAATTACTGGTTCGGCCGCACGAGTTAAATCACCAAACATTCCTTTTACTTCCTGCTTGCTTTCCAGCTCTTCCTGAATCGCTTTTACCTTTTCTTCCGCAGCAGTTTTTAAAGTATTCATTACTACTCCAAAATCTTTTTTCTGGTCGTTTGGAATATTTTTAAACTCATTGAAAAGTTCTCTAACTAAACCTCTACTACCTAAATACTTGATACGGAATTGCTCTAAAGATTCTTTATTTTTATCATTAAAGGCTTTTGCTTCCTCTATATGTTCTTTTATCTTGTCTATCATCAGTCTTGCTTTGAAGGTGCAAATTTACATAATTTTACTTTAAAGTATACAGTCTCAGTCTCAGTTTTCAGTCTCAATTGGACTTAAAACTGAGGCTGAGACTAAAAACTACTCTATCAGTTCTCTTTCTAAAAAATAATTCACAATGGCTTCTTTCATCAAAACCGATTGTTCGCCTGCTTTCAGTGGCGGTAATTCTTCTTTTACTTTATAATGTGGCCATCCCTCGGCATCAAAAAAGTCAAATTCATAAAACCCATAAGGTTCCAATAATCGACAAATGGCGATGTGCATTAGGTTTAATTTTTCATCTTTTTTGAATTCACGGTGTACTTTTCCAAGTTCCTGAACTCCGATTAAATAAATTATGGCGTCTAAATCTAAATCTTCTCCTTGTGAAAATTGATTAGACAATATATCGACGAGCTTTTCCCATCGCTCTTTTAGTTGTGTATCTCTGGACATTTTATGATTTTAGATTCTTGAGTTTAGATCTTAGATTGTTGCAAAATTCAATTCTGAAGGGGACAGAATTACAATCTTAACACTAAATTTTGATTTACAAAGATACATAGTTCAACACATTGCACCTAAAAAAATTAAACACTTAGAAAAGAAGAACTCCAAAAAAACAGCTGAACCTTTGCCACTCTGAACCTCCGAACCTAAAAAAGTATATCTTTGCGCTTTTTTAAACACACCCAAATATGAGTTTTTTTGATATAATTGTGGCCGCTCTTTTAGCTTTTAGTTTATATAAAGGAATTAAAAACGGGCTTTTTGTAGAAGTTGCTTCTTTCGTTTCTTTATTGTTGGGAATCTATATTGCGATTAAATTCTCTTCTTTTATGAAAGAATTGATCATGAAGCATGTTTCCTGGAATCCGAACACGATACAAATCACTGCTTTTATTCTCACTTTTATTTTAGTGGTAATTGGTATTTACTTCCTAGCTAAAATCCTTACCGGAATTGCCGATTTTGCCTTTTTGGGATTACCCAATAAATTAGGCGGTGGCTTTTTCAGAATTTTAAAAACCATACTAATCTTAAGTATTTTTATCGCTCTTTTTGAGAAGATCAATTTCAATAACACTTTTGCTAAAAAAGAAACCTTGGATCATTCTATTTTTTACAATCCGGTTAAAAAAGTAGCCGCTTTTGTTTATCCATCAATCGAAAAATGGTATGGGGAATTTAAAGGCCACCATACAGAAACGTCTAAAGAGGAATAATAGTCTCACTACTTTGCCAAACAGGTTATAAAAAATTAATCTTTGCAAAACACCTCAACTGCAGACAATTGAGCAAAATAAATTATCTTGGTCGATATTTTAACAACCGATTTAATTTATACCCCAGACCTGTATGTTGTATTTAACCGGCATTATAATCACCTTTTTTTTGGTTGTTGTACTGGCAAGCAAAAGGAACAAAACCGAGGCCGACAAGATTCTGGCACTTTGGCTGTTTTTTACCGGCTTTCATTTATTCCTGTTCTATCTTCATTACAAAAATGACTATAGGGACTTCCCTTTTTTACTGGGTTTAGAACTCCCAATGCCTTTAGTTCAGGGACCTTTTTTATTTTTATACACTTCGGCTTTAACGAACCAAAATCGCTATAAAAAGTTTAATCTTTTACATTTTATTCCTTTTCTAGCTGCCATTCTGATACTGATTCCGTTTTATAATTTGTCTTTCGAAGAAAAAGCAGCCGTTTTTAAAAACAAAGGCAAAGGCTACGAAACCCTAATATCTATTTTGTATGCTGCAATCGTATTTTCGGGAATTATTTATCCTTTACTTTCGCTGCAAAAACTTGTAAAACACCAAAAGAACATCAACAATCAATTTTCGCATACCGAAAGAATCAACCTGACCTGGCTGCGCTATTTAATTCTTGGATCTTGCATTATCTGGCTGGCAATTCTCTTCTTTGATGATCAATATATTTTTTCAGTTGTGGTTTTCTATCTCATTTTTATTGGTTATTTCGGCGTTAAGCAGGTTGGAATTTTCACCAATCAGCCGCTTTCCGAAAATAATCATTCTAAGACTTTAACATCTGAAAGCGTTGACACCAAAAATACATCTGAAAAAATTAAATACGAGAAATCAGGACTTACTTCTTCAGAACTTACGGCTATCCATCAAAGACTGACACAACTCATGGATGATGAAAAAATCTACAAAAATGCCGATTTAACTTTAACCGAGCTTTCCCAAAAGATAAGTGTTCATCCCAACATACTTTCACAGGTTATCAACTCGGCAGAACAGAAAAACTTTTACGATTACATCAATTTCCAGCGTGTTGAAGAATTTAAAAGAACCATTCTTTTACCCGAAAATCAAAAATTTACTTTTCTCTCCATAGCATTTGAATGCGGATTTAATTCAAAAACAGCTTTCAACCGAAACTTCAAAAAAGCAACTGGAGTTTCTCCTTCTGAATATTTAAAAAAACTTTCATTTTAAATCCGACAGGTTTTTAAAAACCTGTCGGATTTGAATTTATAATTCAAAAATCAATTCTCCTAAACACATAGAAACATAGTCTTTGTAAACTTAAAAAAGGCATTTCATTTGTTTCAAACAAACATAGCTATGTGCGAAAACTTGTTTTTTGATCTCCTTTATTTTAAGATAAAAATCTATGTCCCTATGTGTTAAAAAATGAGCTCATTCCTTAATCCCTGAAATAACTTCAATTTTAAACCCGACAGGTTTTTAAGTTATAAACTGGAACCACCTTACAAGTTGGGGCGACCAGCATAGTACCACAGTACATCTTTGCAGAAATTTAAACCAATTTATGCAATGAGAAACAAAGCTTTTTACTCTGTCACAATTGTCCTTTCTCTTTTCCTTTTCTGGGGATGCGAACAGGAAAATGATGTTGATGAACCAGGAAATTTAGTTCCGAAAACAGTCGACCAGGATCCAACCTTACCTTCGATTTTTATAAACGGAACACAACTTCATGCTGAAACTTTCGGAAACCCTAACCATCCTATGTTAGTTTTCCTGCATGGTGGTCCCGGATCCGATTACAGAAATGGTCTGAATGTAAAACAACTCGCCGACGAAGGTTACTATGTGATTTTTTACGACCAAAGAGGTTCCGGATTATCCAAAAGACACGACAAAAACACCTACTCCATTCAATTGATGATCGACGATCTCTCTGAAGTCATAAAATATTACCGTAAAACACCCACTCAAAAGACATTTCTTTTCGGACATTCCTGGGGCGCCATGCTTGCCGCCGCCTATGTCAACAAATACCCAACGGCCATCAATGGTGTTATTCTGGCGGAACCGGGCGGACTAAACAAAAAACTATTAGACGATTACGGAGAAATGAGCCGTAAAATAAAATTATTCTCCGAGGCCACCAGCAATTTATTGTATATCGATCAATTTTTAACGGGAAAAGAAAACCAACATGAAATTCTTGACTATAAACTGGGAGTTTCTACAGGTTTCTCTTATGCGAAAGGCAACAAGGAAGGTATTTCAGGTCCATCCCCATTTTGGCGAATCGGAACAACCGTTTTAGAAAGTTTAACTGACATTGCTGAAAATGAAGGCTTTGATTTTACTACAAACCTAAGTCAGTACAAAACGAAAGTCCTGTTTTTGTATGGCGAATTAAATCAGTCCTATGGTTTATCCTTCGCCCAAAAAGAAGCCGCCTTTTTTCCTAATACTGCCCTAGCTGAAGTAAAAGGTACTGGGCACGAGATGATCTACTTCAAATGGGAAAATGTGCATCCTTTTGTACTGAACTATTTAAATGATCTAAAATAATCCCATGATGAAAACAGTATTATTAATCAGCACCTTTATCTTCTCTCTTTTCGTAGGAAAAACCTATTCTCAAACCTTAAACTGGGAAAGTCTTAACAAGAATCAAAAACACATTCTAAACATAAATGCCGGCTGGGAACATAGTTTTGTTTACGAACTTGCTTACGGTTACCATCTCAAAACCAAACTGCCAATTGTAGTCGAAGCATCTTTTTCCTTGCCATCAGGCGAAACAGTATTGGATGATTTTAAAACTAAAATTGGCGGACAACTGAACCTTTACCAGCTGAATCATTTCCGTTTTAATGCCGCCCTTCACGGAATTTATCGCCGATACGAAAATCCGTTAGTCACCTTACAAAACTTTGGCGCCGATGCAACTGCGATTGTTGGGTATTATAAACCGAGATGGTTTGTCGCCGGAGAATTTGGTTTTGATAAAGCCATTGCTACCCATTTTAAAAATTCGGCTATTTACAAAGACGTCTATCCCAATGTAAAAGACGGTTGGTATGAACCTGCGACCGGAGGCAATTTCAACTACGGCATACAAGCCGGATATTCCTTTCGCCGAAGTGACCTTACTTTACGACTGGGAAAAGTAATTACCCAGGATTTTAAAACAAAACCTATGGTTCCGTTGTACTTTCAACTGGGTTATAATTTAAAGTTAGAATAATTTAGTTAATTGTTTTGCTACACCAAACCCGACAGGTTTTAAAATCTGTCGGATTTGCTCTATTTTTAGAAAAATCACAGTATTATCTAGTCTTTTAAAAACTATTTTAAAATTCCGTATTCAACTATCGGAGATCAACATTCCAGAATCCAAAACTTTGCGCTATCTTTGCGGTTTATTAACATGCTCTAAGGCAATTGCTACAGTGCAAGTTTAGACCCGGAAATTACTTAAACTCGTTTAGAGAATTGACATATTAAAATGAAGAAGATACGTAACTTTTGCATTATTGCACACATTGACCACGGTAAAAGTACACTGGCAGACCGCTTATTGGGCGCTACACAAACCGTTACAGCTCGTGAAGAAAAAGCACAATTGCTTGACAACATGGATCTGGAACGTGAACGTGGAATTACCATTAAGAGTCACGCCATTCAGATGGAATACACTTACAAGGGAGAAGAATATATTTTAAATTTAATTGACACTCCCGGTCACGTCGACTTTTCATACGAAGTTTCGCGATCTATTGCGGCCTGTGAAGGTGCTCTTTTAATCGTTGATGCAGCACAAAGTATCCAGGCACAAACTATTTCCAACTTATATCTGGCTTTAGAGAATGATCTTGAGATTATTCCGGTTTTGAATAAAGTAGATTTACCTAGTGCCAATCCTGAAGAAGTAAGCGATGATATTATCGATTTATTAGGATGTAAATTAGAAGATATTATTCATGCTTCGGGAAAAACTGGTTTTGGTGTGGAGAATATCTTAGCCGCTATTATTGAAAAAATTCCGGCCCCAAAAGGAAATGTTGACGAACCATTGCAAGCATTGATCTTTGATTCACATTACAACCCGTTTCGTGGAATCGAGGTTATCTTCAGAGTGATGAATGGTGAAATCAGAAAAGGGCAAAAAATTAAATTCATGGCTACTGGCAATGAATATTTTGCCGATGAAGTGGGGACTTTAAAACTAAATCAGGTTCCAAAAAATGTAATTTCTACCGGTGATGTTGGTTATTTAATTTCAGGAATTAAAGAAGCCAAAGAGGTAAAAGTGGGAGATACTCTTACAGATGCCAAAACACCAACAACCAATATGATTACAGGTTTCGAGGATGTAAAACCAATGGTTTTCGCCGGAATTTATCCTGTTGATACCGAAGATTATGAAGATCTGCGTTCTTCTATGGAGAAATTGCAATTAAACGATGCTTCATTAGTCTTTACTCCGGAAAGCTCTGCCGCTTTAGGATTTGGTTTCCGTTGCGGATTCTTAGGAATGCTTCATATGGAAATTATCCAGGAACGTTTAGAGCGTGAGTTCGACATGACGGTTATTACTACCGTACCTAACGTTTCGTATTTGGCGTATACCAAAAAAGATCCCGAAACTGCATTTGTGGTGAACAATCCTTCAGACTTGCCTGAACCTTCTCGTTTAGACCGTGTTGAAGAACCTTTTATAAAAGCAACTATCATTACAAAAGCCGATTTCGTTGGAAACGTAATGAGCTTGTGTATCGAAAAACGTGGTCAGATTACCAATCAAACGTATTTGACAACAGAACGTGTGGAACTGAATTTTGACATGCCATTGGCCGAAATTGTATTCGATTTTTACGATCGTTTAAAAACGGTTTCTAAAGGTTATGCTTCTTTTGACTACTCTCCTATTGGAATGAGAACTTCAAAACTGGTAAAACTGGATGTTCTTTTGAACGCTCAAACGGTTGATGCACTTTCTGCTTTGATTCACGAAGACAACGCTTACAACATCGGTAAAAAAATGACCGAGAAATTACGTGAATTGATACCAAGACAACAATTCGACATTCCGATTCAGGCTGCGATTGGTGCTAAAATTATCGCTCGTGAAACGATTAAAGCACTTCGTAAAGACGTTACCGCAAAATGTTATGGTGGAGATATCTCCCGTAAACGTAAACTTCTTGAAAAACAGAAAAAAGGTAAGAAACGTATGCGTCAGGTAGGAAACGTTGAGATTCCACAAGAGGCATTTATGGCTGTTTTGAAATTGAACGACTAAGTTTTTTTTGAGAAAATAGAGTAAAGAACAAAGAATATAGAGAAAACCTGATGATGAAAATTGTCAGGTTTTTTTGTTTCAATTTGAAAAGGAATTTATGGTAATGATTCTATTTTTCAAAAAAAGCTTCAGAATAAACTCAATTACCTCCAGCCGGAGCAGCAGACAAATAAAAATAATCTTGTTGTCAAGAAATTCATTCACTTTAAAATCATTTTTTCATTAACTTTGTTCTTATGGAAACTATAAAATTAAACATCAATCTAAGTGTTAACCAATTGATTGAGGCAGTAAAACAACTATCCCCAAAAGACAGGCTGAAAATCAATGATGCTATCTGGAATGATAGTATGGAAATTCCGGTTGAGCATCAGAAAATAGTTTTAGACAGAATAACAAAAGCCAAAGCAAATCCAGAAAGACTTTTAGACTGGGATGATGTTGCTAAAAATCTATAATTTTTGAATTACTCTTTAAAAATAGATATTGATGCTTTCAATGACATTCAAAATACTTCTGAATGGTATGAAATGCAATCAAAAGGTTTGGGATCACGTTTTAAAAATCAAACCAAAAAACAAATTAATTCTTTAAAGAAAAATCCATATTTGTTTTCAAAGAAATATCATGAAATAAGATGTTGGAAGATTGAAAAATTTCCGTTTTTAATTCATTATTCAATTAACGAAGACCTTAAAACAGTAAACGTTCTTGCTGTTTTTCATACTTCAAGAAATCCTGAGATCTGGAAAAAATAAGTAACATGAAGGTAAGGACTAAAGTTATCGGTACTTTACTTTTTAATATTGTTGTGTTTTTAGAGAAGCGAGCAATACATATTGTTTATTGTAATTGAAATAATTCATACACTTTGTTCAAACACATTATCGTGAATTTTTGCAGACCAGGATATTTACAAAAATTAGAAAACCCTGTACTGTAAGGCAAAATATACCGCTCCGCTGGAGCTTTTCCCCCTACTGCTTTTTATTATCTATAAATATTTTGCTCCAACGGAGTAAACAATGCCAATTATCTGAATAAACAAAGGGGCTGACTCATAAATGATTCAGCCCCTTTGTTTTACATCAATTAAAATTTTTCTCGAAAAGAACTACCACTTTTTCTATCTCAAACTGCTCCAGCGGAGTAAAATACGCATCGAAAATGTAATTCCCCAGCATCAAAAAGCTCCAATGGAGCGAAATACCTTTTTGAAACCAGCAAACTGTTATTTTATATTTCAACAATAACCTTATGAGCACATTATATCGCAGACGCAAAACAAAAGCAATCTGTCTCAATTTGGAACAGCTTTTTATTTCTTTAAACATCAAACCTTTGTAACTTTGAACCTCTGAACCTTTGAACCTAGAAAAAATGGACGAAACTCCAAAACGATTTGACCGAATTATCGCCATCCTCATCCAATTACAATCCAAAAAAATTGTAAAAGCACAGGAATTGGCCGATCGTTTTGATTGTAGTTTACGAACGATTTATAGAGACATTCGAACGCTGGAAGCTTCAGGAGTCCCTATTTACAGTGAAGCCGGAGTGGGTTATGCGTTAATGGACGGTTACAGATTACCTCCCGTTATGTTTACACGCGAAGAAGTAAGCAGCTTTATTGCTGCCGAAAAACTTATGCAGAAATTTACCGATCCTTCGCTTGGAGCTCATTATGCTTCGGCCATGTACAAACTGAAATCTGTTTTAAGAAGTACCGATAAAGACTGGCTATCCAATATCGAATCGCGGGTTATAATGAACACTTCCGAACCGATGTTTAATGATAATTCGCCAAATACTTTAGCACTTCTTTTTGAAGGTATTGCAGAGAAAAAACAGCTTTTACTTTCGTACAAAACCTACGAAACCGATACGGCTACGCAAAGAAACATAGAACCTGTGGGTGTTTTTCACGATAACAACAACTGGTATTTTTTAGGATATTGTCATTTACGACAAGACTATCGTCAGTTTAGAACAGACAGAATTCAGGGTATTCGAAAAACAGATTCTGATTTTACGATCGAACACGATGCTTTAGAAACTTATATCAAAAAAACAGAAACTTGTCCAACAACAAAAGTCCGAATTTTAGTTGACAAAAAAATCGCCCGTTACCTGGGTACCGAAAAAAAGTACCACGGATTCATTTCAGAAAAAGAAGTAGACGGAAAAATAGAAATGACTTTTATGTCACGCGATATTGAAAACTCATTTCCGCGATGGTTTCTAATGTATGGAGATTACGCTACGATTCTGGAACCTGAAATACTCAAGGCCAAAACACTGGAATTACTGGAAATCAACCGTAAAAGACTGCTATAAAAAAAAACTCCTAAAGATAAAATATCATCCTTAGGAGTTTTTCAAATCTAGTGTTTCTCTTTTACCACATTGTAAAAATTATAATCAGTGTTAGAAGCATCAGTAATACCAACATTTCTTCCAATGGTTACAATTTGTCCTCGGTGATACGTTCCGTGATTCACCACCTGCAGCAAGTAGTCGCTTACAGGCTGTTCGCACTGAAACCATGGATTTTCAATTTTGATTGTTTTCAATAACTGTTCGTCTGATAATGATGTGATAAATGCAGCTAATTTTGTGGAGGTACTCAATAATCCTTCAAATATTTCATCCTTGTTCAAATCAACAGCTTCCCTTCTTTCCGGTTGTGGAATTTCGGCTATTATTGAAAACCAGTATTCTTCGGTTTCCCAAATATGATGTAGCGTTTTAATAATGCTAGGATAGCTTGAAAGAACTTCTTTATGCAGCAATTCATCGGTTTTTGCCGAAAGCCAATTCACAAATTGTTGATTTACCCATAAATTATAAGCGGCATAATTGGTCATGATTTTTTTAAAACTCATACTGTTCGATTTATATTAGAATAAAATTTATCAAATACTTCCGGTTACGATTATCTTTCCCAGAAAAATGGAGGTTCTATATTTAAAGCTCTTAAATACACATATCCTTGTCCGCGGTGGTGTACTTCATTGTCAATAAAATACAGTATGTTCTGATATATTGGAAATTCATACTGACCAAAAAGGTTAAAATTTTCACTAAAGTCTTCGATCGATAATTTTTGCCAGAGTTCATTGATTTCAGCTGTTGCTTCATCCCATTTTTCAAGATATTGCGCTTTGAAAATCAGTTTCTCTGTTGCTTCTTCTGAAAATGGCTTCACTTCTCTGTTTACAATTCCTTTAATACCCGGAACTGCGATAGCTAAAAGCTCATCGGTCAACTTGGCGAAAGTTCGCATTCCTCCAATTGAAAATTCGAAAAAATCTTTCTCCGGAAATTTTTCAATAAGGTTACGTGTAAGCTTACGGTGTCCTTGCCAGTGTATCAATAAATCTTCTGGAGTAATTACTTGAGCTGCTAATGTTTTCATAATTTTAAAGTTTTAATTATTTGATACTTCAAAAGTATTGAGGGTCGGTGACAACAGTATGTCAGCAGGAAAATAAAATTTTAAAAATATTTTCTTTTCTAACAGCAGGACGCACAAATTTATTACATTTTGCTCAGATTCAACGCCATAAATCACTGATAAACAAACTCTAAAAAACAAAACAATAAATTTGCTCAGTAAAAATACAGATGAAGCAGCTTCTTCCCTTTTGAATTTATCTAATTTGAAGGCGGGAAGAATCCTATCGAAAATAAACGGAATCGACTTTTCCGGTAAAGCTCTTCATAATGAAAAAGTAATGCAGACGACAATCCAAAAAATTAAACAAAACCTTTGTACCTTTGCCCCTTACAAACTTTGGAACTTAAAAGAAAATGATCGAAGATAAAAATCCGCAACGTACCAGTATAGCACAATTAGGCGAGTTTGGCCTAATTGACCATTTAACCAAAAATTTTGATGTCACTCAGGAATCTACCCTAAAAAGTATAGGCGATGATGCCGCTGTCCTTGATTTTAAGGACAAAAAAGTAGTGGTCTCCACCGATTTATTAATTGAGGGCGTACATTTTGACCTGGCGTATATGCCTTTAAAACATTTAGGTTACAAATCGGTTGTTGTTAACCTGTCCGACATTTGTGCGATGAATGCAAAACCAACGCAAATAACGGTTTCTGTGGCGGTTTCTAATCGTTTCCCACTAGAAGCCTTAGAAGAATTATTTGAAGGCATTACACATGCTGCAAAAGAGTACAAAGTAGATGTTATTGGTGGTGATACTACCTCATCGCAAAAAGGACTAATTATTAGCATCACTGCAATTGGTGAAGCTAACGAAGAAGAAATTGTTTACCGAAATGGTGCCAAACAAACCGACTTACTTGTTGTTACCGGAGACATAGGAGCAGCTTATATGGGATTGCAGGTATTGGAGCGTGAAAAACAGGTTTTTCAGGTGAATCCTAACAGCCAGCCGGATCTGGATATGTACAGTTATTTGATCGAGCGCCAGTTAAAACCAGAGGCCCGAAAAGATGTTCGTACTTTATTGCATGCACTTGAAATTAAACCTACAGCGATGATTGATATTTCAGACGGATTGTCTTCTGAAATTATGCATCTCTGCAAACAATCAAAAGTGGGTTGTAATTTGTATGAAGATAAACTTCCGCTAGACCCTCAATTCATTTCGACCTGTGAAGAATTCAATATCGACAGTACAACGGTTGCTATAAATGGCGGTGAAGATTATGAATTATTATTCACCATCGATATTAATGATTTTGATAAAATAAAAGGCAACCCTAACTTCTCGATTATTGGTCACATGGCTGATGAAAGCGAAGGAGTTCATCTGGTAACCCGTGCCAATACAAAAATTGCACTGAAAGCCCGTGGCTGGGATGCTCTGACGGAGTAGTTTTTTAGTCGCAGTTTTCAGGCGCAGTTCCCGGTCGCAGTCTTTAGTAAAAATGAAACTGAGAACTGAGACTGAGACTGAGAACTAAGAACTGAGAACTGAGACTGAAATAAAAAAAATCCAAATTCCGGTAATATCCCTGGAATTTGGATTTTTTTTTGGAATTTCCCCTTCTAAAAAAGCCCTTTACATTTCGCTTCTTTGACCAGGTCTTCATCAAAACCGCTTCTCACTTTAAGCAGTTCTTTAAGACCCGCTTTGCGCTTTTCGATTTCATTAACAGAAATTGGAATGTATTGCGGCATGTCTGCTACAGAAGTTCCTTTTGACAAGTGAAATAAAATTTGCTTGTCAAACTCATCAATTTCAATAGAATTATGAGCCGATTGATTGAGTATCTTCTGAACGGACTGGCTGTAATATTTATCACTTTTCATTACTTTATCAAATGCAAAAAGCAATTCATCAAAAGTGAGATCATTTTTGATAATTAAACCATTGGGGCTAATGGTTCTGATGATTGTTTTAATTTTTAATAATTCGGTATACATTGTTAACAGAATTATTTTGCATTTTGGCATTTTCTTCAGAAGTAATTTCGCCAGATCTTCACCCGAAAAAATATTCTTTTCTTCGTATGGAGGCATGCTGATATCTAAAAAAGCAACATCAAATTCAGGAGTCTGAGCATCTTCGATTAAATCATACCCTGATTTACAATCATGGGCCTGCAAAATAAAAAACTGATACTTATCAGGATTATAACGTGTTATCGCATTCTTATATCCTTCAATAATAAAAGGGTGATCGTCAACAATTAAAATGTTTTTCCTAATTAATTGAGGAGCCTGTGGATTGGGGTCAATTGTCATGTATGCTGTAGATTTATTTTTTGATCTATTGGAATTTTAACTATCATAAGAGTTCCTTCTCCTTTGGCCGATTTTAAGAAAACAGAGCCTTTACATTCTGTCGCTCTGTATTGAATATTATGCAATCCTATACCTTTTCTTGTTGTTTTGGTATTAAACCCGATTCCGTCATCAGCAATTGACAAAACCAAATGGTCGACTTCACTTTTGAATTCAACCACTATTGTACTCGCCTTCGCATACTTATTGCAATTTTGAAGCGCTTCCTGAATAATTCTGTATAAATTAATTTTTACGTTATTACTCACGAGTTCCCATTTAATATTGGAATCAAAAGAACTAATTAATTTTACCTCATAGGTGTTTCTTTGATCCTCAAACAATTTGTTTAAAATCGCGATAAAATTATTAATTAATTCCGATTTTTCTCTGTTTAAATCATGCGAAATCTCACGTATATCTTCTTCAATTTTTTTCAGTTCCTCAAGGTATTTTTTTCTCTTAGGAGCCGCCTCACCCTCATCTACTTTATCTAAACTATCAAGACTGATTCTCACACCAAACATTCTTCCCAACACACCATCGTGTAAATCCTGCGCTACTTTTTTCTTTTCTTTAATTCGGGTTTGTTCAATGTCATTTTGCTGCAAAATCATCAAATTATAGATGTCTTCGTTCGCAACCTGCTGCTGTTGTTTAAAGAGTAATTCCCTGTGTCTGGCCTGCTGTGTTTTATAAACATAAAAAAACAGACCAATTAATGTGCAAATACTGAAAACATAAATTAAAGTTTTATTTTTCTCCTGTAAACTTGAATTTTGGTTCTTTATTTCGCTGGTTTCATATTGTATTCTGGAAAATTTTTCCCCCATGTTTCTCTCCAATTTAAGCATCTTGTCGTTTAACTGAATAAACTCTGCGGAATAAACGGACGCATTTTGAGGATCTACAACGGCAATTTGCCTCAGAACTTCCAAAACATTATTGATTTGATTTGAGCTACGGGACAAAATCAAAGCCTGTTTTGAATATTGAATAGCTTTAAAAGTATCTTTTTTGGAAGCAAAATATTCCGACAAATGCATTTTACTTAAAACCACCCCCGATTTAAGACCAAGACTGTCTCTGATTTTCAATGATTTATAAAACTGGGTAGATAATTCCTCAGGCTCTTCTAACTTAAATCTAGAATAAGCCAAGTTATCTAAGATGATAGCGTACAATGTTGCATTTTGTTTGTACAAATTTTTCTCTTCCAAAGCTTCCTTAAAATATGACTTTGCAATCTTGTAGTTATGTTTCTTTAAATTGACAAAACCTATATTATTTAATGATGTTGCTTTCAATTGAAACTCAGCCGGGATTGATTTATCTGTGAGAATCGCCAATGCTTTATTATGAAATTCAAGAGCCTTATTAAACTCTTCCCGTTCATTGTACAACAACCCCAATAAGTTGTAACAATCATAAAGCAAATCATTGACATTCTTTTCCTCCTTTAAGATCCGAAGCGCTTTAAAAACACTAATTTCACTTTCAAAATAATCTCCTTCATTA
Organism: Flavobacterium sp. UGB4466; assembly: GCF_903469665.1. Lineage (GTDB taxonomy): Bacteria > Bacteroidota > Bacteroidia > Flavobacteriales > Flavobacteriaceae > Flavobacterium > Flavobacterium lipolyticum. Next base: position 42,506 of record NZ_CAGKLC010000001.1, on the reverse strand, counting down.
AACTGAAGATTCGCTTTGTTCAAATAGGTCTTAGCTAAATTGTACCTGTCATTTATTTTTGAATAAACTTTCTCGGCCTTAAAATAATTCAAAAAGGCACTGTCTGATACCGATTTTGACACATAATAATCTCCTAAATAACTGTACGCTTTAGCTACATTAACAGAATCCCCGGAGTCTATCGATCGTTTCAAAATGAATTTTGTGGTTTGAAGATAATCTTTCCATTCATTCATATTGTAATACCGGTTGGCAACTTTAAAAAGATTTACTTTATTAAGCGAATCATCTTCCTGATTCGTAATAATCATCAATGCTTTTGTATTGTATTTCTTTTTATACTCAAGAGGCAGATTGATATCCTTTGCCAACGAAAGGTAAATAGCAAGACTATCTTCTTGCAAAATATCAGGTTTGTGTTCTTTATTCTTTTCGCTACAACCCAAAAAAACAAAACAAAAAAGGAATAATATTAGAGAAGTATTTTTCAATATCGTTATAAGAGTTTTACCAAAAATACTAAAAGTATAGACACAAAAAAAGGCTGTCCGTAATGGACAGCCTTTTTCTTATCGTTTGTATTTTTCTCTTAGTCTACTTTTACAGTCATTCTTGTTGATTGACTATCTGAAGCAAAACTACTTAATTGCTTACTATTTGATTTTAAATTACTTGCTAATGAAGCAACATCTGCTTTTTGTCGTCCCTGATTAGTAGCTCCACCACCAAAAATAGATCCATCAAAAAATACTGCCGAAGCAGATAAATTATTCGGAACTTCAGGAGAAGAAAAAGAAGTTGAAACCATTACTAAAGAAAATATTCCTAATACTAAAGCTGCTTTTTTCATAATTTGAGGGTATTAAATGTTTGTTGTTTTTTTTTAGTTTTAAAAATCATCGCTATGCGCGAATCATGGTGTAAAACTAAATACACATTTAAAAAAAATAACAGGAAAAAAAAGGTTTATGGTAGATCGTACCCAATTGATAGTCAATGAGGGGCAAATCAATGTAGTTGCTTATTTTTTACACTTCTAAATAATTCCCTATAGCGAAATCAGCAATAATTAAGTCAACATTTGATTTATAGGTTTTCGAAAAAGGAATCTTTTTGGAGGAATTCCTGATATAACAAGTCGAGTTCCCGCTATGGATTCTTGCAATATAATTTTGATTGATGATGTAACTGTTATGAATCCTAATGAAAGGATGCGACAATACGCCTTCAAAATGCTTTAAGGTTTTAAAAGCGGTTATCATTTCGCCTGAATTCAAATAAATATCGGTCGAATTATTATCTGCCTGAAAGTAACTAATATCATTGGAATTGATGTAGCGATAATCTCCATAGGATTTCACACATAACACAAGGGGCTGCTCAGTACTTTTTGCCGGTTCAGCAAACAATTCACTCAATGGCGTACTGTCTTCCTCAACGGTATCAGAATCATCTGCAGGAAATGCTTTTTCGAGTTTCAGAATAGTCTTCATCAAGTCGATCCGTAGAACAGGTTTTAAAATATAATCAAAAACACCATGCTGAATAGCCTCAAAAGCAAGCTCTTTTTTTGTTGTTGTGATTATGATCTTAGGAATAAGCGACAAGAACCGATGAAGTTCATTTACAAAAGCAAGTGACAAATTGCTTGATCTGTCTTTCGGATCTATTTCTAACAAAATGAGGTGTGGTCGATGCTCTAAAACCAAATTCAATCCCGATTGATAATTCGCAGCCGATCCCACAAAAGTAAGTTCTGAAAAACCTTCTGCAATCGTTCTGGTTTTCAAAATACTTTCCACATCATCGTCAATAATAATATACGAATACTTTTTCAATCTTACTTTAGTTGATTTTTCCTAAACCCCCGACAAACTTTTATTTCATCGATCCTTTTAAAAGGCTCCTGTTTCGCTATTTATTCGCAATTAAAAATACAAATTTCAATTATTCTGCTATTTCATTGTTAATATATTACAAACAAATGTTAACACAAAAGGATGAAATGCAAAAATAATCGCCAAAATACACTATTCGGTATTAAAAAAGCCCAAATTCCTTAAAGGAATTTGGGCTTTTATATCTAAATGTCGTAAATATTACATTTTCATCAACCAGTTTTTCATTGAAACCTCGTTCTCGATGATGTCTTTTAATTCAGAGATCTTAACGCGATCTTGTTTCATTGTATCTCTGTGACGAATCGTTACAGTTTCGTCTTCAATCGTTTGATGATCTACAGTAATACAAAATGGTGTTCCAAGTGCATCCTGTCTTCTGTATCGACGACCTACTGCATCTTTTTCATCATATGCTACGTTGAAATCCCATTTTAAATCTTCGATGATTTTTTTAGAAATCTCAGGTAAACCATCTCTTTTAATTAATGGTAATACAGCTGCTTTTGTTGGAGCTAAAACGGCCGGCAATTTCAATACGGTTCTTGTTGATCCGTCTTCTAAAACTTCTTCTTGCAAAGAAGTGGCAAAAACAGCCAGGAACATACGATCTAAACCTACAGAAGTTTCCACTACATATGGCACGTAGTTTTCATTCAACTCAGGGTCAAAATATTGCAATTTTCTACCGGAATATTCTTCGTGTGCTTTTAAATCAAAATCTGTACGAGAGTGAATCCCTTCTAATTCTTTAAATCCGAATGGGAAGTTGAACTCGATATCTGCAGCAGCATTTGCATAGTGTGCTAACTTTTCATGATCGTGAAAACGATAGTTTTGCTCTCCTAAACCTAAAGACAGGTGCCAATTTAAACGAGTAGTCTTCCAGTGTTCGTACCATTTCATTTCTTCACCCGGACGTACAAAAAACTGCATTTCCATTTGTTCAAATTCACGCATACGGAAAATAAATTGTCTTGCAACAATTTCATTTCTGAACGCTTTACCCGTTTGAGCAATTCCAAAAGGAACTTTCATACGACCCGATTTTTGTACATTAAGGAAATTCACAAAAATACCCTGAGCCGTTTCGGGACGCAAATACAAATCCATTGCAGACTCTGCAGAAGCTCCTAACTTCGTACCGAACATTAAATTGAACTGTTTCACATCCGTCCAGTTTCTGGAACCTGTTTCAGGATCAGCAATTTCTAATTCTTCGATTAGTGCTTTTACGTCTTCTAAATCTCCATTTCCTAAAGAACGTCCTAAACGCTCTCTAATTTCTTTTTCTTTAGCCAGATATTCAATTACACGGGCATTTGTAGTAACAAATTCCTGCTCATTAAAAGCATCTCCAAAACGAGCACTCGCTTTTTCAATTTCTTTTTTAGCTTTCAGATTAAGTTTTTCAGCATAATCTTCTACCAAAACATCGGCTCTGTATCTTTTCTTTGAATCTTTATTGTCAATTAATGGGTCATTAAATGCATCAACGTGGCCTGAAGCTTTCCAGGTTGTTGGGTGCATTAATATTGCAGCATCCAAACCGACAATATTTTCATTCATCTGAACCATTGATTTCCACCAATATTCACGAATATTCTTTTTTAACTCGACGCCATTTTGTGCATAATCATACACTGCACTTAATCCATCGTATACTTCGCTTGACGGAAAAATAAATCCGTACTCTTTTGCGTGCGAAACCACATTCTTAAATAAATCTTCTTGTTTTGCCATAGTGATGCAAAAATATAAAAAGTACTTTTAAAAAAAAGAAAAATAATAAAGTTTGAAGCAATGATTTGGTTATTTTTATAGCTAAATTCTTTCTATTTGTGTTTAATTATCTCATCAACCTCTTTTTTCCTAAAGTTTGTGTAGGATGTCACACCCTTTTACTTAGTGGTGAAACTATTTTGTGCACCCGTTGTCGCCACGAATTACCTCTTACTCAATACCATTTGAATCCAAAAAATGAGGCTGTGAAGAAATTTTATGGAAGAATCGACATGCAGCATGCATCGGCATTTTTGTATTTCAACAAAAAAGGAATTGTTCAGGAACTGATCCATAATCTCAAATACAAAGGTCATGAAGAAATCGGGACTTTTCTAGGTAATTGGTATGCCGAAGATTTAAAAGAATTACGTTTAAAAATTCCTTTTGATGTAATCATTCCTGTACCACTGCATCCCAAAAAACTAAAAAAACGAGGTTATAATCAGGTGACTACTTTTGGCACCACTTTATCTAAAAGTCTGGCAATTCCTTTTGACCCAGGCTTATTGTATCGAAAAAAATATTCAAAAACCCAATCTAAAAAAAATCTTTTAGGAAGATCTGAAAGCATCGAAAACATCTTCGACGTCAAATTTTCGAATGAAAATCACAACAAACATTTTTTAATCGTTGACGATGTATTGACAACGGGCGCTACCCTTGAGGCCTGTTCCAGAGCTTTACAAAAAATTCCCGGTGCCAAAATCAGCATTGTCTGTATGGCAATGGCAAATTCATAAGATAAAATTCCAATCAAAAAAAATCCAAACTCCAACAACAGCAGTTATTGAAATTTGGATTTTTTTCAAAAATTTATCTTTTCTCTAGTATAGGACTATTTTCTTAACCGTTCTGCGCTCCCCCTCTATTACAGTCACCAGGTACATCCCTGCTGTAGCTCCTGCTAATTGAATATTTTGATTAAAATAAGGCGTTTTATCAAAAGAGTTAAAATATACTTGTCTGCCAAGAATATCGTGTACATAAACCTGAACTCTGTTGATTGAATCACTAGTAAACTGAATGGTAAAATTTCCTCTGTTCGGATTCGGGTATAAAGTAAACGCTACATTTTCAATATCAATCTCTCCTAAAAAAAATGCTTTATTGCAAATATTCAATGAAGCTGAATTTATAGTTCCAAAATTACCCGAAACTGCATCTCGAACTCTAAAACTCCAGGTTCCTTTAGGATCCTGACCGTTAAACACACTCAATAAATCAATTGGAACAACAATCTGACTTGTAGTTTTGGAACAATCTAAAGCAACTCCGGCATCGTCAAACTGAAGAGCCAAAGTAGAATTTATTCCGCCACAGCTGTTACGATTATATAAATTAACCACCGTACCCTGCGGATTTACTATTTGCAATTCGAAATCTGAAAGCTTATCGTGTGTTACATTAACCAAAACATTTACATCGGAAATTGTCCCGGTTGATGCCGGCACATTTACCGTTTTAGAAGTAAAGGAATTTCCGGAAGGAATAGCAAAAGCATTCCCGAAACTATAAGAATCACAAGTTGTCGTTGAAGTATACCCCACTGCAAACGACTTACTATTTAAAGCATAATAAATATTTGCTGTTGGTTCAATCTTAAGTCTGCAATTTGTTGAAGCAGTTACACTGGTCGGAATCTGAACGGTTTGCGAACCGTCATTCGGTGTGTTTGAGGCTAAAATTATTGGAAATGTCAGACCTCCATCTGTTGATAGCTTGATATTTACTGACGAAGATCCCTGTAGTGTACTGGTATTGTTCACTGCCCATGTTATAGTCTGGTTCGATCCTATTGGCCAACTAACGTCATCTGTATTTTGCGAAGTAACCGTAAATGGTCCGGCACTAGTTACGACCGTTGCAATCATTGTATCAGTATTCGTCTGTGCAACTCCCGATGCACCATTGTCTCTTGCAGTCAGGGTAAAATGCAATGTTCTTGCAACAGAAGAAACCGATTCCCAAGTTGTGGTCAACTTGTTCAAAAGTACAGTGTTCAAGTCGGGCATATAACGAACAAGTGAATTCCCCGGACGTACAGACCTAAATAGAGGTCCATTTGGTTTTTCAGGATAGGCTGTACTATTGCTGTTTGCAGTTGATGATCCCGACGCACTATCCAATTGCTCCCAGGTATAGGTCACACCAGTAACAGCTGAACCAGTACCGGTTAAAATAAACGGTGTACTAATCGGAATTGTATAATCTGCACCGGCATCAACTACCGGAGGATTATTTGCTATGGCTGTACTAACGGGACAATTCTTTCCAGACAACGTATTCTGGATTTGCAGAATGCTGGCGTAAGCAAAATAATCGTCTGAATGATTCTGAACATCATAGCCCTTAGACACTCCTGCATAACCCATTATAGTTGATCCGCTTCCCGGTTCAACATTTAAGCCTGTTCTTTCTGATCCATCAAAAGAAAAAGTATGATATCCTCCAAACTGATGTCCCATTTCATGAGCAACAAAATCAATATCAAAGCTATCACCTTCCGGTTTCTGGTCAGACGGTGATGTATAAGCACTTCCCTTCCCCATTGCATCAGACGGTGTCGGACTATCGCAAACACAGCCAATGCAACCTGCATTTCCTCCTCCTCCTGACGCTCCAAACAAATGTCCGATATCATAATTAGCTTCTCCAATTACACTCGTTAAAGTGCTTTGAACTTCTTTGCTCCAATAATCATTACCATCTGAAGGATCTTTAGAGGTTCCTCTATCTGGATTAGAATAAGGATCTGTTAGCCCATTGGTATAAATTACAGCATCATTATTGGCAATTAACACCACTCTTACAGCGAGGTCTTTATTAAAAACAGCATTTACTCGTGCCAAAGTAGCATTCATTCCTGCCAATGCACCTGCTTTTGTACCTCCAAAATAAGCGGTGTATTCACCTGTACAAGACAGTGCCAGTCTAAAGGTTTTGAAAACTTTATTGTTTGCTGCCGATTTTGCAGTATTGGGTGAAGTACTTGTATGGGCTAATACATCTGTTGTTTTACAAGTCAAGCGAGATTTTGAAGCTACATCATTTTTGGTAAACAAAACATAGGACGATTTGTCTTCCTGATTTTGCTCGATATATTCTGATGGCTTATCTGTACGAAGTACCATCGTCTGAACCCCAATTGGCGCTACACTAAAATAAATCTTCGCCGTCTTGTCGTCTAAACCGCGTCCTTCATAAGCTCTGATTTCCGGATATTTTGCCTGTAACTCAGGCTCAAAATTAGAAGATTCCCAAACTGAAAAACGTTCCAGTACACCTCCGGCATTAGGGAATGTAATTTCTGTCGAAGTATTTCTTGCTGTTCTAGCAGTAGTAACACTAAGTTTAGCCTTCAGAAAATCTGAATTCAGCTTATAGTACAATCGCCCTGATTGAGGCATAACTCCTCTTTTGCTTAGTGAAACAGCATCAACTTTTTGCCACAAACCATCATTTTGGGCATATACACCAGCACAGCAAAAAGTAAAAAATAAAAAAAGTAGGTTTTTTTTCATATTCTAAATATAAAAGTATATCAAAATTACGCGAATTAAATCAAAATCTTACACTTATTAGAGACAATTATACAGTTTTAAATTATAGACTGACCTATTTTCACAAAAACTAACAGTTGGAGCGTAAAAAATCAATTACGCTTAGCATTAAATTTAAAATAGAATAGTATAAATTTGCACCATCTTAAATTATTTGTTTTGAAGCTCTTTCATTCTATAAACGATTTTCAGTCAACCAAGAAAACAATTTTAACTCTTGGAACTTTTGACGGTGTACATATTGGCCATAAAAAAATTCTGGAACGCATTACCCAAAACACTGAAAACGGAAAGTATGAAAGTTTAGTGCTTACCTTTTTTCCTCATCCAAGAATGGTACTGCAGGAAAAATCAGAAATAAAACTTTTAAATACCATCACTGAAAAGTCAAAGCTTCTGGAAGCAACCGGAATTGAAAATCTGATCATTCATCCTTTTAACGAAAGTTTCTCCAGACTAACCGCTGAAGAGTTTGTACATTCAATTTTGGTAGATCAGTTTCATATCCAGAAAATAATTATTGGTCATGATCACCGCTTTGGCAGAAACAGAACGGCCAATATTGATGATTTAATCGCTTTCGGTCATGAATACGGTTTTGAAGTTGAGCAAATCTCCGCTCAGGAAATTCAGGACGTTTCTGTAAGTTCAACCAAAATCAGAATAGCACTCAGCGAAGGAAATATGTCTTTGGCAAATGATTATCTGGGCTATCACTACTTTTTATCCGGTGAAGTTGTTCAGGGAAAACAGCTGGGAAGAACTATTGGTTTTCCAACAGCTAACATCGAAATTAATGATGAGTATAAACTGATTCCTAAAGCAGGCGTATACGTCGTAAAAGTTTTGATCGATCAAAAAGAGGTTTCGGGGATGATGAACATTGGTTTTAATCCAACTGTTGACGGGCAAAAACAAACCATCGAAGTGAATCTTTTTGATTTTGATGCCGATATTTATGGTAAAAAAATTCAGGTTTCGTTATTACAATACCTGAGGGAAGAACAAAAATTCGGCTCTGTCGATTTGTTAAAAGAACAATTGCATCTGGACAGAAAAAATGCTCTCGCATTTTTAAACAAAATTTAGAATAGCTTTCAACCTCTGAGTTGAAATCATTTTAACCAGAAAAAAAGTCTTTCCTTCTTAGCTTCCCATTTTTAGACACTTAGACCTATGTTTCTAAGTGTTACAATAAAAAATTCATCGTTTCTTTTTTAGGGCAATGTCGCCTGACATACTTTTTACCCTTTTTAAATCATCGTAGTTATTTTTTTAGTAAATTTGATATAGAACTCTGTTTATCAAATATTTGCTATTAACTTCTTTAAAAATAACCATTATGAAATTACCTAAAGAAATTACCAACGGTTTTCTGATTTTCCTTGGAATTGGAATTTACTTTTTATTGATGAACGTATTAGGTTTAGCTCATTTATTCTATCTGCGAACCCTAAATGTCTTTTTTATATTTTACGGCGTGAATAAAACCATGCGAATGAATCTTCATGAAGGTGAAACTAATTTTGTATCAAATGCAGTCTCAGCAATGGCTACCTCTGTAGTGGGTGTAGCATTAAGTGTTTTTGGACTGCTCGTTTACAGTTATGCCCGGGGTGGAGATGCTTATGTAAAAACACTTTCGGAAACTTTTATGTTTGGCGGAAATCCTTCGGTACCAACTTATTGCATCTGCTTACTTTTTGAAGGAATCGCTTCATCAGTAATCGTTACATTGATGATGATGCTGTACTGGAATAACAAATATGCAGCCGATTAATTTTTAAAAGTAAATCAAACTAAATAGCACTCTAAAATCATAAAAAATTAAAATTATATGATTTTAGAGTGTTTGTTTTTTGAAAATAGCTGTCAAATATTCATTTACAGGATTGGGCATTGGTTGATTGGAACTATTTAACTACTTTTGGAGCATCAAAAAACTGCATCAATGAGCATTACAAAACACAATTGGACAAAAGACGAAATAATTGCCATATATAATAAACCTATGATGGACTTGCTGTATGAAGCAGCAACAATTCACAGGCAAAAACATGATCCTAACGTAGTTCAGGTATCTACTTTACTTTCAATCAAAACCGGAGGCTGTCCGGAAGACTGCGGGTATTGCCCACAAGCTGCACGTTATAACACGGGTGTTGAAGGAAACGATCTAATGAGTGTTAGCCAGGTTAAAGCACAGGCTTTACGTGCAAAATCCAGTGGATCATCACGTGTATGTATGGGAGCTGCCTGGAGAAATGTAAAAGATGGTGAAGAATTCGACCAGGTTTTAGAGATGGTTCGTACCATTAACAAACTTGACATGGAGGTTTGCTGTACCTTAGGTATGATTACCGAAAATCAGGCGCAGCGTTTGGCTGAAGCAGGTCTATATGCTTACAACCACAATTTAGATACTTCTGAAGAATATTATAAAGATGTTATTTCAACCCGTGGTTTCGAAGACCGTTTGCAAACTATCGAGAATGTTCGTAAAACGAATGTTACCGTTTGCAGTGGAGGAATCATTGGAATGGGAGAAAGTATCGAAGACAGAGCCGGAATGCTTGTAGCGCTTTCTACTTTAAACCCTCAACCGGAATCTGTGCCAATTAATGCTTTGGTAGCTGTTGAAGGAACTCCAATGGAAGAGGAAAAACCAGTTGAAATTTGGGAAATGATCCGTATGGTTGCCACTACAAGAATTGTAATGCCGGATACACAGGTTCGTTTGTCAGCAGGAAGAACTAACATGAGCCGTGAAGGACAGGCAATGTGCTTTTTTGCAGGGGCCAATTCTATTTTTGCAGGTGATAAACTGCTTACGACACCAAACCCTGATGTTCATGAAGACATGAAGATGTTTGAAATGTTAGGATTGAATCCACAAAAGCCATTTACAAAAGTTTCACAACCTAAAACAGTTGAAGCAGCTGATTCTCAGTTCGTTCCTCTAGGAGAAAAACCAAAATGGTCAAGACCAGGACACACTATTGAAAGAAATCTTGAAGCTACGGCCAAATCAAAAATTTAAGAAAAAGAGTTCCTAAATCTCGATAAATATTTCTAAATTGCTTATAACATGTGTTATAAGCAATTTTTTTATTTAATAGAGATGAAGTTAAAGCAAATCGAAAGGGTAAAAAAAATCTCAAAGGCTGATTTTATTTCCCAGTATGTGAAAAATCAAATTCCTGTAGTTGTCGAAGAATTGACCGAAGACTGGCCAGCTTATCACAAATGGAAATTATCTTATATCAACGAAATCGCCGGAAATAGTATCGTTCCTCTATACGATGACAGACCTGTAAATCATGAAGATGGTTTTAACGAAGCTCATACCACTATGAAAATGAGTGATTACATTCATCTTCTGGAATCAAAACCAACGAACTACCGTATTTTTCTTTATAATCTGATGAAAGAAGTTCCGCTATTAAAAGAAGACTTTTTATGGCCGGATATTGGCTTGAATTTGGTGAAACAAATGCCAATGCTATTTTTTGGCGGAGAAAATGCACGGGTGTTCATGCATTATGATATTGACTACTCCAATATTTTACATTTTCATTTTCACGGAGAAAAACAGTGCATGCTTTTTGCTCCCGATCAATCCAAATACATGTACAAGGTACCACATGCCTTAATTTCAAGAGAAGACATTGATTTTGACAATCCTGACTATGAAAAATTTCCTGCTCTTAAAAATGCACAGGGATTTATTACCAATTTAAAACATGGCGAAATGCTGTACATGCCTGAAGGATACTGGCATTACATGAAATATTTAACCCCGGGCTTTTCGATGAGTCTGAGAGCTTTTCCTAAAAACATTACCAACCTGTCCAAAGCCTTTTACAATGTTTTTATTATGCGCTATTTCGATATCATGATGCGTAAATTCAAAGGTCAAAAATGGATTGACTATAAAAATGAAAAAGCCATCCGGAATACCAATGAAAATCTGCAAAAAACCTCTTAAGAGCATTCTTTTTATTTCTAAAAAACTATTTTTCGTGTTCCTGTAGCATCATTTTCCAAAATCACTTTTACCAGTACCATCTGATTACCTGGTGTTAAATTTTGTATTTGAAACTCTTTATTCCCAATTTTACTTTTATTGAAAAGCAGTTTCCCCGACACATCATAAACAAAAACATCTTTAAGCTGTTCTTTTGACGACACATTTATTATTCTATTTTTAACAGAAACCACAATAGCATTCTTTGCATTTTCAAAATCGTCTGTTCCTAATGTTTTTCCGGTATAACGCAGCACTAATCGGTCTGAGAAGGTTCCGACTGCGGTTGTAAACGTATAATTGCTCTGTTTTAAATTATGAACTTCCCCAGTTGTTTTATCTTCGATATAAATAGCCTGTTCATTCATACTATCATCTACCTCATCAATTGAAATAGTAAAATCACCCGCGATTGTCGTACGATATCCTAAAGGAACAATATCAGTATCTACAAAAGGTAAAGCTCTACCCTGAATGACATAATTGTTTCCGTTTGCCACGCTAAAAAAATCGAGATAAGGGTTAGCATTAAAACTAATCCCATCATAATTACTATCATATTCATTAGTCGCCCCCTCTATGTATCCTACCAGCAACTGTTTGAAAGCTCCAGTCGTATTGCTCATGTTTAACCAGATACGTTTTTTCACCAAAGTAACTTCCTTAGATGCCCTTTCAGTTCTAAAAAACTGATTGTTATTAGCTCCACCTACTCGCATTGAATTGTTAAATTGTACTTTTCCTGCTGCTACAGTAGTCACAAAAAAGGATTGTCCGGCTGCTATTTTACCTGTTGGTTTAATTCCGTTATCATTTGCCGGAATGTCACTGTGCAATGGATCCGACTTTGCTGAAACCCCTCCACTTAAATTATAAGAAGCATAATCATCGGCTGAGTACTGATTTGTATAGGTTAGTTGTACAGGCGTATTATGCGTCCAAAAATAGATTGTTCCGCCTAGTATACTATTTGTACTTATAAGAGCATCAGCATTTAAAGCAGATGGATAAGGATTTCCTACCAAATAACTTTTTCCCGAGCTCAAAGATTCTCCTTCCAGACTTCCATTGTTTGGAACTCCTGAAAAAATTCCTGTGAAGGTTGTTTTAACCGTATTCGAATAGCTCTCCGGACCACGAATAATATACCCCTTGCCTACCACCATATTAGTTGTTCTGTCGGTAGATACCCATTGGGCACCATCGTAACCAAAATACTTTGTTGCTGATGTTCCGGACGAAAGGTCGATTAATCTTTGTGGATTTACCGGAGTGGACCAATATAAATAATCCTTTTTTAAAATTCCGGGACTTGTTCTCTCGTACGAAATATTTCCGGAATTAACTGCACTATTCACCTGAACCAAACTTGAACTGGTTTTAAAAGTCAAAGAGGTTCCTGCTCCCGAATTCACAATTAATGCATTCTTAACTGTTAACGTATTTGAACTATTTATGGTTACTTTTTTTCCGGCATTTATCGTACAACCACAGCTATTCACATCTCCGGACGAAGAAAAATCATCTGCAAAAACAATATTCTGGCTTGTCGTTGGCGTCCCAAGTGACCATCCTCCTGCAATTGTATACGTATTCGTTGCCAAAGCATTTACGACAATATTCGACAATGACAAAGAAGCACAAGTGCCCGGATATTGTACTGTGAAATTATAAGTACCGGGAGCCAGACCTGTAATGGTATATTTAGTCCAATCGGCACCAACTCCTCCCGAATAAGTATTTGAGAACGTACCGGTTTGCGTAATCGTATAATCATTTCTGTTTGGCAAATTCTTTAAAACCACAGTTCCGGTAAGAACATCACAGGTGGGTTGAACCACCGGATCATTAAGTGGTGTACCTGGCTGCGTAAATGTGGTTATATTTTGTACTGTTGCGGTACCTGTAGCACTGGTTCCACAACCATTCTTTGATCTGAGTCTGTAATAATAGGTTGTACCTACAGTCAGTCCAGTCACTGTATAGGTCGTTACATTTCCGATATCAAGGGCATTATATCCTGAGACAGTAGTGGCAAATGTATTTACAAGAGAGACATCTAACAGATAACTCACCGCATTGACTTCCGCACTCCAATTTGCCATAAATGATGTACAAGAAGTATTAGTGGCTGCCTGCAAAACAACATTCCCCGGAGAAACAGCAGGTTTGTAAGTTATGGTGTTCGAATAAGCACTCAAACAGGTCCCATTAAATGCTCGAACTCTGTAATAGTAAGTAGTCGCATTGCTTAAACTTGTGATATTTACCGTTAAAACATTCCCCACATTCAAACCGTTGTAGGTTCCAACAAAACTTCCAAAATTAATATCTGTCGAAAGATCCAATGTGTAATACGTTGATCCTGAAACAGATTGCCAATTTGCTGTAATCTGGGTACAGGTTGCTCCGGTTCCTGCTAAAGCAACAGGAGCTGTCCCGGATGACGTTACATTTACTGAAGCAGTATTATTGGCACTGATGGTTGAAGCACAATTATCGGCAGCATTGCCACTTGTTCCAGAAGTTAAAGAGGTAACTGTTAGACTTTTACTTCCTAAAGCTGAAAATCCGGGAGCTGTAAAAGTACCGGTTCCACTTGCACTTACAGTCATAGTTACCGGCGTCTGAGTTACTCCGTCTACCTGATAAGCAACGCTATATACTCCTACCGGTAAAGTACCGTTTAGGGTTATCGTTGACGATGTTCCGGAACAGATATTTACCGCTGAAGCACTCGTACTGGTCAGACTATAAGCTGCACAATCGTATGAGATAACAACTCTTCCCGGACCTCCGTCACCTCCGGCTTTCCCTGCCCCAAGAATAGAACTTTTAGCTCCACCTCCACCTCCGCCGGGAACTGTACCCGGATTTCCATCCGCTGTACCCAATAAAGATGAAAATCCGGCACCACCGGCACCACCACCATTTCCTCCATTGCCGCCTGAACCAGAAGCAGCTGTTAAACCACTTTGTCCGTCTACTCCTGCTCCACCATCAAATGTATTTGTACCCACACTTGAAGAAGCAAGACCTCCCGCTCCTTTGGCCGGAGTACCTCCCGATGTATTGGCTGTACCGCCACCCCCGCCCACAGCAGAAACAAAACCCGTAACCAGAGAGGTTTTCCCTGTCTGACCATTAACTCCGGTACCTCCAACACCTCCACCACCTGCGGTAAGAGAGATTGTTGCACCTGACGAAATTGTATATACTCCTCCGGCAAAAGCACCACCACCACCACCGGCAGCTCCTTTTTCTAAGCTTAATCCGGCACTAGTTGTACCACCTCCGGCACCTCCACCTCCCCAGGCACTAATTGTTAAAGATGTTGAACCGGCCGGAATCACAAAACTCGTAGTTAAATTTGTTGTTCCTGTTGCCGAGAAAGAGACTGTTTTAGTCTGTGCATAAAAAAATAAAGGCAATGCAAATAACTGAAGTGTAAGTAAAAATTTTCTCATCGTGGTATTTTTTAATATTTAAAAACATAACTTTTCAATCAGACGAGAATCTGATTAAAGTAATTTCTAAATACCTCAAAAAATAAAACGCCGAAACAGGATAGACTAATCCTGATAGTACAAGTGAAATGTTGAAGTGAAGAGTACTTTTTGTTTCATTTAATCGGGGCATTTAAATTAGCAATCAGTATTTTAGGCAGGTAAAGAGTATAGACACTCTATTTATAAGCTTCAATAGAAAATGATAAAAATTAACTTAACAGGCTTTTAAGTATTTCAATCGTAAAGCAATAACCAAGGTACGATTTTATTTACATTAAAACTAAATATTTTCGATTTAATTGTGAGAATTTAACACTTATAACTTTTTCAATATGATCAGAAACAGTATTTTACCAGTAAATATGGCGATTTATGCTATATATATTTAAGATGATAAAAAACGATTATTCCTTTAAGACAGTCATTTAAAGCAAAATTTTCCTTGTCATTATTTTCCCGTCTCCAAATTTAATTTTCACTATTAAAACCTGATGATAAGAATTGAATTTTGGCAGTTGAAATTCCAGATTTTCAATATTTTCTTTTCTATACAGTGGTTTGCCCAAAATATCAAAAACAGTTATTTGAGTGATTATATCCTGAGTTGAAATGACTTTAATAATTCTATCCTCTACCGAAATAAATACGTCCGGATTTTCCTCCGAAAAACTGTTGCTTGCTAAAGTTTCCTCAATATCAGACAGCACAAAACGTTCATTAAAAGTTTCCCGGTCAATAGAAAATGAATACCCCCCCTGTTTTGAATGGTTCTGTATTTTTAATTTTTCGCCTTTTAGAAATACAACCTTATTAAAACCAATTCCATTTACACAATCATTTGCTGTACTGCTACGCAGTTGCACACCGATTAAATATCGACATAAAGTTTGATTAAGGCTTAGCGTACAGCTTTTTTTGTCGGATTGTAAAAATTCCCTTCCCACTGTATTACCTTTTTTTCTATAATCAATCGTGCTAAAAAAAACAGCTGCTTTCCCTCGTTCCGCGTAAAGCCACGTACTATGAAAATAGTTCGTCAAAATCAGAAAAAAAAGCACTTTTTTTATCAAAATTGAAAGTTAAGATGTTAAATTTTAACAAGAATTAACGCAAAAATAGACACTCTTTATAAAATCCACAATCACCAATTTTGGTGATTTTTTTAAACATCTTATTTTCTTAAACACAAAAAAATCCACTCCAAAAAACGGAATGGATTTTTTGAAATGAACTCTTATTTAAAATTTACTGAAAAATAACTTTTCTTGTTGTTGTAAAATCACTTGCCAAAGCTACCTTCACCAATAAAACCTGATTGGATGATGGCAGGTTTTGAATTAGTAATTCTGTATTACCTACTTTCTTTTTATGGTAAAGCATTTTTCCTGACACATCATATACCACAACTTCCTTAATATTTTCCTGTGAAGATTGTACCGCAATTACTTTGTCTTTTATCGAAACTAAAATCCCGTCTTTCAGGTTTTCAAAATCTCCGACACCTAAAGTTTTACCGGTGTAACGCAATACCAAACGTTCAGAAAAGTTTCCCACCTCAGTTTTAAAAGTATAACTGCTTTGTGTTAAATCATGAATAACTCCAGTTGTTTTATCTTCAATATAAATCTTCTGATTGGCCATTTTACCATCAACCTCGTCTATTGCAATTGTAAAATTACCTGCAACGGCAGTTCGGTAACCTAAAGGAACAATATCTGCATCTGTAAAAGGTACCGCACGTCCCTGAATTACAAGTTTATTCTCATTACTGATACTATAGAAATCCAAATATTTGTTGCCATCAAAAGTTAACCCGTCATAATTACTATCATAATCATTAGTTGCCCCCTGTATGTACCCCACCAATAATTGCTTAAAAGCGCCTGTTGCACTGGTCATGTTTAACCAGACATGGCTCTTTTCAATCGCAGCTTCTTTTTTCGGATTCACAGATCTAAAAAACTGACCATTATCTGCTGTCCCCAGTCGCATTGAATTGGTAAAAAGAACTTTTCCGGCTGCTTTAGTAGTCACAAAAAAAGCTTGTCCGGCCGCTATCTTGCCTGTTGGTTTCATACCTTTATCAAACACTCGATCACTATTATAACCAGGATCTGATTTTGCCGATACTCCGCCGCTAAGATTGTAAGAAGCATAATCATTGCTCGTATACTGATTTGTCAGTGTAGATACCGCAGCCGTATTATGAGTCCAAAAATAAAGTGTTCCGTTTATTACAGCATTATTTGCTGCATTAGCAATAAGATCATCTGCACTTACAGCAGACGGATAAGGATTTCCTATTAAATAAGCTTTCCCGGAAGCCAGCTGCTCCGTTTCTATATTTCCATTATTTGGGACTCCTTTAAAACTTGCCTGATAGGCAGCCTTAGAAGTATTCGAATAATTTGACGGGGCACGAATAATATAACCTTTTCCAACCATCATGTTATCAGCCTTATTCGTTTGCACCCATTGTGTGCCATCGAAACCGTAATACATCGTACTTGGTGTTAAAGGTGAAAGATTCACTAATGTTTGAGGGCTTACCGGAGTTGACCAATACACATAATCTTTTAACAATATAGGAGGCGTGGTACGCTCATAAGTAATATCACCTGTATTGGTAACGTTATTGGTTTGTACTAAACTTGCTGTATTTTTAAAGTTCATTGCACCTCCTGTAAATACTTTAACATCATTCGCAATGGCCAGAGTATTTCCACCCCCGATTACAACATTTGCTCCGGAATTAACTTCACAAAAGCATCCGTTTACATCACTTGTCGAAGTAAAATCAGAGTTAAAAACAAGTTTTTTGTCTATGGTTGGAGCAGTGCTCCAAATACCCTTATTATAAGTCGCTACTGATAAAGGATTAATCACAATATCCGAAGTTGCCAACGATGTACAATTTCCATTTCCAGCTGTATAGGTATATGTACCTGCTGCAAGATCACTATCTGTAACCGCAGTTCCGGTATAAGACACCACGATAGCTCCGGGTGATCTCGTTAAGATTCCCCCAGTAGGAAGTCCGCTTAAAGCAATACTGCCAAAAGCCGTAACACAGGTTGGTTGTGTAACGGATCCCACTACTGGTTTTCCCAGGACTTCATTTATTACAAAATTCACCTTTGTTCTACAAACTGGAGAATCACCGGAACAAACCGCATAATAAGGAGTCGTACCCACGGTGTTAGTATCAATAAGACCTGAACCACTAACACCTACCGGATTGAACGAGACTCCGGAACCAATTTTGGTACCACCAAAAGCCATTGTATACCAATCTACTGTTGCCGGTAATGTATAATTAACTGTAATGCTAATATTTGTAATATTAGCATCCGGATTTTCATCATCATCATGATCTTCTCTAAATCGAAATATCCAACTTCCTGAAGGATTTGTATTTCCCCAAGATGCTAAAGGAACATCTATAACACTCCCTCTATTACTAGCAGAGACGGGACTTATATCATTCAGCACTGTGCCCATCGCAGTTGGCGGCTGTATTCTAACCCGTAACTCATTCAAATACGAACTACCTATTGTATTATAACTTATAGTAGCATTGGTACTAGTAACAACAGCTCCAACAGGTAATGAAGGGAAAATTATACTAATATCTGTGTTTCCGGAACCTCCGTAAACGGTGCTTTTTACTGTCCCACCACTACCGCTTGCAATCATAGGGCTTTGGGCAACTGCAACTCCTGAGCAAGTAAATGGAGCCGTTAGTGAACCTGAACCTCCCTGACAAATTGTAACCCCCGTTGCAACGGAAGCTTTGTTAATCACAAAATTTACCATTGTTCTACACCCAGGATTATTGGTACAAGCCGCATAATAAGGAGTTGTACCCGCAGTATTGGTATCCATAAGGCCTGAACCGCTAACGCCTACCGGATTAAACGAAATCCCTGAACCAATTTTTGTTCCTCCAGAGGCTGATGTATACCAGTCTACTTCCAGCAAAACATAATTAACTCTAATGGTAATGTTTGTAATATTTGCATCAGTATTTACAAAAACATCAAGAAAGGACTCTCTAAATGCAAATACCCAAGTTCCGGATGGGTTCCCAGTACCCCATATTCCTAATGGCACATTAGTTGAAGTCCCTGGACTATCGAGTGTAGGAACAGGGTTCAAATCACTCTGAACTGCTCCAACTGCTGTTGGGGGTGTTGCCTTAACCCTCAACTCATTTCTAAAAGAAACACCATTTGCCTTAAAACTTATCGTAACATTTGTAGACGTTACTATTGCCCCCGCCGGTAACGAAGGAACATTTATGGTAATGTCTGTATTTGCACGATCACCATAAACTATGCTATTCGATATTCCTCCGCTACCTTTGGCAGTTACAGGGGTTTGGGCAACCGCAGCACAGGTAGATGAAACGGTTAAAAAACCTGAACCTCCTTCACAAATTGTAACACCGGCTGCAACAGGACAGTTTCCGTTTTGCATTGTATTACCTTGTTGAGCTAAAAGTATCGAACCATGGAAGCAGTCTGCCAAAACAAGGAAAAAAAGTATTTTTTTAATCATAACTCTAGGGGCTTAAGTTTTTCTTTGATCATAATTTGGCCTAAAACTACAACCCTTATATAAAATCCACAATCACCAATTTTGGTGATTTTTTAAACACCTTATTTTCTTAGACAAAAAAAAATCCACTCCGAAAAACGGAATGGATTTTTTGAAATGAACTCTTATTTAAAATTTATTGAAAAATAACTTTTCTTGTCGTAGTAAAATCATTTGCTAAAGTGATCTTCACCAATAAAACCTGATTGGCTGATGGCAGGTTTTGAATTTGTAATTCTGTATTACCTACTTTCTTTTTATGGTAAAGCATTTTTCCTGACACGTCATACACTATAACTTCTTTAATATTTTCCTGCGAAGATTGTACCGCAATTACTTTGTCTTTTATAGAAACTAAAATCCCGTCTTTAAGGTTTTCAAAATCTCCGACACCTAAAGTTTTACCGGTGTAACGCAATACCAAACGTTCAGAAAAGTTCCCCACCTCGGTTTTAAAAGTATAATTGCTTTGTGTTAAATCGTGAATAACTCCCGTTACTTTATCTTCAACATAAATCTTCTGATTGGTCATTTTACCATCAACCTCGTCTATTGCAATTGTAAAATCGCCTGCAACAGCAGTTCGGTAACCTAAGGGAACAATATCAGCATCTGTAAAAGGTACCGCACGTCCCTGAATTACAAATTTATTTGCATCACTTACACTGTAAAAATCCAAATACTGGTTACCATCAAGACTTAACCCGTCATACAGGGTTTCATAATTGTTGGTTGCACCTTCTATATACCCTAACAATAATTGTTTGAAGGCCCCGGTTGTACTAGTCATGTTTAACCAAATACGGTTCTTTTCAACAGTAGTTCTTCTTGAGGTATTAGCAGGTCTAAAAAACTGACCGTTATCTGTTGCCCCTAATCGCATTGCGTTAGTAAACAATATTTTTCCTGCAGCCTTAGTCGTTAGAAAAAATGACTGCCCAGCCGCAATTTCTCCAGTTGGTTTAACACCGCCTCCTGAACCAAAATCTACATCCGATCTCGCCGCTGTTCCTCCAGTCAAATTGAATGAAGCATAATCATCCGCACTGTACTGATTACTTGGAACAGGTTTTGCCGGTGTATTGTGTGTCCAGAAATAAAGGGTACCATTTATTACATTTTCATTTGTTTTTATAAACCCTTCTATGCCCTCTGAAACAAACCTCTCTGCGCTTAAAGCAGACGGGTAAGGATTCCCTATCAAATAACTTTTTCCTGAAGCCAACATTTCTGTTTCGATATTTCCATTGTTCGGAACTCCTTTAAAACTTGCCGGATAGGCTGTCTTAGAGCTATTCGAATAATTGGATGGAGCACGAATAATATACCCTTTACCTACCACCATATTATCAGTTCTATTCGTTCGAACCCATTGTGTACCATCGAAACCGTAATACATAGTGCTAGGCGTTAAAGACGAAAGATCGACCAATCGTTGAGGGCTAACCGGAGTTGACCAATACACATAATCTTTTAGCAATATAGGAGGCGTGGTACGCTCATAAGTAATATCGCCTGTATTGGTAACGTTATTGGTTTGTACTAAACTTGCTGTATTTTTAAAAGTCATCGTACCACCACTAAGTACTTTAACCTCATTGGCAATCTTCAAGGTATGTCCCACTCCTATTACAACATTTGCACCTGAATTGACTTCACAGGTACATCCGCTCACATCTCCTATTGAAGTAAAATTGGAGTTAAAAATAAGTTTCTTATCTATAGTTGCAGTGTTATCCCATCCACTCGCACCATAGGTTGCTGTCGGAACCGGATTAATTACAATTCCTGTAGTCGAAATTGAGGAACAAGGACCATTTGCAACGGCGTACGAATAGGTTCCTGCCGCAAGATTAGTATCTGTTACCGTCGTTCCTGTATAAGGTACAGCTACTGCTCCAGGTGATCTTGTTAAAGTTCCTCCCGAAGGTAATCCGCTTAAGGCAATACTACCGAAAGTAACGGTACAGGTTGGCTGCGTCACAGTACCTACGACTGGCGCCGGCATAGCCGAATTCACTGTAAGCGTTACTGCATTTGATGTAACTGATGGACAGGCACCTCCAACAATACAACGATATTGATAATTGTTCATTGTAGCGATAGCAGAAGTGATATTCATCGTTGCTGAAGTAACATTCGAATAAACTCCACCGTTGGATAAATCGCTGAAAGTTGATCCGCTATTAGTACTAACCTGCCATTTATAAGTTAAACTGGTTCCTGTGCCAGCAACACTAAATGCTGCATTATTACCCACACAGGTAGTTGCAGCTGATGGCTGAGTTGTAATCGCTGTTGTTAAATTAGTTGCGTTTACTGTCCATGAACCTGAATTTGTACAGGTTGTTAGAGAGGTCGTTAAATTATAAGTCCCATTTGGTACTCCTGTTAAATTCTTTGAACTGGAAGTAAATCCGGGAGGAGTAGAAGTCCATGAATACGTATAAGGATCTGTCCATACCGGAGAAGGACTCCCTATCAAAGTTCCATTCGTTGCGGCACTACCAACACCATATAATGTAGAACCGGTGCCTTCATTAAAACTATAACCGGCAAGTAACCCATTTTGTGATGCATCATAATCTACAAACCCTGACGCTAAAGTAGAAATTTCTGTCCCAGTCAATGCCCTGTTCCAAACTCCCAATTTAAAGATTTCACCGGTTAAACCCACTCCGGCATTGTCCATAACCCCGTATCCCATTTTTGTTGTATTGCTGTTGCTCCCATAATTGGTAGCACTTACTGTAGTTGAAATAGGATCTCCTCCATTTAAATAAATTTTCATCGAACTACCATCAGCTGTCACGGCTATGTGATTCCATGTATATCCTGCAGGAAATGAAGATAAGGGCAAATCCACCGTTCCACGAGTTGTCCAGAATCTAAGATTATTACCCTCAAAACCAACTTCAATAATATCATTTTGACCAAAAAGTGCCATCCTTGCTATGTATTTGGTCTTATCAAATTTAATCCATCCTTCTAAAGTAAAGGCTGTTCTGTTAGATAACAAAGAAGCGTTTAAATCAATTCCCTGATTGTTTGCACTAACAAAATTAGCAGAAGCCGGGGCAACAGCATTCGTAACTGTGATGCTTCCTGTGGCTTCACCCGGACAAGAAACATTTACAACCGTTGCAGTAGGAACCGGTGGTGAACTGTAGCGATAAATATTTACAGAATTATTCATTACGGCAGAACACAATGATGTTGTATTTGTCGCCATAACAGTATACAATCCCGTATTATTAAACGTTCCAAAATTGATTGCTGCACCTGTGCCCGTTATTGGTGAACCCACGGCCACGTTACCTCTTACTAATTGATAACGGCAATTAGTCTGCGAGTTAGACAAACCGATTGAAGAACCGGCATTTGAGCTGCAAAATGCTCCTCCTGCACCTGTTACATTATAAGGCGTCGGTGCCGCCCCCGCGCAAGTAGATACAGTGATGATCCCTGTTACTGCGGAAAAGTATAAATCATTCTGATTTGCTGCACTTGAAGAAGAGCTCCCCCAAGTTCCTGACGGCCTGTTTACTTCTCCGAGAACTAAAGCTTTTACGGTATGTGTAGCAGTACTTAAATTAGCCACTATGCCATTGCCAATAGTCAGAACATTTGAAGCAGTAACACCAGCTGAAGGAAATGTTTTTGTACCACTTCCCGATAAGGTAAGATTTGTATAAGAATTTGCCTTTATTGTTTGAGCTCCTCCACTATAGTCGACTGTATTACCAGCAAATGTCGCAGTTAAAGTGGTAATAGTTGGAACTGGAGAGGCACTAATATTTAACTGCGAGCTATTATTAATAGATGCAATTGAATTAGAACCATTAACATTGATTGTACCAGTATTTGTAAAATTCGTTGTTGTAGATCCAGACGAGCCATTAAGGTTTAAAGTTCCTGCATTAGCAAGAGTAGTACTTATTGTCGACGTCCCTCCAATCGTGAGTGTACCACTTGATGAATTAATCAATGTTCCATTCCCAGAAAGTACATTTGCGACAGCAAAAGCGGAATTATTAGTATAGGTACCCGTAATAGACACTAAAGGAATTATAGTTGTTGTTGATCCGCTGAATGTTTTAGATGCTCCACTAAAAGTATGAATTCCCGTCGTTCCTACGGCATTAAAAGATGTTGCATTATTGACTAAATTATCAGCAAATGTATAGCTATTATTTGCTCCGTTTCCCGACGAAGGTTCACCCCATATTGATCCATTGTTTAAAGTTACTGCACCTCTAAATATAATCGTTCTTGCGGTACTATTTGTTGAAGCAAAGCTTATTGTACCAGAAATAGTGGCAGAGCCATTAACTGTAAAATTTCGATTCACTGTAAGAGTAGCTCCAGAACTAATTGTAATATTATTACATTGCGCATTTGCACTTGAAATTATCGGTTGACTTGCTAAACTAGGTATTACAACATTACTTGTACCTGTTGGAACAGAATTGGTACTCCAGTTTGTTGGTGTATTCCAGTTTCCATCCCCACTCCAGCCATCCCAGGTTACTGTTTGCCCATACCCCAAATTCATAACCAAAAACATTCCCAGACAGGCTAATTTGATAACGGGATTAGAAGTTTTTCTGGCCTGGGGATCAGAAAATTTTAAAAATACAGAGCGAACGCTCAAAAGTAATTTTTGAATCATATGAAAGTGGTATTTATGATTAAATTTGTTTTTGGGCAACAAAACACAAAAAAATACTCCCTATTAAATTCAGGAGTTGTTTTTTATACTTTGTTTTAAAACTAAAAGCTAAAACCCTGTTTTACAAGGTCATAAAAAACTGTTAATTTTGTGTACAAAAATATTATAATTCCCCACATATACAACATTTTAACAAAAGACTTTTCTGAGAAAAACAAAAAAAATAGTTGTGATTTTAACATTTAAATGACTATTTTTAGCCGTAATCGTTAAAAAGAAAGAAAAAAGCCATGAATTCAATTTGCACTCCCAAAGAGGCTTTACTGAAGTTAGAACACTACTGTGCTTATCAGGAGCGCTGTCATGCCGAAGTGGTATCCAAACTGTACAGCCTAAAAATGACTGCCGATGAAATCGATACTATTGTGGTTCAATTGATTGAAACTAACTTTCTAAACGAAACCCGATTTGCCTGCAGCTTTGCCAGAGGCAAACATCGCATGAAACATTGGGGCAGAATTCGAATTACCAATGAACTGAAAGCAAAACAAATTTCGTCGGCTAATATTACGCTTGCTTTAAAAGAAATTACTATCGAGGAATACGAAGCCACTTTCGACCAGCTTTCTGAGCGATGCTGGAATAGCATTTCCGAAAAAAACACCTTAAAAAAACGAAAAAAATTCTGCGACTATATGCTTCGCCGCGGCTACGAAAGTTTTCTTGTTTACGATAAAGTTACTTTGCTTGAGAAAGAATTCTAGCCCACAAAAATCACGGGCTTAACCTCATTACTTTTTGATTTTTTTCGTCAAAATCACTACACTCGCACATTCAATTTTCTTGCAAATTTTTTACTTAAAAGACGTTTTTTGTGCTTATAGTTCTAAAAACAGGATCATTTTGAGTGTTATTTTGCGATTTTTCTTATACTTTAAAATTACTATTTATAAGAAATAACATAAAATACCATTTTTAAAGATGTATTTCGTCGACTATTTTGACATTTTGTCGATTAAATGATCGTTCTGAAAACCTTCATATGTCCAATCACGTATGTGTATCTATCTTTGCCAAGGCAAAAAATTATCCTGTTCCGGCATAACAAATTGTATAGAATACACCTACTATGAAGAAAACTTTACTTTTTAAAACACCTACCTTTCCTTTTAATCTTTCGTCAAAAAAAATTAGTTCCGATAGAAAAATCAACTTTTTTTCAGCTATAAAAAACACTTTCGAAGCCCCAAAAAATTACTTTAAATTACTCGTTGCTCTTAGCCTATTTATCAACGTCAGTCATTTAAATGCGCAATGCAATTCCAATGCAACTCCTGGCACGGTTAGCAGCAATAATAGTAAATTATGCGTAGGTTCTACAGAATTGTTCTGGGCCGCCGGAGGATGGAGCGGAGGAACCTGGTCCTCATCAGATCCATCAGTTCTCGAAGTTGTTACTAAAAGTGACGGAGGCGCCAATGCCATTGCAAAAGCTCCCGGAGTTGCAAACGTCATTTATACGATAACACAGCCAAATTGCCCTACTGTTAAAACCTCTCAAAAAAAGATAACAGTTTACGAAGCATTAGGTGAAACTGGCGAAATCACAGGTTTTTCACCACAATGTCCAAGAAATACAGGGCAAGTTTACTCGATTCCACCAGTAACAAATGCCACCAAATATGTATGGACAGTACCTTCTGGCTGGACTATTACCTCAGGAGCAAATACCAACTCCATTACCGTAACTACCAGCTCAACCGCAGGAAATCTTACTGTTGTAGCCTCTAACGATTGTAAAACAAATGATGCCATATACAAATACGTCAATATCACTAACGGAAAAACGTCAAGACCTACTATTACCGCAAGCGGACCAACTACTTTTTGCCAGGGAGGCAGTGTAGTATTGACTTCAAGTATTGAAGACAACTACCTTTGGTCAAACGGGCAAACTACCAGAAGCATAAGGGTTACAGCATCGGGTACCTACTCGGTAATTACACAAAATAAAGACTATATGTGTCCTAGCAATGCCTCAAACAGTATAGCAGTCAATGTACAAGCAGGATTAACGTTCACCAGTCAACCACAGGATTTAGTTGCCTGCGAAGGTCAATCCGGCACCTTTAGCGTAACCGCATCAGCCTCGAATGCGACCTACCAATGGCAATATTCTGCCAATGGCTCAACAAACTGGACTAATACCAATGGCGTTCAGGGGGTATCAGGTCATAATACAGCAACCTTAAATTTGACCAACCTTCCTTTGTCCTATAGTGACTACTATGTTCGTTGTGTCGCAAGAAGCTCAACCACTTGTCCTGCCAATACCAACACAAACTCAAATACTGCTAAACTAACGGTTAACCCATCATTAGAAATTACCTCACAGTCTACCGCTACTCAAACCAAATGCCTCAACGATGCCTTTACACCTTTAACGGTTACCGCTACAGCATCAGGAACCTTAACCTATCAATGGTTCAGTAATACTGCTGCAACTGCCACAAACGGAACGGCATTAGGAGCTGCAAATGGCGCTAGAACCAATAGTTACACGCCACAATCCACAACATCAGGAACATTGTATTACTATGCGGTAGTAACATCAAACTGCGGAACGGCAACCACTGCAATTTCGGAAGCTATTATAACCAAACAGGCAAATATTGCCCCAACAGTAGGAACGATCAAACAACCTACCTGTACTACCCCAAGCGGAAGTGTTGTTTTAGAAAATGTACCTACATCAGGAAGATTAGTCGAGTCACGAGGAACTGTCTACAATTATACAACTTCCGGAACCACATATGAAATTTCAGGATTAGCTCCCGGAACTTATAAATTTGCCATTGATGATAACTGCACAAGAGTATATTCGTCAGACATTGTAATCCTACCCGGAAATGTGTGGAATGGCACTAAATGGTCAGGTGGAACACCTTCGTTAAACGATCCAATTCAATTTACAGGAAATTATACTGCAGAAACAGATCTTAACGGATGTTCCTGCACAATCATGAATGGAGCAACAGTAACTATAAAATCAGGAAACACCTTAACTATTGCCAATAGTATAGACGTAAACTCCGGATCTTTAGTTTTTGAAAACAGTTCCAGTTTGATACAAAAAAGCAATGCTAAGAATACGGGAAGTATTTCATACATCCGTACCAGTCCGCCTATATTCCAAAAAGATTATTTGTATTGGTCTACTCCGGTAACTCCACAAAAATTAGTAGACGTTTCGCCTTCTACGCCTGCCACTATGTATTATGGCAATGACGGTACACAATGGGTACGAACCAATAGAGAAAGCAATATGATTGTTGGAAAAGGCTACATTATTCGAGGCCCCTCGAACTATACAAATGCAACCAAACAAGAATTTACCACAACTTTCAAAGGAATTCCAAACAATGGAGATTTAGAGGGAGAATACCTAACCGCAATGAAAGGCCACCTGATTGGAAATCCGTACCCGTCTGCCCTAAGTGCTGATAGGCTTTTAAAAGACAATCCAATGTTAGACGGAACGCTCTATTTCTGGACGCATAACACTCCTGCAAAACCTGTTCCAAGTAATCAGTACAGCGCGGATGACTATGCTTCATACAACCTTAGTGGAGGAGTTTCTGCAAAATCGGATAAACAGCACAATAACGATCCTGCAAAAGACAAAGGCACTAAACCGACGGGCAACATAGCAGCCGGGCAAGCCTTTTTTGTAACGACGAATGCTGCAGGAAAAGTGAAGTTCAACAATTTAATGCGATTGGGCGGAGCCAATAACGGTCAGTTTTTCAGACCCGGAAACACCTCAAAAGTGGCGGCTATAGAAAAACACCGCATTTGGTTAAACATGACCAATACCACGGGAGCTTTTAAACAATTGCTAGTAAGCTACATTGAAGGAGCAACCAATGACTATGAAAACAGATATGACGGACTAACTTTTGACGGCAATCAATATTTAGATTTTTACACTACGGATCAAAAAAACAAATATGTAATTCAGGGACGTGCTCTGCCATTTACAGATGCCGATCTTGTTCCATTAGGATACCGCACAACAGTTGCAGGTGATTTTACTGTGGCAATTGACGAAGTAGATGGAAACATGAGCAATCAAGCCATTTACATTGAAGACAAAACAACCGGGACTGTTCATGATTTAACACAAAGCAACTATACTTTTAAAACCGAAGCCGGTACCTTTACCGAACGTTTGACACTGCGCTATAAACCAGGCAAAACTTTAGGTACAGGAGATTTTGAAAACATCGAAAATGGCATTCTTATTTCGACTAGCAATAAAACTATTCAAATGTCTTCATCAAAAGAAAACATTAAACAAGTTGTTGTTTTTGATATTACCGGCAAACAATTATACAGTAAGAACAAATTAAACAGTGCGACCTTTCAAATTGAAAATTTACCGTCAGCCAATCAGGTTTTATTGGTGAAGATCACTTTAGCAAATGATTTTACTGTCACCCGAAAAGTACTGTTTCAGTAATTCGTTAATTCGTTAATTCGTTAATTCGTTAATTCGTTAATTCGTTAATTCGTTAATTCGTTAATTCGTTAATTCGTTAATTC
>NZ_CAGKLC010000001.1:0-13752 GCF_903469665.1 Flavobacterium sp. UGB4466 | reverse complement strand
CGTTCTATAAAAAAATCCATTCGCTGTGGCGAATGGATTTTTTTATAGTGTAAATTTATGAGGCTCCGAAAGTCCCAATTATGGTTTTTCGATCAAAACGCTAACTGCATTCCCTCCGAAACCTACGGCATTAATCAATATTCTTTTAATCGATTTTGTCTGTTTTTGCTCTTCTCCGAAAGGCACTCCAATAAAAGTATCGTGCTGAAACATCAAAAGTGCCAACTCTAAACTCAATATACCGGACGCTCCAAAAGTATGTCCGATCTTCCATTTATTGGTAGTCAGCAAAGGCAGCTGAGATCCAAAAACTTTTTCAATAGCCCTCAACTCAGTTAAGTCGCCTTTGATCGTTCCGGGAGCATGCATCACAATTGCATCAACCGATTCAGGAGCTATATTCCTTAAAGCCATTTTCATTGATTTTTGAAAACAGGTTGCTTCTGCAGAAATAGAAATATTGTGTTCTAAAATCTCGGTTGCATAACCAACACCTGTTATGTATGCAATTGCATTCTCTTTCTCGCCGGTTTCCAGACAGCAAACTGCCGCACCCTCCCCTAAAATCATAGTATTTTGAGTTTTCTCAAAATCGAAAGCCAAGTTGGGCCATGCTTCTGTTTCCTGATCGATTCTCGAATATATTTTAAGTGCTCTCATTTGAGCAATCGTGAAATCAGTCAATGGGGCTTCGCTTCCTCCTACCAAAAATTTATCGGCCATACCTGATTTCAACCACGCCACACCATTCAACAAGGCATGAAGTGCAGTTGAACACGTTATAGAATGCGATATTTCCGGTCCAGTACTCTGCAGATCGTGAGCAATCCAGGAAGATATATTTCCTAAAGTTGTTGTTGGAGAAGCTAAAGTTTGTGCTTTTCCTGTATCGATGTATTCTTTATAATGTTTTTCGAATAAATCGGTTGCTCCTCGAGACGAACCAATGTTAATTCCGAAGATATCATCCGAACTCCATCCTGCCTGCTTAACCGCTTGCCGAGAAGCCGTCAAAGCAAACAAAACCGAATCATCCAGAAATTTGTACTTAGGATCGGACTCTCTTATTTCCGAGACAATTTGTTTAGACTCAGCATCCAGAGCGGCGACAGAAGTTTCCTGTTGGTCTAAAAACTGTTTCGAAAAACAATGTTGACGATCAAGATACTTTTCCCACACTGATTCCGTGGTATTTCCTAAAGGTGAAATAGAAGAAAAAGCTGTTATAGAGATTTTTTGTGTATTCAAAATATTTTATTTAATCGCAAAATTACACCATTTCAATGGCTTCTTCAATGGTTTTATATACTTTTTGAAGCTGCTCATCACTCATGATATACGGAGGTAAAATATAAACGATATTTCCGACAGGGCGCAAAACAACACCTTTATCAATGAAGAAATTATAGAGTTTCGTTCGCATTGAACCGTAATAACTCTCTTCTGAATCTGATTTGATTTCAACTGCAAAAATAACCCCCAATGTTCTCGCGGTAGTTACTTTTGAATGCTTTTCAATTTTCTTCTGAAAATCCAAATGACTCTTATGAATTCTTTCAATATTAGCCTGCATTTCATCTGTATGCAACAATTCAATACTAGCCAAAGCTGCAGCGCAACCCGTAGGATTTGCAGTAAAGGTATGTCCATGAAACAAAGCCTTATTGATATCGTCATCATAAAAAGCATCAAAAACCTCTTGTGTAAAAGTGGTGATTGCCATCGGAATTGTGCCTCCGGTTAGTGCTTTAGACAAACACATCATATCCGGAACTTCTGTCACATAATCCATTGCAAAGGTTTTTCCCGTCTTACCGAAACCTGTCATTACTTCATCGGCAATGGTAAGAACATTGTTCTCTTTGCAGATTTGAATCAGTTTTGCCAAAGCCTCCGGTTCATACATTACCATTCCGGCTGCACCCTGCACCAAAGGTTCAAAAATAAAACCGGCGCAACTATGATTTTGAATCACATTTCTCAAAGCATCAAAACTTTCCTGTTCCTGTCCTTTTACCGGAACCGGAATTCGGACTACATCAATAAACATTCCCTGAAAAGCTTGTGTATAAAAAGAGATTCCACTTGCTGCCATCGCCGCAAAAGTGTCTCCGTGAAAAGCATTTTCAAAAGCAATTATTGTGGTACGTTTTTCACCCTTATTGAAAAAAAACTGCAAAGCCACTTTTATAGCTACTTCAACCGCTGTTGAACCATTATCAGAAAAGAAAATCTTCTGCTGATTTTTAGGCAGAATCTCAATTAGTTTCTCCGCCACTTTGACTGCCGGTTCGTGCGTAAAACCGCCAAACAACACATGCTCTAATGTGGTTAATTGTTTGTAAATCGCATCGGCTATAAATCGGTTACTGTGTCCAAACGGATTCACCCACCATGAGGCAATAGCGTCAATATATTCCTTACCGTTCTCATCCCAAAGTAAAGCACCTTCACCTCTGGAAATTGCAATTGGCGCCTGTGCTGTTTTATGCTGTGTATAAGGATGCCAAAGATATTGGCTGTCTTTTTCTGTTAATGTCATCTTGTTTAGAATATGGATATTAGAGTATAGAAATTAGTCTAAACTCTACAATTTTGACAAAGATAAGAAAGTCTATTTTCTTTATTCTGTCTTGTTTTCTCTATAAATTAAGTAAGTTCTCTCTAAACTGATCGGCATATTCTCGAATTACATTTTGATCAAAATAAGGTTCTTCATCAATTCTTCCGATACATTTTATTCCGGTTTTATTCAGAATTAAACTTTCAGTCGATTGGTTTTCGCTTCCGCTGAAAATGATTCCTGCCACTTCAAAACCTCTGTTCTGAATCGCTTCTACGGTTAACAAGGTGTGATTGATACTCCCCAAATAATGTCTTGAAACCACAATTACTTTATAATCGGCCTGAATTAGATCGATAATGGAATCCTTTTCATTCAACGGAACAAAAATTCCCCCTGCACCTTCTACAACCAAATGATTATCAGTTCGAGGTTCCATAATCTTCTTCAAATCGATCGTAAGCCCATCTATTTCTGCTGCCAGATGCGGACTTGCCGGTGTATTTAACTCGTATGCATTTGGGAAAAATTGAGATTTCGAATTTGAAATTTGAGATTTTACCTTGTGTGTATCACTAAAATCCAAATCTCCGGCCTGAACGGGTTTCCAGTAATCGGCCTCTAAAGCTTCAACAACGATTGCCGAAGTAACGGTTTTACCAACATCTGTTGAAATTCCGGTTATAAATATTTTCATGCTTCTTTTGTTTGGCAAATACTCACAAAAAACAATTATGCTTTCTGGTATCGAATAATCTTTTCTCGATGAATACCTGCTTAATAATCGATGCAAAAATACCAATAAAAACAAACCCATCACGTATGATGGGGTCTATTTAACTTACTCTTCTTTTAATTCGTCTATCACTTTCTTTATTTCTTTAGCATATTTTCCGTAATAAAACCGAACCCACCATTCCAAAAACAATCCCATAGAAAGAATTGAAAAAAGAATAGCTGAAAAAACACCAATTATTTCTGTACTGCTAAAGTCAAACATAACAAAATTGGTGGTTTTGGAAGTCTGATCGTAGATTAAAACCGTTAAAAACACAATCATAAAAGGTGTCAAAGCAAATCCGAAAGTCTTATACAACTCCATATTCAAACGGATATCAAAATAAGTTTCATACAGATTGTCCTTTGTTTTTAAAGCGGTATTATGAAGTCGTTTATAGAAAAAATAAAGTTTTGTCAAATAATAAATACAAACCGCGGTAAACATAGCAAAAAGCAAAAAAAACGGAACGATGTACTTCTGTTCAAAATGAAAAATATACGGTGTAAATCCTATCAACACTATTGAAACTCCCTGCGCAATCAGCTCACTTTTTAAATTTTTTCTGATTCTGTCTAATGGCGTATTGGCCGATTGTATTTTTTCCAGATTATCCGGAAGAACAATATTATCCGATTTATCATTGTTCCATGCGTTTTGTATATCGTTAAAATCCATATCCCTGATTTTTAATTATTTCTTTTAATTTTTCTTTTGCTCTGTTTAATTTCACCCTGGCATTTCCTTCTGAGATTCCTAAGTTCTCTCCAATTTCCTTATGAGAAAACCCTTCCAGCTGATAAAAAATGATCGCTTTATCTATTTTTTCGAGTTTTTGAACAGCTTTATAAAAATGATCGATCTGACTTTCTTTGATGTGCGAATCTCCTTCATCATCCTTAATATTTTCGGAAGCGATTTCGTATTTGTCTACCTTTCGCTTTTCTTTTTTCAGAAAAACAATGGCTGTATTCACCGCTACACGATACATCCAGGTCGAAAACTGACTTTCATTTCTAAAAGAATCATACGATTTCCAAAGCTGGCAGATAATTTCCTGAAACAAATCCTGTTGATCGTCAGGATTATCCATGTACATCTTGGAAACCTTGTACAGTATTCCTTTATGACTTTCGATCCGATTTAAAAATTCCTGTTCTTTCTCTTTCAAAATAATCTTAATTCATTATTGGTTTTACCTTATACCGTCCTTTTCTTAATAAATTAAACACTGAATACTCACCTCCCAAATGTGCCGATCCTACTGCAAAAAAAACACTCTGATTTTTCATCAATTGCGGCATCTTCTTAACCCAATTGCCATTTCTATCGTCTAAGATAATCTTATTTGTTTTTTCACTCGACATTTTTTCATCAACTGTAACACCATACAATCCCTTTATATTTTCAGTCTTATAAAAGGCAACTGACTCAGATGTTAGCGAAGTATTTAACCCTTCCAACATATTAAGCAATTCATCATCTGTATAGGCATTCTCGAGTACTTTCACTTGGCTTTTTACCGTTTCCAAACCTCCGATGTCGATATTTCTTTTCTTAGCTTGCTCGATAAACTCCATTTCATAAAATTTAATATCATCACAGCCAAAACTTTTGACAGCAATCAGACTCATTACTGTAGCCAGACTCAAAGCGTCCACTTGTTTCACCGTCATTCCGGTCGCTTTTTCAAGAATTACACCCAATTTCGCAAGTTGTTGCGGACTCAATTTCTTACTTAACGGCTCTTTCCCCATAGCCATTTGCTGCATATCTGCCATTTCTTTTGGATCAGCCAAATCAATTTCTAAAACTAATTCAGTAGAAGCGTCAAATGCCTTCTTTGTTTTTTCAGATAGAAAATAGTCTTTTGAGCATATCGCATGAATTGTTCCGTATAAATAAGATGACTTTGACAGTCCATTTCCCGACACTTCCCATAAAAGCGAATTTTCAAGTTCTGGAGATTTGTTCTGTGCCTGTGTCGTTCCACTAAAAACTAATGCGATTACAGCAAGTGCTGATGTAACTAATTTTTTCATTTTGTTGATTGATTTAATGATTGATGATGTTTTGATTTAGTTTGATTGATGATTGAATAAGTACTATGATTTATTATATTTTTTTTCTTTGCCAGAAAGCCATTGAAGCAACGAAGAGACAAATCATAATTAGAAGTAGTTCTTTATTGGGTTTATCTAAAATAAATTGATTTACTAAAGCATATCCCAGCCCCGCCGAAGCAACAAAGACAAATACAAAATGGAGTACTTTTTCGGTAATTGGTGTTGAAGTTGTTTTCATAATTATTTTGGTTTATTTGATTACGACTCGTAAGTAATCAAACATTCAAAACGTTACAAAAAAATTAAAAGTTTTTTCTAAATGACCACAAACAAAGGGCTGACGGAAATATTTTTTTTCACGCAGAGATTCACAAAGAAAAAAGAGCCTCACAAAATAACTTTGCGAAGCTCTGTGATAACTTGGTGAATCTCTGTGAAACATATTATCCTAAAACACGAAGTTTCCCAGTAATTCTAAAACTTCGTTAATCTCTTTTTCTGAATTGTAACTATGAATGCAAAAGCGCAAACGTTCCTGACCTTCCGGAACAGTTGGAGAAAGTATCGGTTTTACATCGAATCCTTTACCCTGAAGTTGTTCTGCGAGGCGCTTTACATTTTCGTTTCCCGGAACAATAGCCGAGTGTATTGCCGACTTACTCCGAACAAACATTGGCTTTAGCCCTAATAGGTTTTTGTGCTGATTGAAAAACACAATATTACTGCGTAACTTTTCAATGGTTGCTTTCTCTGCTTCCAATTGTTTGTAGGCTACAAAAATTGTCGCAACAGAATGAGGTGATAAACCTGTAGTATAAATGAAGCTTCTGGCAAAATTTACGAGATATTCTTTAAGAGCTGTACTTCCTAGAACTGTTGCTCCATGACATCCTAAGCCCTTACCGAAAGTCATAATTCGGGCAAAAATTCTATGATGCAATTTCAAATATTGCATCAAACCTTCCCCTTTTTCTCCAAATACACCTAAAGTATGCGCTTCATCAACTACCAGATAACAATTGTACTTCTCAGACAAGACTACTAATTCTTCTAAATTAGGACTATCCCCATCCATAGAAAAAACCGTTTCAGTAACAATATAAACCGTAGTATCCGGAAATTTTTGAATAAGACGTTCTAAATCTTCAAAATCATTGTGATTGAATTTATATGATTTTGCATTAGACATTGTAATGCCATCCCGAATAGAAGCATGACTTAACTCATCATACAATATAACATCATTTCTTTGCGGTACAGCGCTAAAAAAACCAACATTGGCATCGTAACCCGAATTAAAGATTAACGCCGATTCAGCGTCATGAAATTCCGCAATAAACGTTTCTGTAATTTGATATAAAGAGTGATTTCCTGAGATCAATCGTGATCCGGTTGCGCCGTTTTGAAAAATTTCGTTTTCCAGCAAATAAGTATGAGTTAACTTAAAAATAGATTCTGATTTTGAAAAGCCTATATAATCATTTGATGAAAAATCTATTCGGTTACTAAAAACCGGTAATTTTCTAAGCGAATTATTTTGCTTTCGTATCTCTAATTTCTGATTCAGGTTCTCCGGTAATTTCATAAAAGCAAAGTTATAAAATTGATTGTAAAATAAGCTATTGCTTTGCTTTCACAACCCCAATTGGAGATAAATCGTTTAAATACTCTTTGAATACCATATCTTCCTGTAGTCAAAAAGAAAAATTAGAGCATAAAAAAAAGACTTCAATTACTTGAAGTCTTTTTCTATTTATTCCGAAACTGCTTTAGTCAACTAAAACAATTACTTTATTATCTTTCATTTCAACAGTACCTGATGCAATCTCTAATGTATAAGTTTGCTCGTTTACTTTTGTGAATTTACTCGCTACATCTTTAGAAAAATTAAACTTTGCAGAAGCAATTTTAACAGTTCCTTTTTCCAAAATAGAGACGATAGGAGCGTGATTATTCAATATTTGGAAACTTCCATCAACCCCAGGCAACGTTACTGATGTTACTTCTCCTGAAAATAATTTTGCTTCTGGTGATACTATATCTAAAATCATTTTTTTTTAGTTTACAGTCTCAGTTTACAGTCTCAGTACTGATTACTGCGACAGAATACTGAAAACTAGATTAAGCTTCAGCTAACATTTTTTCTCCAGCTTCGATAGCATCCTGAATAGAACCTTTCAAGTTGAAAGCTGCTTCTGGAAGATGATCTAACTCACCGTCGATAATCATGTTGAATCCTTTGATAGTATCTTTAATATCAACCAATACTCCAGGAATACCTGTAAATTGCTCCGCTACGTGGAATGGCTGAGATAAGAAACGCTGAACACGACGTGCTCTTGATACTGATAATTTATCTTCTTCAGACAATTCTTCCATACCTAAGATCGCGATGATATCTTGCAATTGTTTGTATTTTTGAAGAATTTCTTTTACTCTTTGTGCACAGTCATAATGCTCATTTCCTAAGATTTGAGGAGTCAAAATTCTTGAAGTAGAATCTAACGGGTCAACCGCAGGATAAATACCTAACTCAGCAATTTTACGAGACAATACAGTTGTAGCATCTAAGTGAGCAAACGTTGTTGCCGGTGCCGGGTCAGTTAAGTCATCCGCAGGAACGTAAACCGCCTGTACAGATGTAATAGATCCTTTGTTTGTAGAAGTAATACGTTCTTGCATAGCTCCCATCTCTGTTGCCAAAGTTGGTTGGTATCCTACTGCAGAAGGCATACGTCCTAAAAGTGCTGATACCTCAGAACCTGCTTGTGTAAAACGGAAGATGTTATCAACGAAAAACAATACGTCTTTACCTTGATCAGTTCCTGCTCCATCACGGAAATACTCAGCGATAGATAATCCTGAAAGTGCTACACGTGCACGAGCTCCAGGTGGCTCATTCATTTGTCCGAAAACGAAAGTAGCTTTAGACTCTCTCATTCCTGGCATATCTACTTTAGATAAATCCCATCCTCCATTTTCCATAGAGTGCATGAAATCATCACCGTATTTAATAATTCCTGACTCTAACATCTCACGAAGTAAGTCATTTCCTTCACGTGTTCTTTCTCCTACTCCTGCGAATACTGAAAGTCCACCATGACCTTTTGCGATATTGTTGATCAACTCCTGGATCAATACTGTTTTACCAACACCTGCACCACCAAACAATCCAATTTTACCTCCTTTTGCGTAAGGCTCGATCAAATCGATTACTTTAATACCTGTGAATAAAACTTCTGATGAAGTTGACAAATCTTCGAATTTAGGAGCTGGTCTGTGAATCGACAAACCGTTTTCTCCAGTTTTTGGCAATTCGCCTAAACCATCAATTGCGTCTCCAATTACATTGAATAAACGTCCATATACGTCTGGACCGATTGGCATTTGGATTGGATTTCCAGTTCCAACTACTTCATATCCTCTTGACAAACCGTCTGTAGAGTCCATAGAGATTGTACGAACAGTGTTTTCACCAATGTGAGATTGTACTTCAAGAACTAATAATGTTCCATCTTTTTTTGTGATTTCTAATGAATCATAAATTTTTGGAAGTTCAACATCTTTACCGTTGAAAACTACGTCAACTACTGGTCCAATGATTTGAGCAACTTTTCCTATTACTTTTGACATTACTTATGTATTTATTAAATAGCTATTTAGGTTTATCGAAAATACCTCTTTTTTCAGAGCGCAAAGATAAATTTTTAAAATATAAAATCAATATTTTTTTTATAAAAAATACTACGATTTTGTTTGATTCTTAAAAGTCAGCCCTCAAATACCGAAAACAGCATTTTTTAACTGCATAAAAAAAGCCACTGCGTTCTGAAAGCAAGTGGCTGTTTTATGAAAAAATTAAATTTAATTTATAACTTTAGGATAAAGTGTCTGGTAATTCCCGACATCTACTCCTTTTAGATTTGAACCGTATTTTGCATTAATTGACTCTATAAATTTATTAGCAATAAATGCATAACCTCTGGCTGAAGGATGAACACCATCCAGAGAAAACACTCCTCCGAAAACAAATGCGCTTGTCAAAGTATAGCCATTTACAGAGATCCCGTTTGCAGTAGACAACTGTTTCATCAATCCGTCTGCATCTACTAATGCCAGACCGTTTGCCTCCTGAGCTGCTTTAATGGTTAAATTATAGGCCGCAGTAGCATTTTTGATCTCCGTTATCTCTGCCGGAATTAATACATACTTATCTTGTAACGGATACGTAATCCCAAATTTATCCAACGGAGCAGGAGGCACCATTCCGATTCCTGAGTTTGCTGCTGTAGGTGCCGTTCCAATAGCTGCTCTTGTACTCAAAAGCACCAAATCGGTAGCTTTAGCCTGACGCGCTTGTCCAAAAACAGTACCATAAAATGCCGCAGTCTGTGCTCCCACCGATGGCGTAAGCACTGCAGTAAGCTGAGTCGATAAGTTGGCAAGCGTTTCGTCTTTTATCAACAAAGGATTTGCTGCAGTTAGCGATAGTAAATCAATTCTATCCGTAACTCCAAGAAAATTTAAGGCGCTTTTCAACGGACCGTATAATTGTGTATTAAGTGCATTGATCGTTGCCGTTCCAACAGCCGTACTTCCACCACCTAAAACAGAAATCGTTAAAGGATTGTAAGGAACTGTTGTAAAGTGCGGCAAGGTACTGATGTCCGGCAAATTGGCCACAACACCTTTTCTTCCATTCTTAGACAATTCTGTTGCCAGGTTTTTATAAACAGCATCAAAAGTAGCCGGGGCTGTAATCGGATTTGATCCGTCTCCTCCGGATGTAGCGTAACCTAAAACGTCGTTACCCCCAATCCACAAAGAGAAAAAAGTAGGATTCTGTGCCAAAGCATCACCTAAAACCGTTGCTGAAGGCGAAGAAGCAATCCTGCCAAAATAAGGATTAGCACTTGCATAACCAGCTAGCGCCAAATGTGTTGCTTTTGCTCCAGGAATTCCCAAATTACTGAAAGCTCCCGTTAAACGTGCGCTAATATCGGTACCCGAAACACCACTAACAGGAACCGGAGTACTTGTTGATACATCTAAATACAACCTAACTCCTAAACTAGGTACCTGAACACCACCGGAGGAAAACCCTCCAATATTATCGGCCATAAAAGGAGTCGTAAAAGTACCGCCACCTATCAATGCAAATTGCTGTGCCAAAATATTAGGGTATGCATTTGCCTGACCAGCCTTAAACAAAGCATTGTCTGAAAAACCTGCCGCAAAAGAATCTCCCAACGCAACATATTTTGAAAAATTCGCCTGTCCCGAAGTTAACGGCTGTCCATCAGACGAATCTGAGACCGTTACCGCATCATCACTATTACAAGCCATAAAGGTTACTGAAACCAAAAACAGCCATTTTAAATTTTTTACCATGATCTACTATATTTTATAATTATCCTTTTCTGAATATTGTATCCGGAAAAGCGAATAAAAGGTTTGTTTCGTCTATTATCCCAAATTACGGATTGATCGTCCAGGAAACAAAATATTGCTGACCGATATATCCTGCACCAAGTACCTGAGCATATTCTTTTCCTCCAATATTGGAAGCTCCTAATTTGAAAAGTGATTTTAATTTCGGAAGTCCGTAATTAATCTGCGCATCAATTACAGTTGCCGCCTTAATTACACCATCTGCAAAAGTTGATTCCCATTTGTATTCATTATTCCATCTTCCGCTCACATTGAATCCGAAGTTCTCAAACAACTTGTCATTTCCAAGAGACACTTTAACTCTGTGTTTTGGCGTATTAAACCCGGCTTCAAAACTTGGATCTTTGGCCTGATCGAAATCAAACTGAGCATAATTATAATTTACTCCCAATTCAAAATTAGCAATCACTTTTTTAGAAAGACCAACTCCAAATCCGAACGATTTGATTTCAACATCTGTATTGGTATACAACTGGTACGCTCTGATGTTTCCATTCTGAAGCGCATGAAGCGTCTGGAATCCAGGATCTGTAGGTCCTAATAAAGGGTTTGGAGCATCTTGCGCTGTACCATAAAAAGGAGCCGCAACGTTCAAATTCCCAATAAAATGATTGTAAACATTATAATAAGCATTAAGATCGACTGAAACATCATTGATAAAAGAACGATATCCTAACTCAAATGCCTTAACTTCTTCCGGTCTCACATAATTTATATTTGTTTTTCTTAAAAGAGCAGCAGCAGCCACGGGATTAGTTCCTGCCAAAGCAGCAAAAGCAGCTACAGAACTGGCAGTATACGAATTATTATAAGCATTGACCCCGGTCATTACAACGGTAGAACCTCCGGCAAAAGCCTGACCTGCAGTTGTTGAAACAGGTAATGTCTCTGTATAACGCAATAAGTTGTCCGGAGCAGAACCAATCAACACTGCATTACCAATATTAAAACCTATATATTGATCCTGTGTAGACGGGTTTCTAAAACCGGTTTGGAATGAAGCTCTGAAATTATGATTCTTTTTCTCCCCTCCGGAATAGACAAAAGATACTCTTGGTGAAAAATTACCATCGAAATTTTTAGATTTATCGTAACGAATAGAACCTGTAAATTTCAATCTTTCATCCAAAAACTTTTTCATTACTTGTGTGTAAGCACCATACTCTGTATAATTAATCCCACCGTTACCATCGGTATAAATTCTTCCATGAGAATTTAATTCGTACAATCTGAATGATCCACCCACCTGAATCTCAGCAAACTTTATCAAATCTTTAAAGTTGTAATTTGCATCTGAATGGTAAATTTTCGAATTGTCTACCAATTTTGAACCTGTAAGTACACTTTCGTCATCAATTACCTGATTGAATGCATTTTTAAATGCGGCTGTACCTGGCAAGAAACGACCAGTATCTGCTGTGGTTCTTCCTGCTACATGAGCCTGTTCCGGAGTGGCTCCTCCTAAAGTAGCCTGAACGTATGCCCCTGCATACTGACCAAACCAGGTTTTATCATCTTTCCATTTTCTATTTATATTAATTCCGGTAAAACCCATATCATAAGAATGCCCTCCATCTTCCGATGTAGTATACCCTCTTACGAAAAAATTCCTCCCTTTAAATTCAATTTTATGTTGTTGCATAAAAAAATCATTTAAGTAGTATCTATTAGCTCCTTGATAAACCGCGTTACCGGTACCAAATTTACTTTGCCAGATGATTTCCAATCTATCATCTCCAAAAGGCCTTCCGTGTAATGAAAAATCAATTTTGGTATTTCCAGCTTTGTTGTTCGTAAGATCTACTTCATTATAACCCGTTCTGCTGACATTTTTACTAGGCAATAAATTTACAGCTGAAGCAGGAATAATTCCTAAGGCAGCTAATGACTGTCCAACACCTTTTAAGTTAGTCGAAACTTCATCACCATACACGTTAATTCCATCATAATTGATATTACTTCTATCGATTCCGGGAATTGTTTTGTCATTATAATTTGTAGCATACCAATCGGTAGCCTCCATATAAGTAAAATTTGCTTTGGCCGCAAAATATTTATTAAACGCATGTGCAAATCGCATTCCAAAATCGTAGTAATTATTGGTACCGGCAGCTTCCTGCGAAGTCATTCCGTATTTAAAATAAGCTGATGCTCCCTGATACGTAAACGGGCTTTTACTGTTCATGAACATAATTCCATTAAAAGCATTGGCTCCATATAATGCAGAAGATGCACCTGGCAACAACTCCACACTCTGAACATCTATCTCTGAAACACCAATCAAATTCCCCAATACAAAGTTTAAAAGCGGAGAGGAGTTGTCCATACCATCAACCAACTGCAT
This sequence comes from Flavobacterium sp. UGB4466, assembly GCF_903469665.1. Lineage (GTDB taxonomy): Bacteria > Bacteroidota > Bacteroidia > Flavobacteriales > Flavobacteriaceae > Flavobacterium > Flavobacterium lipolyticum. The sequence continues at coordinate 550 of NZ_CAGKLC010000001.1, read as the reverse complement.
AAAACGCGTATTGGCTACCGTTGCAAAACCCCTAGTATTGATTGATTTAAAAGACATACTACTGGTATTCATCTGTACCTCTTTTAAATTTTCCAGTCCATCGTAAAAAGAAGGAGAAGCAGTTTTCTTGATATCCTGAATTCCCATTCTTTCAATAGTTACCGGAGACTCAAGTACTCTCTCAGGAGTTCTCGAAGCCGAAACCACAATTTCATTTAATTTGGTTTCCTCATCTTTTAAAATTACATTAATCTTTTGATTTACTGATGTAACATTAATTGTTTTGGACTCGAAACCTACAGCCGAAACCTTAATTGTAAAAGGCAGCTTTGCCGAAGTATTTAACTTAAATGTACCATCGAAATCGGTAGAAGCACCGTTTGAACTTCCAACTACGACAACATTGGCTCCCGGAATAGCTTGTTTACTGCCATCAGTCACAGAACCGGTAATTGAATTCTGCGCAAAAGATATTCCGCTGAAAAACAACATAATTAATAAATAGACTCTCATTTGGTTAGATTTTGTTTAGTTTATACTACCAAAATAC